>NZ_JAWXXL010000006.1:0-193030 GCF_034334985.1 Acutalibacter intestini | reverse complement strand
CACCTGACTGCGTATCTGCTTGAGCCCTTCTTTTCCCACTTTCCGCAAATCGATATATTCCATATCCCTATTATATCACTCTTCCTCTCTTTTTCCTAGCTTTTTGAGCGGGAGTAATACCTTCCTTCATTTTAATTTTCATTTCAAATCATAGCATAAATTGAAATGAATATCAAGTAATATTAAAAGCGTCTGTGGTGGTAGTATCATATTTGCAATATTTGCACAAAACAGCCCCTGATACCACCAAAGGTACCAGGGGCTAGAGATGCAACAATATATAAACAAAGCACATGAAAGAGCTGTACTAAATCCTCCGCAAAATTTTATGCCGTGCGGGGTGATCGCTTACTTTTATTATATCAACGGAAAATGCTTTTTTAGCAGTAAGCCAGTTCAACTTATTTATTCATTCATCTGCATTACTTAGTCTGACTTCCACATGTTGTTCCGCAGAATCATAAACTGCCTGCATCAATTCTGCCGTTTTCGAGAAAGTCTCAATATGAGAGGGAAGCTGCTCTCCGGTTCTAATACAGCGCACAAAAGCATTGATCTCATTCTGGAATTTCTCCCGCTCATTGGCCCCAAAGTCATTGGCAGTATACTGGGGAACATACTGAATCAAGGCGCCGTTTTCCGCTGTAAAGTAGGTAAAATCCTTTCCATAAATAAAGCGGATGCCGCCCTTATCCCCCATAAAATCAATAAATTCCTCATCCATATTGATGTTCTGTGCCCATGCACCGTTCAGGGTGATCACGGGCCCAGTGGTGCGGACTAAAGCGGTAACCGAGTCATCCACATCATAGGTGCCATTATAGTCCGGCGGTCCTGCCCACATTTTGGTAAACACATAATCTTCCATATTTTTTCCCAGCTTGCAAAAGGTCTCACCACTGACGGTTTTTATATCCGGGTCTCCGCAGCAGTACATCACAATGTCCAAATAGTGTACGCCCCAGTCGATTAAAGCCCCACCTCCCGCCAGAGCCTTGGTGGTAAAGGCGCCACCCAACCCTGGGATAGAGCGGTGTGCCCGAAAACTAATGTACACATGATGCACCTCACCCAGCTTACCCGCATCAATATATTCCTTAATGTGGTTGACATTGTCCGCAAAACGATTCACAACACCTATGTTCAGCACTTTGCCGGTCTCCCGCTGAACCTTTAACATCTCCAGGGTTTCAGCATACGTTCTGGCAGCAGGCTTTTCGCATAGCACGTTTTTTCCGGCATGCATAGCATCTATGGAGATTTGAGCATGCACGTGGTTTGGAGTGCACACAGAAACCGCCTCCACCTCTGGGTCGGACAACACGTCATGATAGTCTACTACTGCGGCGCCGCAGTGATATTTCTTCACAGCGGCCTCTGCTCGGGCGGGGATAATATCACAAAAGTACTTGATTTCCGCGTCAGGATTATTCAGATAGGATGGGATATGGGCGTGGTTTGCAATAGACCCGCATCCAATAATACCTACTTTCATTTCTATCTATTCCTCTCTTTTTCTTGATTTATTTTAGAGAGAAAGACCTTTTGGAAAAGGAATTTCATGGGGCTGTTTTCCTTCCAAAAGGTCTTTCCTTTCGCACATATATCTAAGAGCTTTTATTACATTATAGAAGAAGCCTTGGGCTTATTCCAGCGTATAACCATAATCAGCATAGTAGGTATCCCGATATTCTGCCCACCATGCGTTGACTTCCTCCTTCACTTCCGCACCACCGTCATTCATGTACTGCTGGGCAAAGGTCTCTAGGGTATCCACCGAGGCGGTACCACAGATCACGCTCACCTCAAAATCACTGACAGCCTGCTCCAGACTAGTGGTGTATTCGCAGTAAATAGGCAGCAGAGGAGAAATCTTCATGGGATCGATCTGCACAATATTAGTGCCTTCCATCATCTTCACAGCCGCATCGTAATTGCGAATATCCTTCTTCAAGCGGCACTGCTTCCAGTAAATAGGATACATCTCATCGTCGGCGCCTATCAGGAAGTTAGAGCCATAGTTCAGCTCTTCCAGGAAGGTGGGAGCAATGGGCTCATACTCTGTATCCGAAATCTTTTTGTGAGTATAACCCTCTTCGCCAATGGTAGAAATCTTAAAGGTTTCATCCTCCAACTTGGCGTTAATATACTTCATAGCGTCTTCCTGATGAACCGAAGCAGCCGGAATAGCGGAGATGGCATTTAGACCAGTGGTTCCACCCGCTGCGGCCTTGCCTTTAGCGTTTTTAATGGGCCCAAAAACATCCATGGCGGCTCCTTCAATAGCGCCTACCAAAGCATCTTCTGTGGTACCGTAGTTATTAGTGGAAATGCCCATGACCACAGCAGCCTTGCCAGAGGTGAACTTCTCCACTACAGTATCGGCCAGGTTGGTGGGATAATCCACATCCAAAAGCCCTTGAGAATATAGATCTGCCATAAAAGTCAGATATTCCTTATAGCGGGGATCCTCAACCAAAGATGTAAGAGTGCCATCCACATCATTCCACTTAAAGTATAGGTCAAAAGCACCCATCAAATAAGACATATCACTGGTGGGACAGATGGAGAAAGGCGCCACAGAATCTCCATATTTTTCCTTAATAGCCTTCAAATACTCTACAAAACCATCTCGAGTATCCGGAAATTCCATGTTGATTTCTTTAGCCATATCCGTGCGCACATAGAAAGGACACCAGGCATTGCCCTCCGGCACCACAGAAGGCTCCAGATTGGCAATAATAAAGCGTTTGCCATCCACTGCGGTCATATCCCAGCATCGCTGATTCACCTTTGCTTCAAGGTTTGGGCCATATTGAGCGATTAAATCGTCCAACTCGGCTAAAGCACCCTGGCGGGCCCATTTATCCATTTGAGAACGCACAGCAGTGGAATAACTGATAGTAAAGATGTCGTAGTCAGAGCCGCCAGCCAGCTTTAGATTCAGCACGTCCAGCATATTCTCCTTGGGCAGCATCTCATAGTTAACAGTATAGCCTGTTAGCTCCTTCATTTTCTTGGTAATATAATACTCGTTAGGATCATAATCGCCGGACTGAATCAGCATTTTCAGCTCAGGTAAATCATCCTGAGTATTTGCGTCCGAGCTGGCAATGCTTTCCTCTTCTTTTTCTTTGCTACTCTCTGAAGAAGAGGTTGTACTGCTGTTCGGGGTAGTGGCGGAAGAACCGCTATCTCCGCCGCAGGCAACTAAGGTCAGCAGCATGGCCAGACACACTGCAAAAGCAATGGCCTTTTTCAGGTTCGTTTTCATGTTTTTTACCTCCTTAAAAATATATTGTCAATTCCGCAAAAGCGAAACAGCGACAACCAAAACTAGAGTTTTATCCCTTTACAGATCCCATGGTAATCCCCTTAACAAAGTACTTTTGCACAAAAGGATATACAATTAAAATAGGAACTGTTACAGCTACTACCGCTGCGGAACGGACTCCCTCTGGAGATGCATTCATCTCATCATCTATGTTCATTTGAAGGGAATTCGCCATCTGAGAGGACTCCAAAATCATCTCTCGAAGATACAGCTGCAAAGGCTTTAGCTGGGGTGCAGTAATGTAAATCATAGCGTTAAAATAGTCGTTCCAATACATCACCAAATAGAACATTCCGATGGTGGCAATCACGGGGGTTGACAGGGGAAGAATAATCTTTAGCAGGATTGTAGGGTTAGAGGCACCATCAATCTTTGCGGCCTCTTCCAAACTTTCCGGGAGCCCCTCATAATAGTTTTTGATAATCAGCATATTATAAACACTAAGCATAATGGGCAGAACCAGGGCGAAGATATTGTTAATCAATCCCAAGTTTTTGATTAACAGATAGGTAGGAACCATTCCACCGTTAAACAACATAGTGAACACAAAAAACACTAAGACTGGCTTAATAAAAGGCAAGTGTTTTTTGGAAAGAGGATACGCAGTTAACACTGTAATAATCAGGGACAATATGGTACCCATCAAAGTGACAATTACCGAAGTTTTAAAGGCATTCTGAAACACATTAGAGCCCATAATACTCTTTAAAGTACCCATCTGAAACTCTACAGGATGGAAAGTAACTCGTCCAGCAATAACAGCAGATTCAGAGCTAAATGCTTTTGAAACCACATTCAAAAATGGGAACAGAGTGGCTGCCACCATAAGTAAGACTACAAAGTGACAGATCACAATAAACACCATATCCTGAATCGGATCCTTAATTCTTTTTCTCTCAATCTCTCTGGTTTTCATATATAAAATACCCCATTTCTTATCATCACCAAATACTGCGTCCGGAAACTTTTTTACTGATAAAATTACCTAAGACGGTTAAAACAAATCCAATCACAGAGTTGAACATACCTACGGCAGCAGAAAAACTATATTGCTGTTTTCCCAGGCCTACCCGGTATACATAGGTCTGAATAATATCCGCCACTTCATAGACAGCCGGATTGTACATGGTAAGCACCTGATCGAATCCTCCGGACAAAATACTACCCAATTTTAAGATAAACATAAGAACAATTGTGGAAGAAATTCCCGGTAAGGTAACATGCAAAATCTGTTGAATTCGGCTGGCGCCATCCACTCGGGCGGCCTCATATAGTTCCTGATCCACCCCAGCAATGGCTGCAATATAAACAATAGCGCTCCAGCCCATCTCTTTCCAGGTATCGGTAATAACCAGTACAGAGCGGAACCAACTCGTATTGCTCATAAAGGCAATAGCTTCACCACCGCATGCTTTTATAATCTGATTTACAATACCATTAGACGCAGATAAAATATTGATAAATAGCCCCGACACAATAATCCAGGAAAGAAAATGCGGTAAGTACACAATAGTCTGAGATACCTTCTTTAGCGGCGTGAAACGGATCTCATTAAGCATAATTGCCAATAAAATCGGCAATGGAAATCCAAAGATAATTTTATAGCTATTAATTAGCAGTGTATTTCGAAAGATCCTGTAAAAATCCGGCGATGCAAAGAGCTTTTGAAATTGTTGAAGTCCCACCCATTCACTCTCTAAAAACCCCTTAAACACATTAAAATCTTGGAAAGCCATGACCAGACCGCCAATGGGGATATATTTAAAAACAATCAGATAAGCAATGCCGGGAACCAACAATAAGTAGAGACTAATATTTTTGCGGACAATGGTCAGAGCACCAGAATGATTCAGACCTCCACAGTCCTTTTGTTGTATTTTTTTTCTCATGAAAATATCTCCCCCAAACAATGTGTTTCTCCTAAACTAGAAATATTTTATCAAATTCGAAAGTGAATTTGAATGGAATTTTTATCGATTTCTTGGACAATCTTCCTTATCTCAAACAATATTGCTATTTTCCCATAGATAAATTGCAAATTTTTTACCTTTTTATACCCAGCGTTCTAGAGGTGTTAACTTTTTAAAAAATTCATCACTCTATCACAACATGAATGTTTCTTTCAAGATTACTGGGTGTATAAAGGCCAGCTGGCTACAGTTCTAAAGTGATTTCTACTTCTGTGCCTGCCTCATCTGAGCGAAAATGAAGCACTGGATCTGTACCCAAAAAGAGCTTGAGTCTTTCGTAAATATTGTGCAATCCAAAGCCATCCTTTCCTCCTTGCAACATAGATTCCTGTAGACGCTGCACATCAAAACCCACTCCATTATCCCACACCTTTACTCTTGTTGTGGTCTCTGTCTGCTGAGCTAAAACTAATATCTTTCCTTTGTGATTTCGTTGTTTTAAAACCCCATGTATCAATGCATTTTCTACAATGGGCTGTATAGACATTTTAGGCAAAGTAATATCCCGTATCAACTCATCTGTATTAATTTCAAAAGTAAATTTTCCCGCATTGATTTCATTCTGAATCTGCAAATAAACCCGACAAAATTCCAGTTCTTCACTCATATGAATATTAATGTTTCCATTGTTTAGAACCAATCTAAAATATTGTGCAAGTAAACCAATCTGCCGATTAGCTACCATGTCTCCCCGCTTAATTGCTGCCCAGTTTATTGTATCTAACGCATTATATAGAAAATGGGGATTTATCTGGAATTGCAGTGCTTTTAGTTCGGCCTTTTTCTCATTGATTTCCCTCTGCACAGATTGTTCTGTCATGTCTTTTACTTTCAACATCAGTCGATTAACATTTGCAGTAAGAAAGTCTAAATTATTAACTCTCTTTCTCAAATTCGGCTCTAAATCACTTACATTATGAGCATCCAGACTATCTGTGATGGCCTGGATCTTTCTGTCATAATGATGGGTAACAATTAGAACAAGACATAAAACCATTACCAAGAAGAACACGGCAAAAAGAGTAATAATTAATATAGTTGTTGTTAAAAAAGAAGATGTGGTATCTGTGCCAAGCGCGTTAACATCAACAAGATAAACAATAAACCATCGAGATGAGTCCATCTGCGAATAGGCATAATATGCATTTCCTTTTTGAAACACGCCTTGTTTTTGTCGCAGCTCATCTGTCGTAAAAATATTTTCTCTCTGATCCTCCACACTGGAATAAAGGGTTTTCCCAGTGTGATCTACTAGAAAGTAATCAAACGTGTTGGAAAGGGAAATGTTTGTAAACAGTTTTTCGATATCGGAATATTTCATATCAACTTTCAAATATGCGATTACTTGCGTGATGTCATTTGAACTATAGACCGGTGAAATATAGCTTATACTGGACGGAGGCCCGCCATCTGTTTGATTACATACCCAGGATAGCTGTGATGGCAAACTACCGTCCTCTGCCACATCATACATTTCATAAAAGGTTTCGATATTATGAAAATAAACCCTTTGACTGGAATAGCTTTTTTTACTATCTACATATAGCTTTGCCTCTAAGCCTTGAGAGATATTGATGATCTCTTCCATAATCATTTGCATCTTCTTCGCGTCACGATAATCTGTATAAATATCAGTATTTTGACGTGATAAAAGCTCGCGCACATTGCTATTTGTACTAATTGTTAATGAAATATTTGCCATTTGTTGAAACTGAAATGAGGCGTTTGAACTTATCTGGGAGACCATTTCCTCTGCGGTTTGCAATGTGACATCTTGAATTTTTTCATTTGCCGTGCGAGACATTAATAGCAACGCGGCAAGTGTAGGAACTAAAACAAATAAGGAGTACACCAAAACAAACTGCATCTTCATGGAGTTATTCTGGTAGACTCTGCTAAGAAATGACTTAAGTTTCCGTTTCTTTCGTTTCATACTTATACCCTTTCAGTCAAATGTTCAAGTTCTTACGGTACTGTGATGGGCTGATGCCAAAGTGTTTCTTAAATATTCTAGTAAAATATCCGGGGTCGCTGTATCCCACCATATCCCCTACTTCGTTGACCTTGCTTTTTGGGTCTCGCAATAAATCTGCGGCCTTATAAATTCGGATTTTTGAAAGATAATCCATAATGGTTTGGCCCGTGCTCTGTTTAAACAATGTGCATAAATACGCCTTACTAATATTCATTTGTACCGCCAGCTCATCCAGAGTCCACTGCTTTGCATATTCATTCTGTAGCAACCGCTTCACTTGATTGGTTACATTTCCATATGTTTTGTTCTGGCTTTCCCACATGTTTTGAACAGCGCCATGAAAATATGAAACCAGGCACTTCTTCAAACTCTCCACATTTGTCTGTCGGAATATCTTCCCTATGGTCTCGTTCTGCTTTTTCATATCCATTGTATCCTGATCGCTGAGAGCTGTATAAATCTTCTGCACAAAATGAAAGCAAAAGTTCTTAATATCTTTTTCGTCAATAGCGTCCACGGACAGAAGCCTAATAAATATTTGCTCAACTTCTGTTTCAATCTTTCCCTCTTCCATATAATTGCCAATGTCCAGATGGAGGCCGTCCAGATAGTGGTACATGGAGTTCATATCCGCAGGTTCCTGCTTCTGAGCATCTGTTGCAATATAAACGCCGCTTCCGTGAATAAACTGGTCTCTTTGAACCGAGAGTGCCATCTGAAATGAATTGGCTAAATCCATAAAGCCATGTCCTAAAGTCCCCGCCACAATAGAAACAGGTATTTGTAAGGTGTCAAATATAGTCTCTCTAACTCTCTCGTAGAACTTTGTCACACCTTCTAATTCCAGATCCACCCCTTGAACAAAACCCACCAGCTGTTCTTTATCCTCTTGACAAACAAAGCCTCTCCATTCTTGGCTGATGAGCTCCGATACAATATTTCCTACCGCAAAAGTGTAGAGATACTTTTCTTTTTCCGAACTGCTGAAAGTCTCATACTCTGTAACACGGAGAATAAAGACATTAACCGGCTCTTCTTCGTCAATATCTAGCCCAAGAAATTCCAAATCTCTACGGGTGGATTCAACACTCTTTGCCCTTGAGCCCAGTAGGCGGAGAAAATACTTTTCCTTTAATAATGGAATACTACGGTAGAGGAGCACTTCCATTTTCTCTAGTTCATTTTTCCGAGCCCGATTTCCATCCAGTTGTGTTACAATCCGCAGAATCGCCTCCTCTAATTCCGCAAAATTTACAGGCTTTAGGATGTAGTCCTCGGCATGAAACCGCATGGCCGTTTTCAGCATCTGTACATCAGAATATCCGCTTACAAAGAGCACCGGGATCCGCAGTCCCGCCTCCCAAAGTTTTTCGATCAATACGGTCCCGTCCATATGGGGCATTTTCACGTCGCAGATCAAAATATCTGGGCGGCAGGCCAAAATTTTTTCCAGGGCAATGTCCCCATCCTCCGCATCACCAATAATCTCTATTCCATACTTATTCCAATCAAAATAGTTTTCCAGCCCTGTGCGCACTGTTTCTTCATCGTCTACGATAAAGGCTTGATACATTCTTCATCCTCCTGATCTGTGATCCCATTTGCTAATAGGCAAATTGTTAGCAAATGACCGGTAAACAAATTTCCAAATAAGGAAAAGCGGGAGAACCAACCTCCCGCCCTTTGTCTATCTTACCGGGAACAAGGAACAATCTCAATAATCCCCGCCACCCTCGTTATCTTAGCCTTTGCAAAACAATGGACGCACCCATGTCATGCTCTCTAAAACTAAGTATTACTTAAATATCTTGGACTTATCTCCCCATAAAATTTCCAATTTCTTTAAGGCAATACCGCACAATTCTAAGTACCGTATTGCACAGTCAGATTTTTCTTCCGAGTGTACAGATTGAGCGCCGTCCATCTCACCATTGACCAGCGAACGCTGTGCGCTATCACGGAAAATCTGCAAGCAAGACGGTGCTTAAGGCGCCACCCGCGAATGGTGCGGGGTTGCCTTAATACATAGCGCCGTTCTTCTTTAGCAGCCCATGCAGGGCATCAATCTCCACCTCTTTGGGAGAAACTGATTTTTTCACAGCCAAAGAAGCTGCCAAGCCCGCCGCTTCGCCCAGGCAGCAGACAATGGGCAGAATGCGGGTAGAAGCCTGGGCCTCATGAGTTTCAGAGATACACCGGCCCGCCACCAAAAGATTGCGAATCTCTTTAGGCAACAGAGAACGGTATGGGATAGAGTAATACTGTCCCTCTGGGAAATAATAGTGGCTTGTACCGCCGCCCTCTGGGTTGTGGATGTCAATATCATAGTTTCCCAGGGCGATAGAGTCCTCGAACATTTTGCAGGATACCAGGTCCTCTTGGTTTAGAACATACTCGCCCACCAACTTGCGGCTTTCCCGAATACCGATCTCCGCACCAGTGGACAGCAGACAGGCATTTTGGAACCCATCGATATTCTCCCGCAAGAAGTCATAAAGCTCAAAAACATACTCCCGCACCTCAATTTCCGCTTTGGTAAGGTCCTCTGGGTCTACAGGGTTATATTTTACGGCGCGGGTAGAGTTAAAATGCAGCACTCCATCCATCACGGTGTGGAAAATCAGCACACATTCATAGTGGTTCTTAATCTTTCCCTGTTCCTTAAACTGCTGGTAAAGGGGTGTGATTTTCTCCCGGTTAGCCAGATATTTCTCAATATCAACATTGCCCAGCCGGAAGCACAATGTCATAGGCTGGCACAGATGGTCCCTCTCTCTTCCCAACACATAACCACAACCAGCCATTGCCCCCAGGGCCATGTCCCCGGTAGCATCGATGAAAATATTTCCTTCTATCTCCTGAATGCCAGAGGCAGCACTGGCCACCTGAATGGACTGTATCTTTCCGCCCTCTGTTTTCACCCCCACCAAACAGCAGTGGTACAGCAGATGTACCCCGCTCTTCAAAGCCATACGGTTTAAGATAATCTTTAGGTATTCTTCGTTAAACGTATTGACATTCGTATGCCTTCTGTTAGGATGGTATTGATCTGAAAAGCGGTTTAGTTCCTCCCGTATTTCCAGAAAAATCCCCTGAGAGAGCTCTGTAAAGACGCCATTGATCTTTGTGGCATTTACCATAAAGGGGTTGACCAAAGAATTCCCCGCGGCCCCGCCCAGAGAGTTCCCCTTTTCCACCAGCAGCACGTCTGCGCCCTCTCTGGCTGCGGCAATGGCCGCCGCGGCGCCGGTAAACCCTCCGCCGACCACTACAATGTCATGTTTCATAATGATATTGCTCCTTTCACTTGTGGGCTTTATCTTATTATGGAGAATTCACGCTCCTTTTGCAATGCACTGAATTTGAAATAATAGGATAATCTTTTGAAATCAAACGGACACTAGAACCGCTTATCACCACACATAGTCTAGAGCTTGTTTGAAAATAGAGGAAATGACGAATTTTGGGCCAGAAGGGGACAATTTCAAGGAGAAGAACCGCTGTAGTTAGCTGCGCTAACTACGTCACTCTGGCGATTGACGAGGATTTTCGACGTAGAAAGCGGCCTCTTCTGGCCCCAAAAGACGACGTTTTCGATTTTTCAAACAAGCCCTAGATGCTCAATCGCAAAGAAGATAATTGTGAACACGGCTCTTCGTCTTTTGAAATGAAATACCGCATAATCTGTCAGGCTTCAGCCACTCTATTAGCAAAGAGGTGATCGTATGGACTCAATTTGGACAAACGTAAATGGTTTGCCCCAGTTCCATCCTTTAAAGGGTGATCTGCATACCGATGTACTCATTATAGGCGGTGGAATGGCGGGGGTTTTATGCGCCCACCAACTGGCAAAGGCCGGTGTGGACTATGCCCTGGTAGAAGCCAACTGCATTGGCAGCGGTATTACCAGGAATACTACTGCAAAGATTACATCCCAGCATGGTCTAATCTATGATAGATTACTCCAAAAATCCGGCGCGGAAATAGCAAGGCTGTATTTACAAGCAAACCAGGAAGCATTAGGCAAGTTTAAAGAGCTTTGCCAAGAGATTAACTGTGACTTTGAGGAAAGAGACGCTTTCGTATACTCGCTGGACGACCGAGAAAAAATTGAGAGAGAGGTAGCGGCGTTGAAGCATCTAGGCTTTGCCGCCTTCTTCCATACAGCGCTACCTCTGCCCTTCCCCATAGCAGGAGCCATTCAGTTTCCCAGTCAGGCACAGTTCCATCCCCTAAAATTTCTATACTCAATCGCCCGAGATCTGAGAATTTTTGAGCACACAAAAGTGCTGGAGCTGATGCCTGGAAAAGCCCGAACCACAAGAGGGACAATAATGGCAAAGAAAATTATCATTGCTACGCACTTCCCCCTTTTAAACAAACACGGCGGTTATTTTCTCAAACTATATCAACAGCGTTCCTATGTGTTAGCCCTGGAGGGCGCGCCGGATATAGGTGGCATGTATATAGATCAACAGGTATCCGGACTTAGTTTGCGCAATTACGGCGGTCTCCTACTGTTGGGAGGAGGAAGCCATCGAACGGGAAAATCCGGCGGTTGGCAGGAGCTAGAGTCCTTTGCCCAGCGTTTTTATCCTGGCGCAAAGGTTTCCACTAAATGGGCCACGCAAGACTGCATGAGTTTGGACGCAGTTCCTTACATTGGCCAATACTCTAAAAATACACCCAATCTCTTTGTTGCCACAGGCTTTAACAAATGGGGAATGACCTCCTGCATGGCTGCCGCTTCTTTGCTAACAGATTTGGTTCTTGGCCGCAAAAACGAATACGCCCACCTGTTTCGACCATCACGCAGCATCTTTTGTCCACAGCTGGCCTATAATGCCATAGAAGCCATTGTAGGTCTATTAGCTCCCGCGGGTCCCCGCTGTCCACACATGGGCTGTGCGCTGAAATATAACGCCGCAGAGCACAGTTGGGACTGTCCCTGCCATGGCTCTCGGTTCGATAAGAATGGTAGACTTATAGATAACCCAGCAACCGATGATAAAAAGAAAATATAGCCTTTGCTATTTCCCTCTGACACCCTCTTCTCTGTCCTATGTTTCTATTTTCTCTGAACTCCCTTTTTCAGAAAAATTCATCCTGTTTTTAACTAGAGCTTGTTTAAAACCTCGAAAACCCCGTCTTTTTGGCCAGAAGAGGCCCTTTTCCGCGTGGAAAATTCTCGTCAACCGCTCGGTTGACTTGCGGGGTTCTCCTTGCAATGGACCGCCTCTGGTCCAAAATTCCTCTTTCTCTCTATGTTCAAACAAGCCCTAAAAGAAATGACGGACTTCTGGCGAAAAGACGCCTTTGATAAATTCCTCCCAAAAACCCATGGCCTGATCTATTTACAAAACAAAAAAATCACTCTATAATAGGGTTGGACCCTGCGCCCCGAAAAGCGGCCTGGAGCCCGGTCGTGCCGGAACGGGAGCACGTTCCGCCGGCGCAAAATTTCTGACCAATTTATGGAAAAACAGGAGGAAAATGAGATGATGGAATTTCTTCAACAGACTGCCCAGGTAAAGCCCTCGGCCCGGCAGCTAGCCTGGTACGAAATCGGGCAATATGCCTTTATCCACTTTGGGGTGAATACCTATACGGACAAAGAATGGGGCGATGGAACAGAAGCGGAATCCATCTTTGACCCCAAAAAACTGGACTGCGACCAATGGGTTCGGGCCGCCAAATCCGCTGGGCTAAAGGGCATTGTTCTCACTGCCAAGCACCACGACGGTTTTTGTCTATGGCCCTCTCAGTACACGGAGCATTCGGTGAAAAATTCACCGGGAAGCCCGGATGTGGTCCGGGCCTGCTCCGAAGCCTGTGCCCGATGTGGGCTAAAGTTTGGCTTTTACCTCTCCCCCTGGGACCGAAATTCCCTGCTGTATGGTACAGAGGCCTACAATGACTATTTTTGTAACCAGCTGGAAGAACTGCTTACCGGCTACGGCCCTATCTTCTATGTATGGTTCGATAATGCCTGCGGCGAGGGACCTGGCGGAAAAAAGCAGGTTTATGACTTTGACCGCTATTTCCAGCTGATTCGGAAGCACCAGCCCCAAGCTGTGATCTTCAACGACTACGGCCCCGACGTGCGCTGGTGTGGCAACGAGGCCGGAAAGCCCCGGCGTTCGGAATGGGCTGTGGTACCAAAAGAGCTCTGCAAAAATGCCCCAACCCAAACCGGTCCTGGCCCTCTGGCAGACCAAGGTACTTTGGACTACCTTTATAATACAGAGGAAATGGTAGGCGACCTGCCGGTGATCCTCTATTCCAAAGGCCTGGTCTTTACCCCTGCGGAGATAGACACCTCCATCCGTCCTGGGTGGTTCTGGCACCCCCAGGAGGAGCCCCACAGTCTGGAACGGCTGTTTCACATTTGGCTCTCCAGTGTGGGGGCAAACGCGGGGCTAAACCTGAATCTTCCCCCCAACCGGGATGGGCTCATTGACCAGCGGGACGTGGACCGCCTAGCTCAGCTGGGCGAACTGCTTGAAAAGGAGTTTGGACACCCTTTAAAGACCCAGATGATTCCAGAGAAAACCGAACATACCACCCAGCCTGTCTACCGGATTCAGGTGCCAGAAAACTGCCCAGAGGTGCGGTATGTAGAGCTGCGGGAGGATATTGCCCAGGGGCAGCGGGTGGAAAGCTTTCGGATTGAGGCCCAAAGCGAAGACGGCAGCCGCTTCCCCCTGTTTCAAGGGACTACCATTGGCAACCGAAAGATCTGCCAGCTGGCAGATCCCTTTGCGGATCAGAACCAACTGACGAGAACGATTGCCACCGGAGTCCATTCCATCCGGGTGCGGGTCACAGCTGCCCGGGGTCCAGTGGCGATGAAAGAGATTATCCTATACGCTTGACCGCGCAATGTGTTTTACTTATCTTAACGCTTCGTAGCAAGGTTCGGCTGGTGAGAATGGGCAAATGAGCGCCAACAACTAACTACTATATGGTAAAGGATGCGTGGTAGGAATTGGAAAAACTATTTTGCTGGGTATGGGAGCATTCTATGCCAATGGCACACAGCCGCCAAGCATGACGGCTGCCGAGAAACAGCCTCTTACCTCCTTGCCAGATTCATCTAAATATGTTATGATAAAGAAAAGTCTTGTCCCCGCGTTTTCCTCTGAATGCTGGGACGAAAGGAATGGTGTCCATGTCCATCCGCATTATCACAGACTCTGCCTCTGACATTGTCTCCCCACAGCGGGACTATGTTACGATTCTTCCCATGACCATTAGCTTTGGGGACCGGCATTACCAGGACGGAGTAGACTTGACCCACCGCCAATTTTACGAGCAGCTTATTGAGGGCGACACCCTGCCCCTTACCAGTCAGGTGAGCCCCGGCCAGTTTGCCGACGCTTTTCGAGATGCGGTAAAAGAAGGACACTCGGTGGTGGCTGTCACCTTATCTCAAAAGCTTTCTGGTACTTGGCAGAGCGCCTGCTTAGCTGCCCAGGACTACCCAGGACAGGTGTTCGTGGTGGACAGTGCAAACGCTACTATTGGAGAAATGATTCTGGTGGAACGGGCCCTGGAGCTAGCAGACCAGGGACTGGCCGCAGAAGAAATCTCCGGAATTTTGGAGGAGGAGAAAAAGCGGATCCGGCTCATTGCCCTGCTGGACACCTTGGAATATCTAAAGCGCGGCGGGCGCATTTCTCCCACCACGGCTCTGGTGGGTGGGCTGCTCTCGGTAAAGCCCGTGGTGGCTGTACAAGAGGGCGAAGTGGTCGTGTTAGGCAAGGCCCGGGGTTCTAAAAATGGAAACAGCTTGCTGGTGCAGGAGATCGAGAAAACCGCTGGGGTAGATTTTTCCCGGCCCTATTGCCTGGGCTACACGGGTCTGAGCGATGCGGTTCTACAAAAATATATTGCAGACAGCCGTCAACTATGGCAGAACCACACCGACACCCTCCCTATTTGCACTGTGGGCGGGACCATTGGCACCCATGTAGGACCTGGCGCGGTGGCTGTGGCGTTTTTTTGCAAATAGGATTTTTTTTGCAAATTCTTTTATCTTTCCTCAAAAACACAGAATATGGCGGGCAGAGTATATAAAACACCCTGCCCGCTAAAATTTATACGCTACTACAGCTTGTGGCTAGATGGCATGGACACATTATAGACAAAAAAACTTCAAAAGATTCAAATTACAAGTTCATCGACCTATATCCCGTCAAACATGCCCATGAAGGTGGCAAGGATATATTTTCCTTAATTAATTGTCATCATAAAGCCGCTCTGGATCGTAGCAGAAGTACGTGGTAACCCCATGGGCCTCGCGATGGAACTCCAACTTATCTCCCTGCCAGGGTTCTTTTGAAGGCTCACCTTGCAGGCTTCTATCCAGCAATCCCTGAACAATAAAAAATAAATCTTCTATGTACTGGCCAGTCAGTTGCACCGGGGACTGATTGCGGTGCCCAGGGTAGACAAGCAGCTGGGGGCACTGGCGGATATTCTGACGCAGGGCCTCTAGGGATTCCTTCAGCCGTACCAGAGGGCTGCAGCAAGGCAACTGCATCCAGATAAGACCTCCCCCACCAATAGCATCCCCCGAGAAAAGCAACTGGCGCTCTTTATCCAGTGCCGCCATAGAACCCCTGGAATGTCCATCCAGGCTAATGGTCTCAAAGCAAAAACCGCCCAAGTCAAAGACCATGCCAGGGGTCAGGTCCAAAAACCAGTCCGGCTCTTGGCCGTAGTCCATCGTTTCCTTTAGCAGAGCATAGTCCAGACGGCTCATATAGATCGGAACCCCAGCCTGGTGCAGCTCCTCCACGGCTACACCCGCGTGGTCCAGGTGTCCGTGGGTGATGAACACAGAAAGGGGCTTTGGGGTAATTTTTCGAATTTCCTCATAAAGGCCGGTGACAGTTTGCAGGGCGTCCACCAGCAGTGCTCTTTCTGTACCAACAATAAGATAGGCGTCCACATAGGGGCCATTTTCGTTAGCCTCATTGAACTGCCAGATATTTTCAGCAATCTGGACCGGGGGCTGGACATGATTATTCATAGTTTCTGCCTCTCTTTTATTATAGTTTATCATAGCTGTAAAGGGCTGTCAAATATTCAGCTGCCTGAACAGGCAATCTTATTTAGATTTGATCTTTCTTCCACTGGACAATTTTTTCTATAAACAGCTTGCCATAACGAACCGCCTTGACCTCCCCCACTCCGGAAACCTGCCGGAACTCCTCCAAGGTCTCAGGCTGTTTGACCGACATATCCATCAAGGTAGCATTGCTGAATACCGTATAGGCAGGGGCTCCCTGGGCTACAGCCAGCTGGGCCCGCAAGGCCCGCAGGACTTCGAACAGACCCATATCTGCCGAAGGGGAGAACGCCCCCTTTTTTGCCGGAACTCTGGCGCCGGTTTTGGTGGCTTGGGTCTGAACGCTGCGCTGTACATAGACCACCCGCTCCCCTTGGAACAAAACCGCTTTTGCTTGGGCTGTTAGCCGCAATACCGGATAGTCCTGACCGTCCAGGTAGAGGTAGCCCTTATCCAGCAGGCAGTCTATGTACCCCCGAATCTGCGAGGGCTTTATTTCCCGCATAATGCCATAGGTGGGCAACTGGTTTAGATCCAGCTGGCGTACTTTTTGGGTGTTTCCGCCGTGGAGCATTTGCACAACCAATGCGGCTCCCAGGCTTCGGCGGTACTTTTTCTCCACACGGGCCACGGCGGAGAGGATCTTCTGGGCTTCCACTGTAATGTCCCACATCTCCACCACGCCGGTGCAGTTACCACAGTTTCCGCAGCGCGCCGGAGCCTCTTCGCCGAAGTACTCCAGCAGCCGGGCCCGCAGGCAATCCCCAGTGCGGCAGTAACCCTCCATCTGCTCCAAGCGGCTCAGGTCCTGACGCCGTACCTGTTCCCGCTCATCCGGAGAGAGCGCCTGGTTCTCAGAGGCATTATTAATCAGGAACTTGGCCGTGTACACATCCCCTGGAGAAAAAAGCAGCACACAATGGGCGGGCTCCCCGTCCCGGCCGGCCCGGCCAGCCTCTTGGTAATAATTCTCTATATTTTTAGGCATATTATAGTGCACGACAAAGCTTACGTTAGACTTATCAATGCCCATGCCAAAGGCGTTGGTGGCCACCATCACCCGGGCCTGATCAAAAACAAAAGCCTCCTGGTTGGCCCTTCGCTCCTGATCCTCCAAACCTGCGTGGTAGCGGGTAGCAGACAGATGGTGGTCTAACAGCTGTTGGCACACAGCCTCCACAGTTTTGCGGGTGGAGCAGTAAACAATGCCGCTCTGCTGAGACCGCTGAGCCACATAGTCCAGCAGCCAAGCCTCCTTATTCTTTGGCCTGACCACCTCTAGGAACAGATTAGGCCGGTCAAAGCCTGTAGCGGCTCTCAGAGGAGAGACCAGGGGCAGCAGCTTTTCGATGTCCTCCCGCACCTGAGCCGTGGCTGTGGCTGTAAAGGCTCCTACCGCCGGACGTCGAGACAGGCTGGCGATAAATTGAGAAATGCCCAGATAGCTGGGGCGGAAGTCTTGGCCCCATTGGGAAACACAGTGGGCCTCGTCTACAGCCAACAGGGGCACCTCTACCTGCCGGACCAAGGCCTGGAACCCTGGGGCATTCAAGCGTTCAGGCGCCACGTAGAGAATCTTATACTCCCCCCTCCGGGCCCGCCGCAGCACCTGGTCCATCTGCCCGGAGGTCAAGGAAGAATTGAGAAAAGCGGCGGGGGCCCCAGCCTGGGTCAGAGCGGCTACCTGGTCCTTCATGAGAGAGATAAGCGGCGAAACCACCAGACTGAGCCCAGGCAGCAACAGGGCTGGCAGCTGGTAGCAGACGCTCTTCCCCGCGCCGGTGGGCATCACCCCCAGCACGTCTTGGCCAGCCAGCAGGGCGTCTACCAGCGCTTCCTGTCCAGGGCGAAAAGCCTGGTGGCCAAAATATAGCTTTAAAGCTTCCGTCTTGTTCACACCTGGTTCAGCTCTTCCGTCAGGGCGCAGATCTCGTCAATCATACCGCCAATGGTCTCAATCGTGTCCAGCAAAGGCTCATCAGTGGCAATGTCCACCCCGGCCATTTGGGCCAGTTCCAGGGGCGCGCCGGTGCTGCCCGCAGCTAACACCCGCTTCCAGTCCTCCACAGCGGGCTGACCCTCTTTCTCTATGCGTTTGCAGGCTTGGGTGGCCACCGTTAGGCCCGCGCTATAGGTGTAGGAATACAGACCCATATAGTAGTGGGGCTGGCGCATCCAGGTCAGTTCCGCGCCCTCGGTCAATTCCACCGCATCCCCCCAAAAACGCTCCAGGGTTTCCTTCATCAACCGGTTCAGGGTCTCGGCCTGGAGGCTGCCGCCCTGATCAACAATTTTATAGACTTCCCGCTGGTAGGCAGCCTCCAGCAGGTGGGTAACAAAGTTGTGATAATAGGTATTACCCACCATATTGCTGAGTACCCATCGCCGGAAGCGCTTGTCATTGCTGGTGTTCAGCAAATAGTGGCCCATAATCAGCTCGTTCATAGTAGAGGGAGCCTCTACAAAATAGGTGGAGACCTCTGTGTCGAACAAAGACTGGGCTTTGTTGCAAGCCTTAAAGTGCCCTGCGTGGCCCAGTTCGTGGGCCAGGGTAAACACATCGGACATCCGTTGGTGCCAAGAGAGAAGAATATAGGAGTGGTTGCCATAGGGACTGGCGCAGAAGCCGCCGGTAGATTTACCCTGGTTTTGGGCAAAGTCCACCCAGCGTTCCCGGTAGGCGGCGCGGACCATCTCCCCATACTCTTCACCTAAAATGGACAGGCCCTTCTCAATATACTGCTTAGATTCCTCCACTGTAACGGCAGGGGCATAGTCCGGGTCCACAGTAAGCTTTAGATCCGCATAGGTCATGGAGTCCAGGTTGTGGATCTTTTGCAGCAGCCGGGCGTATTTTTGCATATGGGGGGCCAGCTTTGTCATAATCAGGCCGATCTGCCGGTCATACATCGCTCGGGTTACCTGCTGGTCGAAGAGCAGGTAATCAAATACAGAATGAAAGCCCCGCAGGGTGGCTAGGGTCTTTTCCGTCTGCACCGCGCTTTGATAGGCGGCGGCAGTGACATTTTGGTATTCCCGCAGCTTCTGAGAAAAGGTTCGGAACGCCTCTCGGCGCACAGCGGTACGAGGGTCATATTCATAGTTATCCTCAAATAAGGAATAGCCCAGAGGGTATTCCTCTTCCCCAGCGTTGAAAGAGGGAAAGCTCATGTCCGCCAGTTTGGCCATATTGTATACCGTATACGGGGTGTTCAGGGTAGGTCCTAGGGCGGCAAGGACCCGTTCGGTCTCCGGCTGAAGCTGATGAGGCTTCCAGCGCAGCAGCTTTTTCAGATAACCACAGCTGGGTCCCCCCTGGGCCACAGCCGCCTGTAGGGTCTCTTCCGGCTGGGCGATAATTTCGCTGTCAATAAAGCTCAGGCGGCTTAGAAGTTCAGAGCTCAGCCGGGACATTTTCTCGTCCTCCTCCTGAAGCTTTGGGTCTGTGAAATCCACCGAAGCGGCCAGGTTCCGGTAGCTGCCGGTCAGGGTCAACAGCCGGACCAGCTCCTGGTAGCCCTCCAGGCAGTCCAGAATGCGCTGGGGAGTGGTCAGATTGCCCGGATAGGTCTGCTCCAGCTCCTGGGTCAAGGACTTGGCTTTTTCCACATCAGCTAAAAAAGCCTCCTCGTTGGCATAGATGGCCGACAGGTCCCAGGTCAGTTTTACGGGCACATCTTTTCTCTGTAATAATTCCATGACGCTTCTCCTTTTGGGGTATATTTTCTATACACGATATTTAGCTTAGGTGATACCATCCGGCAGTCGCCGGCTTACAGGCAGGCATATATGGGACGTGCGAGAGAAATGCTTGAAAGGCTTAAGGATAAGAACGTGACGGACGCTCCCGGTGGTCGATCCCGGAGTTCCGGCGCTTTATGACCTTTCGCCAAGCCCACAGAACCAGCAACAATGTAGCCGTGGCCCCAGAGATGGCGGCCCCCAACCAGAATGGGCGGCAGCGATAGGTCATTACCACCTGGTGGTCTCCCGCCGGGATCTCCACACCGCACAGGCCGCATTGGATGTTCCGCAGGATAGCTTTTTCTCCATCAATAGTTACGGACCAGTTCTCGTTATAGGGGATGGAGATAAAGGCCATACCCGGGCTCTCCCGCCGGGTGGAAAAGGAGATACGGTTGGTCTCCCGTAAAATATCTTGAACGCCGCTCTCCCTTAGCCGAAGGGTAGTTTCCTCTAAAAAAGAGGGGTCCACCGCGTAGATTTTCATGGAGTCAAACCTGTACTCGCCCTCCCAGTTGAACTTTAGCCGGATAACGTTCTGTTCCTCTGGCTGATAGCCCACGCTGACTAGGAAGTTCTGGTACCCGCAATAAAAGCGATTCACCGGACGGGCGGCGTTCAGCACGTTTGTTGTCTTGCCGCAGCCCGCGAAAAAGGCGATCATCCCTTTTTTGGGATCGGCCATATTACTCTCCAGGCCGTCGAACACCACGCACAGCTCCTGCCCCTTTATAGGCGCGAATTCCAGGTCCACGTGGCCCTGGTCCTTCTCCACCCGAATCATCCCCTCTTCCACCCGGGCGTTCTGGCTGGTCTCCTGCCGCCAAATAAAAGGCAGCTCCTCAACAGTCAGGTCTGTCTGAGCTTGGGGCAGAGTGGTCTCGTCCTCTGTCACAGCGGCCTGTAGCATTAACTGCTGAAGTGCAAAGGGAGACTCCGCCTCTTGGAGAGAGGCCACCCCATCGTACACCGTGACCAGGGGTAGGGCGTATTCGTTTTCATAGATCTCATAGCCGTCCTGTGCCGCTGCCTGGGTGGTAAAACCATAAGGCAGTTCATGGGTCTTGCCCGCCTCAATAGCATAATACCGCACGCCTAATAGGCTCATCATCATACTTTGCCACCTGGGCCCATAATACTGCTGGCCGCAGGAGCGGTTGTAGTACATGGCCCCCTGGAACTGGGTGGTGCCCGGGTCGATCATGCTGTAGTAATAACTCATAGTACCGTGGCCCGAGAGCAGAGCCCGGTTATAGGGCTGGGTGGGGCTGCTGTCGGTGCGGTAGTTGGGGTCCTCCACCACCTGCTCCATCAGGGGCTCTACCACCCCCAGCCGCTGGGCGTTGGCCTGGGTGCGGCTCATGTAGGCGGTGTAGTTGCCGGCTTCATTCGGCCAGAATAGGCTGGTTCCAGTCACCAGCACTCCTGCCGCAGCCAAGAAGGACACTGCTCCCGGCAGCCAGGTGCGAAGCTTCTCTCTTCGGCTATAGGCAGCTACCAGCAGGTAACTCGCCCACAAAAAGGCCAGCTGGCACCAGGTGGTAATTTTTATGGGCGAGGGCAGCAGGCAGAGCCCTGTTAGTAAAATCAAAAGTCCACCGGTCATCCCCAACTGCCGCCTGCCCAGCTGGCCCAACAAAGAAAACCCCCGGGCAAAACAGAAACAGATTCCTGCGATAAAGGCCCAGATCCACCGGTTGGTCACATAGCTAAAAGCATTGAACATAGATCCGAAAAAGGGCACCAGAGTAAAGAAGAGCAGCACGGCCATGCACAGCTTTTCCTCCCGAAACTTTCCTTTGGGAGCAGTAAGGGCCAGCAGAGCAAAGACCAGTACTGCTCCGCTCAAGGCCACGTAGAAATAGTGGTACTCGTAAACAGAAACTAATCCTGCCGCATAGTGGGTGAAGTAGGCTTTTGAATACAGTAACAAATCTTGCTCTACAGAGAGCAGCCGCTCGGACTGGAGCACAGAGCTGAGACAAGGCAGCAGGATGGGCGCGGCCAAGGCGGTACCGGCCAGGGCCCAAAGAAAAAAACGCAGTATCCAGCCTCCCAGGCAACGCAGGGGCTGGCCCCAAAACAGAAACAGGTACCGCAGCAGGGCATACAGCACCACCAGAATCACCAGCATATAGAAAAAGTAGAAGCTGCTCACCGCGCTGTGGAACACCGCCAGAACAAACAGCTTGGGGTCCTTTCTCTTGTAGAGGCGCTCTACCCCCAGAAGCAACAGGGGCAAGTCGATCATGGGGATGGAAAAGGCGCTGTGAAAGATGGCGGGCCGCAGCCCATAGCCAGAGAACACATAGGCCACCGCCGCCAAGGCCCCGGGCAGGGGGGCACAGTCCCGTTCCTTTAAAAAGGCGCAAAAGGCCAGCCCTGCCAGGTACAACCGCAGGGCAATCATTAAAGAGTAGCCATAGGGGGCCAGAGAGGCTGGAAACAGGGCGCTGAGCAGCGAGAGGGGTTCGCCGATGATATAATAGCTTAGGGTAGAGAACACATCAACCCCCAGTCCGATGCTGTACTCCCACTGGGGAAACTGAAAGCCTTTTCCCACAAAAAAAGAGGCAAAGGCCCGGCGTAGCTGTTCGCCGTAGTAAAGGAAAGAAGGGTAGTGCTGCATACTGGAGTCGCCCTGGTAGATAAAGGTCTTGTGGGTAAGGAAGAAGGGCCCGAACACCAGCCCAAAGCACAGGGCAAAGCAGAGGGTATAGACCCAAAGGGGGTGTTTTTTTAGCTTGTTGAGATATTTCATAGGCGCTCCTTGTGGGTGGAGATTTTTGAGGTAGCGGGTAATGTGTGCAAGGCCGCGAGACGCTGTCTCGCGCTATGCAGGGGCCAAACGTCGCTCCTGAACCTGTCAACTGATTCCCGTCTTTCAGGTTGGAGCTTCTTTATCGTCGCTGCTCTCCCGCAAAAGGTAGATGGGCCTATGCTTGGCCTCTAGATAAGTCTTTGCCAAATACTGGCCGATGATGCCCAAAGACAGCTGAATGGACCCACCGATCAGTAGCAAAAGACAGGCCAGGGTGGGAAAACCCGCCACCGGGTCGCCCCAAATTAGGGTCTTGACAAAGATTACCAGCATCCCCACAAAAGCCGCCAGGCAGAACAGAATGCCCAAAATAGAGGCAATGGAAAGGGGCGCGGTAGAAAAGGCCACAATGCCGTCGATGGAGTAGAGCAGCAGCTTCCAGAAGGACCAGGAGGTCTCGCCGGCCACCCGCTCGACGTTTTCGTAAGGAATCCACTTGGTGCGAAAGCCCACCCAGCCGAAAATACCTTTAGAAAAGCGGTTGTACTCGTCCATTTGCAGCAGGGCGTCCACCGCCGGGCGGCTCAGCATCCGAAAGTCCGAGGCCCCGTCCACAAACTCCGCCTTAGAGATTTTGTTGGTCACCTTGTAGAACATCCGGGCGAAAAAGGAGCGGATGGGCGGCTCACCCCTGCGGTCCACCCGGCGGGCGGCGGCAATGTCATAGCCCTCATCCCGCAGAGCCAGAAACATCTCCTCCAGCATAGCGGGGGGATGCTGAAGGTCAGCGTCCATTACCACCACATAGTCGCCCCGGGCGTGCTGAAACCCGGCAAACAGCGCCGCCTCTTTGCCGAAGTTCCGGGAAAAGGAGAAGTACCGCACCTGGGGCCCATCTCCGGGGTCTTGGGCAGCAAAGCCCCGCAGCACCGCCAAGGTGCCGTCCCGAGAGCCGTCATCAATAAACAGCACCTCGCAGGCCAGCTGGTGCTTGTCCCGCAGCCCGGCGGCGGCTTTCCGCACGGCGGGCAGAAAAAAGGACAGGGCGGCCTCTTCGTTATAGCATGGGACTATAATAGAAAGCAGTTTCATCTTAATGAGTTACTCCTCTCAGGGGTCGCGTCCCGACGGGGCGCGTAGCTTAAGGCAATGCCGCACAATTCTAAGTACCGTATTGCGCAGTCAGATTTTTCGTCAGAGTGTACAGATTGACAAGCGAAAGCTGTGCGCTATCACGGAAAATCTGCAAGCAAGACGGTGCTTAAGGCGCCAGCCGCGAATGGTGCGGTGTTGCCTTAAGGTTTATTTTACCATGAAACGGCAGGTTTGGCAATAGGCTCTTCGGTCCAGGACTGTTCAAGTGTGTTGCTAAAAGGGGAAGGATATGAGCCTGTAACCCAATGCCAGTAGAAGATTGAGCGTCTATGGTATCGGCATTTTTTCAGGAAATTTATACTAATTTTCATTTGTCAATCAACAGGTCCTCTATCCCCCGGAAATTCAGTGTCTTCACGGCTTTTGGGCCTTGCCTGCCTGCCCTTTTCCCTTATGAGAGAATTTAAGGGAAAACCTCGTCAGCTGTTGGTCACTACCTTGTCCAGAAGTCTTGCGCTGGAACGCTTTGCCTCCCTGGTGGCGTGGGCATAGATGTGCATGGTCCTGTTGACATCCGAGTGACCCAACAGCTCCTGCACATCCTTGGGGGCCGCGCCGTGGAAGAGAAGATTACTGGTGAACGGGTGCCAATATAATCATCAATTATGTTCAATATTTGGGCGCTTCTGCGCCTTCGCTGTGCGCGGATAGGCCCTGATATTTCAGGATATTCAATATTTTACACCCTTACAACGCCGGTAGCCGCTGGGGGCGTTTGCAACACAGGGACTTGGAAATTAACTTTCAAGGGACTAATACACCCTATCCGGGTAGGGGCGGCATAAATCCACCACGGGAAAGGTTTGGGCGATTAGATTCTTTCCTTGTTTCAGACTGTACACCATAACGGCTTCAACCTCTGGCGTGAAATCGCTCAAGTGATAATCCCGGCCCCGGTAGTGATACACTAACCCTAAATCGAGCATAGCACAGTGCATGGTTCCACCAAAGCGATCCACGAACTTTTGGACGGCGGCGCTCCACATAATCAATGCTCCCTCTTCAGAAAACTTAACCGTGTTCAGTATACCATGGTATCAGGCAAAATGGAACCCCCGCCACGGCCACAAAAAGCCATTGGCGGGGTGTTTTCGGCCTACTCTTACAATAGGCCGGGAATCAGCTACTATGACGAAAGAAAAATTGATGGAAATGGGCCTGGCTAAAAAATCGGGGGTGGGCGTGCTTTTTCTTCCGGAAATAAGTGAATACCCACATAGGGAACTGGGGCCTTTTAGAATGTCTTGCAAGCGCCTAATTTGCCGTCACGCCGTGACGGTCCTTTTTGAGCCCTCTAAACGCGAAAATTCCCCGGATTTCCGGGGAATTTTCGGGGTGGCATCTTTTAAGATGTATAAACATGGTGGGCGCTAACGGACTTGAACCGCTGACCCCCTGCACGTCAAGCAGGTGCTCTAGCCAGCTGAGCTAAGCGCCCTTTTTCTTAACCTATTATACACCATGTTTTAAAGAAAAGCAAGCCCATTTTTCATTTTTTTACAGATATATGCAAACCGCTTTCCTGTTCACACTGGAGCAGACCCTCCTCCCTCCAAAAAGGCCCACTGCTTTTCAGTATTTTACCACTAGAAACGCGCTCTCTGCCATCACCCGTCCGCCGTCTTTTCACCCATCAGGGGGCCCATCTTCCGTATCAAAACCTCTCTTGTATAAAAAATAACACTTACAATTTTCCTTAAACCTGACCTTATGAAAAAAGCTAGTATTTCTCTGGTTTTAAAACAGATGATCGAGAGAAAGCAGCCTCCCTAAATCCGCTTTCCTTATTTACCATGAAAATGTTCCAAAAAGGAATGCTCTCCCCTGCTGTCTTTATAGCCAGGAAAAGTCTCTAGGCACACGGAATGTACGCTGGTAAAAATATTTTTTTCTACATTGGGGTTGGTCTTTTTTAGACTGGCCAGGAGTTCCTTGACCTCTTGGCGCTTGGAAGTCCCGCAGGCAGCGTTTTCTGTAAAGCGGCAAGCGCATTGCAAAAACGCCAGGCTGTTATAGCGCTTCCAAGCCAGAATAGCCTCTTCCTGCACCCGGTACAGGGGGCGGATCAGCTGCATCCCAGGGAAATTTCTGCTGTGCAGCTTAGGCGGCATACATTGCAGCTGGGCCCCATAGAACATTGCCATCACTGTGGTCTCAATCACATCGTTAAAGTGGTGCCCCAGGGCAATCTTATTGCACCCTAGCTCTTGGGCCTGACGGTACAAGTGGCCCCGGCGCATTCGGGCGCACAGGTAGCAGGGAGATTTTTCCGCCCAGTCTGCCACTGAGAAAATATCTGTCTCAAAAAGATGGAGCGGCACCTGTAAAAGCGCCGCGTTCTCCTCCAGCCTGGTCCGGTTTTCGGGACTATAACCCGGGTCCATGGCAATAAATGTCAGCTCAAAGGGAACCTCTGTGTAACGTCGCAAAAGCTGCATCAACTTGGCTAGCAGCATAGAGTCCTTTCCCCCCGAGACGCACACCGCCACCCGATCACCCGGCTCTATCAGCCGGTAGGTCTTTACCCCAGCGATAAATGGGGCCCAGATCTGTTTACGGTATTTTTTTGTCAGGCTGCGTTCCGCCTGTTCCCATAGTTCCACCGCTACCCCTCCTCTGCAATTCCAGCTAGGTCCTTCACTACCTCCCCTGCCAGGATAAGCCCGGCCACCGAGGGCACAAAAGCCACGCTGCCCGGTACAGGCCGCTGGTCTCCACTGGAGGGCATTTCCCGGGGCGGCTCCTGGGAGTAAACCACCTTCAGCCTGTCCACCCCCAGGCGGCGCAGCTCTTTGCGTATAATCCGCGCCAGAGGACACACCGAGGTTTCGTAAACATCCGCCACCCGAAACGCCGTGGGATCCATCTTGTTTCCCGCGCCCATGCAGCTGACCACTGGCACGCCCAACTGCCAGGCCCGGTGAATGATGGCAAGCTTTCCAGTAACCATGTCGATAGCGTCCAAAATGTAGTCATACTGGGCAAAGTCCAGCTTCTCCGCTGTGTCTGGGGTGTAAAAAAGCTCCCATTCCCTTATTTTTATGGTTGGATTAATGCTTTGCAGCCGCTCCGCCGCAGCCCGCACTTTAGGCTGGCCCAGAGTCTGGGTGGTGGCGAACAGCTGGCGGTTCAGGTTGGTGACGGAGTATTGGTCCCCGTCAATAAGGTCCAGGGCTCCCACCCCGCAACGAGTCAGGGCCTCGGCGGCGTAGCTCCCCACCCCCCCCAGACCGAACACCGCCACCCGGGCCTTTTGCAGGCGTCTCACCGCGTCTTGGCCCAGAAGCAGAGATTCTCTTTCAAAAGGCGTTTCCATTTTAAACATCTTCACCTAATTTACTTTTTGACTATAGGCTTCTATCATAGATAAGCTCTGTTTGGTAGATCACAATCTTCCAGATCTCCTAGAGACGCTCTAAAGCGAAATGTATCTGGCTTATTACAGAAATAACCATAATAAATATTGATATCTTTATCAGCAAACCGCTGGTTGAGTTTATCAAAAAAATTTTTCATCTGTCCTTTTGAAAAAAAATTGTAGTAATCATACCGTTCAAATTCCTCGTCGTGCCCACCCAAATATCTCTCTCCTCTAGAAATATACGGATATTTTATTTCTGTACCTAAGACACTGTTAATGCCAATGACCGCATCTCTAATCTCTCCACTTAAGGAAAATTGAGAAGAAAACAACGTCCGCCTCCTGTATAGCCTCACATTTGCTATCTTTTCACTCCTTTCTGGATATTTTGTAAAGGCCCATTCAGTATACCGTCCCCTTTTAACTATTTTAACCTCTCCTCTATAGTAGTTTTTTACACACTCTACCACATAATCGGAGACAAAAGAAACCCTTCTGTATGCCGAGTCCACGAACTCGTCCATATCTACCGGCTTGATTTCCGGTTCTACCTTATACGAGCCCTCCGCTTCAACAACCGCTTTCAATTTAGTATAATCCATGCTCATTTCCTGTTTCCCAATTGAAAAGATTTGCTTCCTTTTTCTTTGCCCACTTAAGGAGAATATCGTCCCCACAGCCCAACATACTTGCTGAACGGCACAGCCTCAGCCCCTATAAACATCTTTCTATAGACCTCTCCTCTCATTTATTTCTTCCAGGAAAAGATCATTTTGGGCATTTTACAGATAAGGCAGCCCCTTAAAACCAAAGTTGGGTCCCGGTATTTCGTATCCACACACCAAGCACACAAAGCGTTCGCCGGTACGGTGCTTTTTTCTTTTACCAGAGCACAAACCCCACCATCAATAGGACTGACACCCCGATGCGGATGATGTGGTGCAATGGGTGAAGCTTTCCGCTCTTTTTCCCATTGAGAATGGCCGCCGTGCAAATCATCCCGCAGCCTATTAAGGCTGCGGGCCAGTCAAACGCCCAGCCCAACCGGCAGAAAAGCGCTCCCGCCGTAAGTACGCAGGCGCCCCCGGACATCAGCAGCGCCCGGGGCAGAGGACCCTCCTTTTTGATTTGCGCCCCCGCCGCCACTATGGACAACGTCCCAAACAGCAGAGCGGATATACAGACTGCAATTTGCATTTTTATTCCCTCTTTTTGGTTATTTTGGAAGTAACCGATGGCCTCCGGCGGTGGAGAGTTGGCTTTGCCAACTCTTGGACTCTGAGTCTCACCTGCCGGTCCGCAGCTTGTCTGCCACGGACAGACGCTCACCCCCTGAGAACCCCAGCACTTTTTGAAAAGACGCTGGTCCCCGTTGGGGAGCGTTCAGCGCCGACCGGGTCGGGGAGGCTCCCCAGTGGGAAATGTTCCGCCCCCACCGAGCCGGCAGGTAAGACCAGACGAGATAAACTTTTACTGTTCCTTCGCCAAAGGTCCTCAAGGTCTATCCTGCGGCGTTTACTCCGGCGGCTGGGGCCAGAACGTCAGGGCCAGGCCCACCGCCCCTACCAGCAGAAACACCACCGGCCAGGGAATCTCGAACATCAGCAGATCAAACCAGCGCCACTGCATAGCCTGAAAACAGACCGCCAGCAGCAGGCTAAAAAGCACAAGCCCTAACCCTTTTATACGTCTTTCCATAAACGCCGCTCCTACTTCTTCCGGGAAAAGGCCTTTTTCGGCATTTTGCAAATGGGGCAGCTCCAGTTGTCCGGCAGCTCCTCAAAGCCGAAGTTGGGGTCTCGGTACTCGTAGCCGCACACCGAGCACACAAAGCGCTCGCCTGTGATGCGCTCGCCGTTGAGCTGGGGCGGAAGGTAGGTAGGGGCCTTTTTGGGCGAGACGCCCCGAAGCTTTTCCACATAGTACTGATAGGTCATGGGCTTATAGGGCTCGTGTTTACCGGCCACCTCCCGGCCCCCGGTAATGTCGCTGCCAGCCACGATTTCCGCGATAAAGATTTCCTGGCCGCCGGCTCGCATTTTGTTCTTCACCTGACACAAAAACCAGCAGCAGGTGTTTTCTTTGATCACCGGCACGCCCTCCAGCAGCACCTTATGGCGGATATTGTCCAGCTTGCCGCCGTAACGCCCGGTGGTAAAGCCCAGCGCGCCAATCACCGTGGCTGGGGTCTCCTCGGACAAAACAGAAATGGTGAACACCCCATTTTCCTCTATGCACTGGCAGCTGTAGTTTTCGGTGTTCATGCTAAGGGCCACCAGGGGCGGGGCCGAGGGCGAGGTCTTTGTCACCTGCATTACCGTATTGACAATGCAGGCGCTGGGTCCCTGCTGGTCCTTTACCCCAATGGCGTACATACCGTAAGATATATTGCCTAAAACCAAAGGCTTCATGGGTGCTTTTGCTCCTTTCGGTGTGATGTATTTAATGGCCTCCGGCGGCTTAAGGAACTTCTTGAAAGAAGTTCCTTAAAGCATCATCAAGAACTTTTTCTGTTTGCTCTCCTTTGGCTTGGGAGAAACATTATGCGGGTTTTTTCCTTACTGATACAGAGGGTACCGCTGGCAGATCGTCTCTACCATGCCCCGCAGCTTCTGTATGTTTCCCTCAAAACCGTCCTCCATAGCCAGGGCGATACAGGCCGCAATCTGGTCCATATCAGGCTCCTTCAGGCCCCGGGTGGTCACAGCCGGGGTGCCCAGCCGCACGCCGCTGGTGACAAAGGGACTGCGCCGTTCGCCGGGAACTGTGTTCTTGTTTGCGGTAATATAGACCTCGTCCAGCCGGCGCTCCAGCTCCTTGCCGGTGAGTTCCAGGTTCTTTAAGTCCACCAGCATCAGGTGGTTGTCGGTGCCGCCGGAGACCAGCTTGACCCCCCGGTTCATCAGGCCCTGGGCCAGGGCGGCAGCGTTCTTCACCACCTGCCGGCCGTACTCTTTAAAAGCGGGCGACAGGGCCTCGCCTAAGCATACGGCCTTGGCGGCGATAATATGCATCAGAGGCCCGCCCTGGGTGCCCGGGAAAATGGCCTTGTCAATTTGCTTGGCGTACTGCTCTTTGCAGAGAATCAGCCCGCCCCGGGGCCCCCTCAGGGTCTTATGGGTGGTGGTGGTTACCACGTCGGCATAGGGAACCGGGCTCTGGTGGCAGCCCGCCGCGATAAGCCCGGCGATATGGGCCATGTCCACCATCAGATAGGCCCCGCAGGCGTCGGCAATCTCCCGGAATTTGGCAAAGTCAATGGCCCGGGGGTAGGCGCTGGCCCCAGCCACAATGAGCTTGGGATGTTCTTTCTTGGCCAGGTCCATCACCTTGTCATAGTCAATGTATCCGGTATCCGGGTCCACGCCGTAGGCCACAAAGCGATACAGAGCCCCGGACATATTCACCGGCGAACCATGGGACAGGTGCCCGCCCTCGGAAAGATTCATGCCCAGCACCGTATCGCCGGGCTGCAAAAGAGCAAAGTACACCGCCAGGTTGGCCTGGGCCCCCGAGTGGGGCTGCACGTTGGCGTGTTCTGCCCCGAAGAGCTTGCAGGCCCGGTCCCGGGCGATGTCCTCCACCCTATCCACATACTGGCAGCCTCCGTAGTACCGGTGGGCCGGGTATCCCTCGGCGTACTTATTGGTCAGCACACTGCCCATAGCGGCCATCACCGCCGGGGAGACAATGTTCTCCGAGGCAATCAGCTCCAGGTTGCGGCGCTGGCGGCCCAGCTCCTGCTCCATGGCGGCTCCCACGTCGGGGTCCTGGGCGGTTACAAAACCGATGGTATCCATTAGTTCATTAAACATAGTGCTCCTCCTAAAATAAATTATAAGTTTAAAGTATTAGAAAACATTACGCAGCCCAGGCGCCTAGCCTCCCTGGACCCCAGCTGTATCCATCTTAATCCTGCTCACCGCAAGAAGACTCCTTCCGCCAAGTTTACGAATAGATCCGGCTCTTTTAGCGCATAGGTCTGGCCCTTCCACCAGCCAGTGATCCAATTGGCCCCGGCGTCTAGTTCCCGGCCATCCTTCAGAACATAGGTAATCGTCACGTCAGGCCCCAACGCCTCCGAATTCTCCGAAACCGGAGTAAAAACCTGATAGTTCAGGTGGTTCAGCAGTTTTACCGCCAGCTCGATCTGCTCCGGGTCCGTCACCTCCCGGACCTTGCCAGACTCCAAAAACTCCACCCGCACCGACATCACTTGGTCCGGTTTTGGTACGCCCAACAGAGGGACTCCATTTTGGGCAATGAAAAAAACCGTGGTAAGTACTGCCACCAGTAGGCAGCTTACCAGAGGGCGGAGCGCCCGCTTCCAAAGAGGTTCTTTTTTCCCACTTTGTTCTTTCTCTTGGGCTGCGGCGCCCATAAAAAACTCGTTCATCCTCATTCTCCTACCGAGAGCCAGCTGGCCTCATTTTAACCAACCGGTCTAATAGCCGATGGGCCGCCTCCTCCTTACTTAACAAAGGCAGCTGCTCTTCCCCCTGGCGGCTAATCAGCGTCAGCACATTGGTAGAGACCCCAAAACCCGCGCCCTCCTGGGTTAGAGAATTAGCGGCCACTAGGTCCAGGTTTTTCTTTTCCAGCTTTTTCCGGCTGTTATCGATGAGACTCTCCGTCTCCATACTAAAGCCGCACAGCAGCTGCCCCGGGGCTTTATGCTGACCCAGCCATAGCAGAATATCATCCGTGCGCGCTAGATCCAACTTTAGGCCGTCGCTTTCTCCTGCCGCTTTTTTAATCTTGTGTTCCGCCACAGAGGCAGGCCGGTAGTCGGCCACTGCCGCCGCTTTTATAATCAGATCCTGCTCCCCCGCCCGGCTGGTTACTGCGTCGAACATGTCTTTCGCGCTCACCACGTCCACTATTTCCACAAAAGCGGGCTTTTTCAAAGCGGTAGGCCCGCTGACCAGGGTGACCCTCGCCCCCCGGGCTGCGGCGGCCCGGGCCAGCTGGTAGCCCATCCTTCCAGAGGAATGGTTGGTGAGAAACCGCACCGGGTCCACCGCCTCCTGGGTGGGACCGGCGGTGACCAGCACCCGCAGGCCAAAGAGATCTTTCGCATAGCGAATGGCATAGTCCACCGCCTCTAAAATCTCTTCGGGCTCGGGCATTTTCCCCAAACCTACCGCCCCACAGGCCAAGCGTCCGCTGGCAGGCTCAATAATCTGCCAGCCATAGCGGCGCAAGGTATTCAGATTGTCCTGGGTTACTGGATTTTGGTACATGCGGGTATTCATGGCAGGGACCGCCAGCTTGGGGCAGTCACAGGCCAAGATGGTGGTGGAGAGCATGTCGTCCGCAATGCCGTGGGCTGCTTTGGCCAGAATATTGGCAGTAGCTGGAGCCACCAGCAGCAGGCTGGCCTTATCGGCCAGGGCCACATGCTCTACATGGCTCTGGAAGTTCCGGTCAAAGGTATCGACCATAGTGCGGTTGTGGGTCAAAGAGTCGAAAGTGTGGGGGGCGATAAACTGAGTGGCATTTTGGGTCATAACCACCTCTACGTTATAGCCCCGCTGGGTCAGCTTAGAGGCCAGCGCCGCCCCTTTGAAGCAGGCAATACCGCCAGAAACCCCCAGGACCACCGTTTTCTTTTCCATACGCTATTGTTTCCTTTCGTTCCTTCCGTATCCCGCGCATAAGCTGGAGAACAGCAGGGGCTTTTGCCATTCCCCGCCTATTGAGCTCTTCATTTTGTACTCTTGTCTGCTTTCCTACACAAAATGTCCTTTTCTGACAGTATAGCAAAAAAACCGCGGCTTGTAAAGGTAATCCTTCTATATATCCGTGGTTTTTGCATTTTTGTCCACTTCCTCTTGCAAACGCTCCGCCCAGCAGGTATAATAGTATCTGCCCAGGCTGCTTTTCCAGCCTGTACTCTATACAAGTTTATTCTGGAGACAGGACTAGAATTCAAGGCGGTTTGGGTAAAATACAATTGCGCTGTATCCATAAATGGAACGGCAGCAGGAGGTACACATTATGACAAATTCTACATCCACCCGCACCACAAACTTACAGGGCCTGGTGCTCACCGGCCTGTTTGTGGCCATCCTTCTGGTCATGGGGTTCACACCCCTGGGGCTCATCGATCTGCCTATTATCAAGGCCACCATTCTTCACGTGCCGGTCATCATCGGCTCGGTGCTGCTGGGCCCCTGGCGGGGCGGCTTTTTGGGCTTTGTGTTTGGAGTCATCAGTTTGTGGAAAAACACCATGGCCCCCAGCCTGCTCAGTTTCGCCTTCTCCCCCCTGGTTCCAGTCCCCGGCCAGGCAAATGGCAGCCCCTGGGCGCTGGTGATCTGCTTTATTCCCCGTATTTTGGTGGGAATGGTCCCCTGGTTCGTGGTGCGGCTGTTTGAGCTGGTTCCTGGAAACAAAGCCGCCTGGAAAACCATTGGTTCCCTCTTTGCCGGTGCTATTGGGTCCATTGTAAACACGGCTTTGGTCATGGGGCTGATGGGCCTGGTGCTGGGAGAAGCCTTTGCTACGGCCAAAGATATTTCACTGGATATGGTGGGCGGGGCCATTCTGACCATTGTTTTTGCCAACGGCATTCCCGAGGCCGTTGCGGCCACCATATTAACCCCAGTAGTCTGCCTCGGCGTCACCAAAGCGCTAAAACACGCCAGAATACTGGACAAATTGGATAAAACGGAGAAACTTTAAATGATACTAACCATCGACATTGGAAATACCAATACCGTGTTGGGCTGCTGGCGGGATGGGAAACTGATCCTTACCCTGCGGCTGCACACCAACCGGGACCAAACCGCTGACGAATACTGCTTGCTCATTGGCAACCTGCTGAAAAGCCGGGACGTGAACCCCAAAGAGCTCTCGGGGGGCATTCTCTCCAGCGTGGTGCCCGAGTTGCGCATGGTGATGAAAAAAGCCATGGAACTGTTGACGGGCAAAACCTTTTTATGTGTGGGCGCGGGCCTAAAGACCGGACTGAACATTCGCATGGATAACCCGGCCCAGCTGGGCGCAGACCTGGTGGTGGACGCCATTGCCTCTTTGCACAAGTACCAGCCGCCCCTGGTAATCTTCGACATGGGCACTGCCACCACTATGTCCGTCATCGACAGTACCGGGGCCTATTTGGGCGGTATGATTATCCCTGGGCTGCGGCTTTCGGTAGATGCCCTTAGCGCCCGGGCCGCCCAGCTGCCCTATATCCACCTAGGCCCGCCGGAGCGGTTTATTGGAAGCAATACTATTGACTGTATGCAAGCCGGGGCGGTATACGGCAGTGCCCTGATGATTGACGGCCTGATTGCCCGCGCCGAAGAGGAGTTGGGTCAGCCGGTGACCGCCGTGGCTACCGGCGGGCTGATGGCCCTGATCCATCCATATTGCCGCCGCCCCCTGCACTATGACGAAAACCTGATGCTGGAGGGCCTGTATCTACTTTATAAGAAGAACGTAAAGTCCAAATAACAGACAAGGGCGCGCCGCCGGATTTTGGGGCGCACCCTTGTTTTTTACCGCTGGTCTTTTGGTTCGGAAAGAGCGTTTCTGCGGTAGGCCTCCAGCTCTTCCCGTGTGGTCAACTTCACGCCGCTTTGAATAATCTGGGTCTTTAGCAGTTCTGGCAGAGAGTCGAAGTAGGTCCTGGCCTGCATATCCATGCTTTGTTGTTCATTGCTCATGTGGCCGCCTCCTTTTATTTAAGTTCCTGTTTAGTTTGCCCGGTTTCGGGGAATAAATCAGGAGAACAACTTGTTTTTGCCTGTAGCTTTTGCTATTTCCGCCTACTATGACCATAAACAGACGGGCTAGGGCTTGTTGGAAACATCGACAACGCCGTCTTTTTGCCCAGAAGCGGCCGCTTTCCGCGTCAAACCTCCTCGCCAATCGGAAGATTGTCTTGCGGTTTTTCCTTGCAATGGACCCCTTCTGGGCAATCATTCGTCATTTCCTCTATGTTTAAACACGCCCTACTGGCAGAATGCGTCTAAGAGAGCGTGCCGGTCAACCCAAAATTTCATTTTACTTGGGATTTTCTAAAAGAAAGACCTACAGACGGAGCGTTTTTCTAAATATAGGCTCCTTTCGTCAGCGTACCGCCGGCGAAAGAAGCTGGAAGCCGGTCCGTTAAACAACGCGCCCGGTTCTTGTCAGGCTCTTGCAAATCTGCTCCAAAAGCGTTATAATAGGTTGAATAACATCCAAATCCCACCAATTGGAGGATTTTTTATGACCAGAAGGGAAGCCCGGGAACAGGCCTTCTGCCTATTGTTTGAACAAGCCTGTGCCGGTGAACAAATGGAGAACATCATAGGGGCCGCCGCAGAGGCTCGAGACCTGGTCCTGGACCCCTTTGCGGAAGAGTTGGCCTACGGCGCCGAGGAGCATCTGGAAAAAATTGACGAGACCATCAATGGCAGCGTAAAGGGCTGGAGCATCCGCCGTCTCTCCAAGGTGACCCTCTCCCTTTTGCGCATGGCTGTATATGAGCTGCTCTTTGAAAACTCCACTCCGGCCAGTATCACCATCAATGAAGCGGTACTGCTGGCGAAAAAGTACGGCGGGCAGGGTGACGCTCCCTACCTCAACGGTGTACTGGGTACTGTGGCCCGGGGCCTGCCCCAGGAAAAGCTATGACGGCCCTGGGGATTGATACCAGCAACTATACTACCTCTGCCGCCCTGTGTCTAAGCGGGAGTATTACGGAAAACCGCAAGTTGCCCCTGCCTGTAGCTTCCGGAAGCCGGGGGCTGCGCCAAAGCGACGCGGTATTTCACCACACCCGCCAGTTACCCCAGCTGCTGGGGGACCTGCTGCCCCAGCCAGGCCTAGGGGTCATTGGAGTATCTGTCAGCCCTCGAAGTGCGCCCGACTCCTATATGCCCTGCTTTCTAGTGGGAAAAGGTTACGCTCAGACATTAGGCACGGCCCTGGGGGTCCCAGTGGCGTTATACTCCCATCAGCAAGGCCACCTGGCGGCCGCGCTATACTCGGCAGGGCGGCTGGACCTATTGCAGGAAAAGTTCCTGGCTTTCCATGTGTCTGGTGGCACCACCGAGGCCGTGCTGGCCTCTCCCGGAGAGAACGGCCCCAGCGCCCAGGTGGTAGCGGCTTCTTTAGACCTAAAGGCCGGTCAGGCGGTGGACCGGGTGGGGCTGCTGCTGGGCCTGCGCTTTCCCTGTGGGCCCCAGCTGGAAGAGCTGGCCCTAAGCTGGCCAAAGGCCGTGGGGGCGAAGCCCTCTATGAAAGGGGCAGACTGCTCTCTCTCGGGGCTGGAGAACCGCTGCGCCGCCATGCTGCGTCAGGGGTGTCAGCCTGCCGAGATCGCCCGATTTTGCATAGAGTCCATTGCCGCCGCTCTGGACGCCATGTGCGCCCGGCTGCTGGAAGAGCTGGGCCCTCTGCCCGTGGTGTTCTCCGGGGGGGTTTGCTCAAACTCTCTTTTGCGGCAGCGGCTGGAGGCCAAGTATGGCGCGGTTTTCGCCGCCCCCGAATTTTCCGCCGACAACGCCGCCGGAGTGGCGGTATTGGCATATTTAGCGAGGTTTTGTAAATGATCTCTTCTCTGCTCACCGTTACGCAGGTGAACCGCTTTCTCAAATCTTTGGTAGAGGGGGACGGCCGGCTAAATGATATTCTTATCACCGGCGAAGTCTCTAACTTCACCGACCACTATAAGTCAGGTCACCTGTATTTTTCTTTAAAGGACGAGCATTCGGTGATCAAAGCCGTAATGTTCGCTTCCGCTGCCAAGCGGTTACGCTTCCGGCCCCGGGACGGCATGAAGGTAGTCATCCGGGGCCGGGTCTCTGTGTACGAGGCAGCGGGCCAGTACCAGCTTTACGCTGAGGACATACAGCCCGATGGTCTGGGGGCTTTGGCCGCAGCGTTTGAGCAGCTGAAAGAACGCCTGGCCGCCGAGGGCCTTTTCAGCCAGGACCACAAACGCCCCCTGCCCTATTTTCCCCAGCGCATTGGAGTAGTCACCTCTCCTACCGGCGCGGCAGTACAGGACATTTTACAAATTATTTCCCGGCGCTGGCCCATAGCCCAGGTGGTCTTTTGCCCAGTGCTGGTGCAGGGAGAGGACGCCCCCGCCCAGCTAATTGCCGCCCTGGAGGCCCTAAACCGGCAATCTGCCTGCGATGTAATCATTCTGGGCCGGGGTGGAGGCTCTATGGAGGACCTATGGGCCTTTAATGACGAGGGCCTCGCCCGGGCAGTAGTCGCCTCGGAGATCCCGGTGGTCTCTGCCGTGGGCCATGAGACGGATTTTACCATCTGCGACTTCGCCGCCGATCTGCGGGCTCCCACCCCCAGCGCCGCCGCCGAGCTGTGTACCCCTGACGGCCAGGAGATTCTGTGCAAGCTGGAGGCTCTACATCAATATTTTGGTAACCGGGCTCAGGAGCGGGTGGACCGCCTGCGCCAGGAGATAGACCTGCTGACGCGAAATTCGCCTCTTAGCGGGCCTCTAGAATACCTGCGGGGACGGCGGGCCGTGCTGGATGGAATTTCCGCCAATCTGGACCGGCTGAACCAAGAAAAGCTGCGAAACTGCCGCCAGACGCTTTCACTATTCAGCGGCAAGCTGGACGCCCTAAGCCCCCTGAAGATTCTGGCCCGGGGTTATGGGGCCATCTATACCGCCAACGGCAGGGCTGTGCGGGACCTGACCGCCCTGCCTGCCGGGGAAGAGCTGACCCTGCAAGCTGAAAAGGGAAAGCGGCAGGCAAGACTTCTGTAAAAATGGCGCGTCATTGTTAAAGGAGTAGGCTTCTCGAAAACGAGACCCCAACCTATAATCAATCCATGCTCCCGCAAAAAAAGAAGGATAAAACGGATAGAATACAGACCAGACGGCTGGCGATACGGGACTTTATGCCAGCGGGCGCTGAGTCTTTGCGGGAAATTTTCGAGAATCCGGAGACCATGAAGCACTGTGAGCCTGCCTATACCGATAGAAAAGACCCAGCGCTTCCTCCAGGCGTTCTGCATTGGTCGGCAGGGCGCCCGCTGTTTGGAAGGATACGGGCTCATGGGCTATCTGTTGTGCAAGCCCCTGGGCGAGAGCTCCCAGGAAGATGTGTATGCACTGGGAGTGGATCTTCCACCGGAGTTTCTTTCGGCAGGGCTGCGCCTGTGAGGCCTGCCGGGTTCTGGTGGACTATACCTTCGCCCAGCAAAACGCCCACAGGGTGATGCCCGAAGCTTATCGCCCTGGTAACGTCAGTGGGCCTTATGAAAAAGCTGAGAATGCGCCAGGAGGGCCTCCAGCGCCCTCACGCCCGGGACAACTGACGGGAACTGGGCCGCCCCGCACCTTTACGGGCCGCTACGGGAAAAGTGGCGGCTCTTAAACTCAATAGGAAAGGAAAATAGATGATATGCCCGCGAAAAAGCTGAAATTTGAGGACGCTATGGCCCGTTTGCAGGAGATTGTGGCAAAGCTGGAATCCGGCGAGGCCACCCTGGAGGAATCTATGACACTATTTGAGGAGGGCGCTAAGCTTTCGGCCCTATGCTACAACACCCTGGACCGGGCCGAACTAAAGGTGCGGGAGCTTACCGCCCTAAAGCCCGAAGAGCCCAAGGAGGAGGAAGCCGATGATTGACGCCGCCCTATGCCGGGAAGCCATTGAAAAGGCCCTGGACCAGGCCCTGCCCCAAACCGTGGGCCCCGCCGCTCAGGTCAACCAGGCCATGCGCTACAGCCTGCTATGCGGTGGTAAGCGAGTGCGGCCTCTGCTGGTCCTGGCTTTCTGTGATCTATGCGGCAGCTCTTGGCAAGAGGCCCTGCCCTTTGCCTGTGCCATTGAGATGGTCCACACCTATTCCCTTATTCATGATGACCTGCCCTGCATGGACGATGACGACCTGCGCCGGGGCCGGCCCACCTGCCACAAAGCCTTTGGCGAGGCCATGGCCTTGTTGGCTGGGGACGGTCTTTTGACCCAGGCTTTTTCCTGCGCCCTTAGCCACCCGGATTCGGCCAAAGCCGCCCGGGCCGCTGGGTGCCTGGCCCAATTGGCCGGGTACCGGGGCATGGTAGGAGGCCAGTGCATAGACCTATGCGCCAACGGAAAGACTGTGGACATGGAACTGCTACAGGCTATGGACGCTGGCAAGACCGTGGCCCTGATCAGCGCCGCCTGCCAGATGGGCTGCGTGGCTGCCGGGGCCAAGGAACCCCTTTTGGATGCCGCCAGGCTCTATGCCCAAGGGGTGGGGATGGCCTTTCAGATTCGGGACGACATTCTGGACGTGTTGGGGGATGCTGCCAAGCTGGGGAAAAACACCGGCATGGATGCGGTCCGAGAGAAGCGCAATTATGTCTCCTTGCTAGGGGTGGAGGGGGCCCAGAAAATGGTGGAGTCCTACACCGCCGGGGCTCTGGAGGCCCTGTGGGCGTTCCCCGGGGACAGCGGCTTTTTGCGGAACTTTGCCCTATCCCTGGTCGGGCGGGAAAACTAAAGGATGCGCATCCTCACCCATACAATCCCAGCTCATTGGGACGGGGCCACGGTAAAGGCTTTTGCCAAGGGGGCCCTAGGGCTTTCCACCCGGGCCCTGGCCCAGCAAAAATATGAGGGCGGCATTTTGGTGAATGGCATCCCCTGCCACGCCAACGCCACGCTGGGGACCGGAGACCGGCTGGAGTTTCCTCTTTTGGCAGAGGTGGTAGACTATCCGGCGGCGACGCTGCCCCTTACCATTCTGTACGAGGACCAGGATTTTCTCATAGTGGACAAACCACCTTCTATGCCCGTGCACCCCTCTCCTGGCCACGATGCGGACAGTTTACTAAATGCCCTGGCCCACTATTACCATTCTACCGGTCAATCCCACCGGGTGCGGCCCTTGTATCGCCTGGACCAGAACACCAGCGGCCTGATAGCCGTGGCCAAGCACCGGGCGGCGGCAGGGGCCCGGTTGACCAAAACCTACTTTGCCCTGTGCGAAGGGCGGATGGAGGGCACCGGGACTGTTAACGTGCCCATTGGGCTGGGAGAGGACAGCAAGATCCGCCGGGTCTGTGGCCAGGGCCAGCGGGCCGTTACCCACTGGCAGGCTCTGGCCGGCGACGGAAGCCACACGCTACTGGCCCTGACCCTGGAGACCGGGCGTACCCACCAGATTCGGGCCCATCTTGCCTACCTGGGCCACCCCTTGGCAGGGGACGACCTGTACGGCGGCAGGACAGATCGTATTGGCAGGCAAGCCCTGCACTGCGGCTGTGTAGTTCTGGACTGTCCAGCGGTGCCCTTCAGCGGGCGCTTCACAGCGCCCTTTCCCCCGGACCTGCGCCGGGGGTTTCCCTGTTTGCAAGATGATTTTTTTAAGGAGGCCTTACTATGCCCGCCTGTATGACCCATCATCTTTTTGCCAAAGAGGTCCTGTCCCGGCTGGAAGCACCGGCGGCGGACCCCTGCGCCTACTACTGGGGCGCCCAGGGGCCAGACTTTCTCTTCTGCCACCGATATTTCTACGCCCTGACCCACAAGGAGAGCAAAACCCTGAACCAGTTTGGCTCTGCCCTGCACAAGTCACCTCCCTCCCAGACCCTGGGGGCCATGCGGGACTTCCTCAAGCAACATGAAAACCCCTCTTACCGCTCCTATGTGCTGGGGTTCCTCTGCCACTACGCTTTGGATTCTACCGCCCACCCCTTTGTCAATGCCCGGGCTCAGGAGATGGCCCAAGAGCGCCCAGCAGAGAACCCCCAGACCATGCACGGGGAGATAGAGGCCTCTCTGGACGCCATTATTCTACGGTGGCAAACCGGAATGCTGCCCTCTCAAGTGCCACTGAAAACCATGTTCCCCAAAAACGAGGGGGTGCAGCGGAAGATTGCCTGCCTCTACAAAGAGGTGCTGTTCCAGGTATACGGGGCCCAAGTTAGCGAAGAGGACCTGTACCAATCCACCAAAGACGCCCACTTTGTGTTTGCTTGCTGTACGGACCGCACTGGACTGAAACGGAGGGCTTTCCATATTTTGGAACAGGGCCGGCCTCACTACGTGACCTCCCACCTGGTGCCCATCACCGAGGACCCAGACATTGACTTTGCCAATATGCAGCATATCCCCTGGACCTGGCAGGGGGAAACCCGGGACCGGGATTTTTTCCAGCTGTATGGGGAGGCTTTGGATCTGGCGGTCCGGTTGGGCGGCGGCCTGGACACAGTAGATTTTGCCGAGGCTACCGGCGAACGGCCTTTTGGATAAACGTAAAAAAAGCCCTGGCTTTCTTTAAGGTAAGAAGCCAGGGCTTTTTCTATTTTTTACAGCCCGATTGGGCCAGGTTTTTCTGAGTATGGAAAGGGCTACGGCAAAACCGTGGGTTGCTGGTCCCCGGTAAGAGCCCACCCAGCACCCACCGACCCGCCAGATGAAAGCTCTCTCTTAGACTTTCACGCCCTAAATCTCGGAAAGACCGAGCGCGTTCGGTAAGCCTCCCTCTTCCCCCTTTTACCGCGTCTGTGGTCCACTGTTTTAGCCCTTATGTTCGTCGAATTTCGCCGACACCTCTTTTAGGTACTCGATGATTTCCAGGTGCTGCGGGCAATGGCCCTGGCACGCGCCACACTGGATGCAGTCGCCGGCCTTACCGCCCTCGCCGACCGCCTGGGTGTAGCGGTCCTTGGAACGCTCCTTATCACCATAAAGGGTCAGATTATTCATCGCAGAGAGAAGGCCGGGGATGTTGATCTTCTGGGGGCAGCCGTCCACGCAGTACTTACAGCCAGTGCAGGGCACAGTGGGCAGGCTGTTCAACACGTCCACCACCTGACCGATGATCCCCTGCTCTTCTTGGGAGAGAGGCTGGAAGTTCGCCATATAGCTAAGGTTGTCCTCCATCTGCGGCAGGTCGCTCATACCAGAAAGCACCGTAACCAGCCCCTCCAAAGAGGCCGCGAAACGCACTGCCCAGGATGCTACCGAGGCGCTGGGATCCGCCTTCTTGAAGATTTCTTGGACCTGGGGGGTCATGGTGGCCAACGCGCCGCCCTTGACCGGCTCCATAATAATGACGGACTTGCCGTGCCGGCGGGCCACTTCATAACACTTGCGGGACTGCACCCCGTCGCTTTCCCAGTCGGCGTAGTTGATTTGCAGCTGCACAAACTCCGCTTCGGGATGCTTTTGCAGAATGTCCTCTAGTACGTCGGCAGTGTCATGGAAGGAGAAGCCAATATACTTGGCCTTGCCCTGGGCTTTCAGCTCTTTAACAAAGTCCCAGGCACCCAGGTCATCCGCTTTTTGGGCAGATTCCTTACCCAGGGCGTGCAGCAGATAGAAGTCATAGTACGTAAGCCCAGCCCGGTCCAAGGACTCCTGGAAAATGCGTTCCATGTCGGCCCGGTCCTTCAGGTCCCAGATGGGCAGCTTTGTCGCGCACTGAAAGCTGTCGCGGGGGTAGCGGGCCACCACGGCCTCGCCCAAGGCCTTTTCGGACTGGCCTCCAATGTACACATAGGCGGTGTCAAAGTAGGTAAAGCCCTTTTCCATAAAGAGATCTACCATTTTTTTGGTCTGGTCCATGTCCACCTGGTCGCCGTTCATGGGCAGGCGCATTAAGCCGAAGCCCAGCTTTTTGATGCTCTCGCCCAAATATTTTTCAGCCATGAAAGTTCCTCCTGTTGGTATATATTTCATTTATTATACCACTTGGAGCAGGGTCCAAGTCAAGAGGATTTTTTCACTTAATTTTAGACACACACCTTATTTACATAATCATTTATGTATTTCCCGTATAAGACAATTACACCATATTTGGGTCCAGTCTCATATGCTACGGCGATTCCTTCTACATAACATTTTGTGCCGCTTTTATAATAAAGAGGACCGCCACTCATACCTTCCAGGATTTCCATATCCGTTTGCACAGAGGGTACCGTGCGGGTGTTTAAATCTCCCTTAATGTGGCCTGAATTTTCATACATATAATAGTCTCTCCAATGAACATTGGGGTTTGGTTGCACATCTTTTGGATAACCATTGATGTAATGAGTACCACTGTTCATCTCACTAGAACTATCCACCACACGTCGTGTCAATGGTTCAACATTAATAGTCAACGCACTGTTTAGTTCTACAATTCCCCAATCATCATATACCCCTATATTCTTATAGGCCTCTCCATCGGGGTTTCTTACAAAATCGCCACCAACTAGTGTCGACTCACCCAATCTGTACTGTTTATATGTTCCACGGGAAGCCCCCACATAAACAGCCACATGATCTGCATAACCATACTCCCTGGAGTATAACAAATGTCCAGCTGTCATTAGATATCTATTATTTATCAGCCATCCAGTACCATATCCAACCGAATCTGGCAGACCCTCTTTAGCAAACCTTACACCGATATGACAGATGCTAGCGTACTGATTTGTCGGAGATGTGATTTGCTTATAATTCTTTAAATAGCGTGGTTCCATTGTAGGCTCAAGATCCGAATACCCTTCATCCTCTTCCATATCAGGTATCATATCCAGTGCATCATCAAACACACACTCGCTAGCCGGTAAAAACTCTGTTTCGCCTGTACTCATATCGTGTGTATACACTCCGTTGCTTCCAGCTGAAGTAGAAATTCGCATTTCGTGCATACCGTCCATTTCATCATTTACAGGGGCCGCTGCCATTCCCGTAGTTGTTACAGAAAGCACTAATACCAATGACAAAGCCACAGAAATTAATTTCTTTAATCCCGATTTATTCATCTTAATTTCTCCTTTAATAAAAATATTACAAATCTAAAGTGAGTTCAAATGTACAGTAGGCCGTAGGCCCCAATACCATTCGATACTGTCCTCGATTCTTGAAGGCCTCTTTGGGAAAATCTAGCTTAAGCGGTGTTGAGCCAGGTTCATACGCTATTGCTAGGGGAGTTATGTAACCCGCTAGCAATTCCATCCTCTCAAAACTATAGACCGTATACCATTTTCCATCTGAAAGGTAATCAAGTTCTTTTGGTGAACACTCGAAAGAATCATCCAGCCAGCCCTCATTTTCCAGCAATAGATTAAGTGTCACCGTGCCCTCGGTCTCGTCCACGTCCAGGCCGGTGAAGGACAGGCTGACCCCCTCTGTACTGGTGCGTTCCGGGGCTTCTACCCAGGCCAGGCCCAGCGGCAGGCCGCAACTAGTATATACCGCGTTTATCCCATGCATTACCTTAATCGTCACGATTCTGACTTCACCTATTTTACGCGGGGTGGGTTCGGGCCCCGGCGGGGCGGCGGGCTGCTGGCGCAGGGCCACGGCTGCCACCCCGCCTACAACCAGCACCAGGGCGCAGCTCAACAGTAAGATTACCTTTGTCTTTTTCTTCATGTCAATTCCTTTCCCTTAAACTGGAAGCCGTCCGGCGTTACCTCAAATGTACAGTAGGCCGTAGGCCCCAATACCATTCGATACTGTCCTCGATTCTTGAAGGCCTCTTTGGGAACTTCCAGTGTAAGCGGTGTTGAGCCGGGTTCATATACATGCCCCATGCCGGGAATAACTGCTCCCGATAGGGCATTCCGGCGTTCAACGCTATAGACTGTGTACCACCTGCCCTCTGAACGGTAGTCCAGGTCCATGGGCAAGATGTTGTGCACCTCCTGCTCATTTTCCAACAATAGATTGAGTGTCACCGTGCCCTCGGTCTCGTCCACGTCCAGGCCGGTGAAGGACAGGCTGACCCCCTCTGTACTGGTGCGTTCCGGGGCCTCTACCCAGGCCAGGCCCAGCGGCAAGCCGCAGCTGCGGTTGACAGCGCCTACCCCCTGCATCACCTTAATCATCACGGTGCCGGGAGCGCCTATTTTGCGCGGGGTGGGCTCGGGCCCTGGCGGGGCGGCGGGCTGCTGGCGCAGGGCCACGGCTGCCACCCCGCCTACAACCAGCACCAGGGCGCAGCTCAACAGTAGGAGTACCTTTGTCTTTTTTTTCATAATATCCCTCCTTTTGTTATAGAAGCCACGCACGTATCTTCATTAAACTAATCGTAATACCAATTTGGTAAAATGTCAATAGGTTATTCAAAAAAATTAACCTCTACAGGTTTTGTATCGTCCTTTCGTTTCGTCTTGACAAACTCCAGAAATTTTGATATCCTAATACCAGTTTCTACAGAAAGAGGGAAAGCCTTTTGGCGATAAAACGAATTATCTCCCCGGTACAGCTGAACAGCGCTGCCAGCCGGCCGTATCGGGGTAAATCAAATTTTTTCCACCGCTGACAGCCGCAGCTGTACTGTTCCCGATACTATCATATTGTAAAGGAGTACAGTAATGCGTTACCTAAAAACTGTTCTGCAAAAAAACCGCTGCACCCTGGCCGTCTGCCTTGGCTTAGGAATTTTTAATTCCTTTATGGCAATTTACAAAGTAAGCTATTTTCAAAAATTGGTGGATGGTCTAGCAGGTGGGAACCTTCCGCTGGGGTCCATTCTCACCTACGGATTAATTATGGCGGTTCTTTACCTGATGAACTATATAGATAATTATCCCAGCGAAAAACTGAGCCACAGCCTGTTTCTAGACTTCAAGCTGCTGGCCTTAGAGAAATCCGGCTCCATCCTCTACGCTGGCTACCAAAAAATTGGTACGGGCCGGCTGGTGCAGGTCATCGAAAATGGCGCCCAGGCTGGCCGGGACATGCTGGCTGGTTTTTGGCTTCAGCTCTTTCGGGAGCTGGCGCCTACTGTGGTTTTTAGCGTCTATTTTATCTGGCAGGCCAGCCCTTTGATTACCTGTGTGCTGCTGTCCGGGTATGCGGTCATATTCCTTGTGACAAACCTTCTGCTGCGTTCCCTCTACCAGCTAAAAGAACGAATTCTCAACAACGAGGAGCTGTTAAACCACTTCCTGGTGCGGGGCTTAATGGAAATGGTGGTCTTTCGCCTGGAGCGGCAGTTCCCCACCGAGTTACAGAAAGCCCGCCGGGCCAAAGGGGACATTGTGGACTCTAAGGTAAAGATGACTCTCATTCACGAGGCTTTCTTTACCATTTTTGTTTTGCTGGTAGCCCTGCTGGATGTGGGCATTCTATGGTTCGCCTGGCACACCCACAGTCTCAGTGTGGGCACTGTGGTGGCCCTAATCTCCCTTATTGAAAGCGCCTACATGCCTATTGCCATCTTTAACGTGCTCTTTGTCCAGTACAAGCTGAACCGGGCCGCTTTTTCTCGGCTCCAGAACTTTTTGGAACAGGAGGACGACCCCCGGTTGGAACAAGGGCTGAAACTGGAAGCGCTGGATGGAGACGTGGAAATTTCTGGACTCAGCTTTGCCTATGAAGGCCGGGACATTTTTCAGAACTTGGATCTACACATCCGGCCCAAAGAAAAGGTGGCCTTTGTGGGCGAGAGCGGCTCGGGTAAGTCCACCCTGGTCAAGCTTTTGGCCGGGCTATTAAAGTATCCGTCCGGCAGCGTCCGGCTGGATGGTCACGAGCTTTCCCTGCTGAACTTAAACAGCCTTTACCAGCACATCTGCTATTTTTCTCAGGACCCGCCAGTGTTTGACGGTACATTACGAGAAAACCTGGTGTTCGACCAGAATATTGCCGATGCCCCTCTGCTGGAGGCCTTGAGACGGGTCCAGCTTTCCCACCTGGCCCAGGGCCCCCAGGGACTAGCCCTCCCCATTGGGGAACGGGGAACCAGCCTCTCCGGCGGAGAAAAACAGCGGCTGGCCCTGGCCCGGCTGCTTCTGCAAAATCCCCAACTGGTTCTCTTGGACGAGGGCACCTCGGCTATGGACAACCTGACTGAAGAATTTGTCATGAACCAGCTGATCTCTCTGCTAGAAAACTGCACCGTGATTGCCGTTGCCCACCGGCTCAGCTCTATAGCTGGCTTTGACCGTATTGTGGTTTTCCGCCAGGGAAGAATCGTGGCCCAGGGCTCCTATCAACAGTTAATGACCCACAGCCCCTATTTTGCTCAGCTGTACACGGCTAGCGTGCGGGAGCCAGACAGTCCATCACTGCCTTAACCATCCGGCGGCGACTCTAGGCTTTACAGCAGTAAAATTAAGAAAAGACCAGCTGATTGACTCAGCTGGTCTTTTTCTATTGATATTGGGCTAATTGGTCATGCGATCTTCTGACAAAAACGGGTGACAATGGCCGCCGCCTCGGCGCGAGTGGCAAAGCCCTTGGGCTCTAGCTTGCCTCCGCCCTTTCCATTAATAAGTCCGGTCCCTACAGCCCAGGGAATCGCCTCTTTGGCAAACTTCGAGACCTGATCTCTATCAACAAACTGCTCCATATTCCCTTGGGCGGACAGATCGTAACCCTTATACTTGGCATAACGGTACAGGATGGTAGCCATCTGCTCCCGAGTAATTTTGTCGTTGGGCCCAAAGCGTCCGTTCCCATAACCATCCACAATGTCATTGGCAGTGGCCCAGGCGATGGGCTCTGTGTACCAGCGGCCAGGGGCCACATCGGTAAACTGGTTGCTCCCCTGTTTGGGAGAACCCTCCAGTCGATGGAGGATGGCCACCAGCATTCCCCGGCTGGTGTGTCCCGCAGGCTCAAAAAGGGTATCGGTACTGCCCTTCATCATGCCCCGGTCATACACATACTGAATATACTCGTAATACCACTTGCCCTCCTCCACATCGGTAAAGGGCATCTTTGGAGACTGCAAGGGCACGAATACCCCTTGCAAGGTCACTGGCGCGGCCGGCATGGTAAAGGCGTACCGCCCTTCCCCCAAGTCCTCCAAGGGCAGCGCTGTACCGTCTGTTTTAGAAACCTTGAAAGACTCCAGCCGGTACCCTTGGTCTGGGGTTGTCTGTACCTCCACTCGTTGGTTTTCCCGGGCGGTGGATGGCGCTGTAACCGTGCCGTGAAGGGCCCCGGACCCAGAGATGCTGTAGAATTCTCCCAGCTCCACGCTATTGGGGTCCCGCGTTACCTCCACCTCCTCCATATAGAAGGAGTTGCCAGCGCCCGGACCATTTTGAATCATATCATAGTCCAGCAGGGCCAGCAGGGCTTTTTCCGGAACCACCCCCTGGCCGTTAGCAGTCAGTTCACCCAAAGCCAGCGTACTCTGGTGGTTCAGAGCGTACGCAGAAACCAGGTACAAGGTCACTGTTGTTTTGCCACTGCTCTGGCTCACCAGGGTGGAAAAGTTCGGACTAAAGCCGTTTTCAGGCTTCAGGGCTACCTCGCTGGGCTGGTAGGTCCCGTTTAGCGTAATTTCCATCTGCACGCCATGAATCACTTTTTCTGGAGCAATGCCTGTCACCGCCAGGACAACATTTCCCTGCTCCGTTTGGCAGTAGGATAGTTGGGTCTTGGAAGCTTCCGCAGCCAGAGACCGCGCCGGCAGCCCCAAAGCCACAGCCGCCGCCAAGGTAACGGAAAGTAGCAAACTAACAATCTTTCTCATAGTTTAGTTTCCCTCCTCCAAACGAATTTCCGGCAAATCTGTGCCCCCGGGACTGTTGGTCCACAGGGTCTGTGCCGTGGTGCGCCTGGGGCCTGCGGGGTTGTTGGGGTCGTCCAGGCAGTCCATTTGTACCATGATCTGGCTGGGCAGCAGGTTTACCCCGTCGCAGTGGGTGGCTCCTTGCAGCTCGGCCTCTTTTTGTACATTGGGAATGAACAGGAACAGCCCATTGCTAATCTCGCTAACCTCTCCGTCGGCTGGCACCTCGGCAAACATTAGGGTCTCGCCATCTATATCCCGCTGAGACTCTTCCACCTTCACCTCTTCTGTGCCATCTTCGTTTACCACTGTTTTGGTAGTGGTAAATTTGCCCCGAACTCGGATAGAATTATAGATGGGATTGCCCCGGTAAGTTCCGGCTATAACCAGAGTACCCTTTTTCACCACCTGCTGGCTGCCGCCCTCTCCATAAGTATAATCCTCTGAAAGCCGCCCTACAAAACCAGAGGCGTCAGTTAAAAAGGCTACGTCATCGCCCACATAGCTTAACAGCCTTACATTAGAGGTTGTAAGGATGCCGCTGGGATCTGTGACCACAATCTTCTTCACATCGTAGGTCCAGATACGGGCATCCCCGGCAGCCGCGCCGGGCTTAGTGAAGTAGTGCAGCACAGCGTCCTTCTCGTCAACAGAGGCCACCCCCTGACCAAAATCTTTCTGGAAGGTAAAGACCTTGCCATCCTTGTCGGTAATCTCCACCGTATACGCTCCAGATGTCGGTACGCCCATGATCTTTAGGCCGGAAACAGCGGTTTCCTCTTCCAGCTCAAACACCAGAGAGCCGCCGGTATTGGCCACCCTGTAGCTGCTGGTGGGTACCGTTTTGTCATAGGCAATGCGGATCTGGTTGGTGCTGGCCGTATGGACCAGATTGCCCAGGGTATCATAGGTTTTCACCGTATAGCTGTAGGTCAGATGGTTGCCCGCGCTGATCTCGTCGGTATACAGCAAACCGCCGCTGAAGCTGTTTTCCGGCACAAAGGCAATGGCCTTATTATTACGAAGGATCTCATATCCCTGCACGTTGGTCCCGCTGCCGGAGAGTTTTAGCTCCACCTGGGTGTCGCCCTTCTTCTCCGCTGTAACCATGAGTTCCGCATAACCTTGAGACGTATTGTTCAGCCGGTTCCTGCGGCTCTGGTCGTTTAAGTACCAGATGGCCCGGGTCTCCTTACTATAGGTGGACAGGCGAGCGAGTACGTTGTCGCTCAGTTTCATGCCCCAGTGGGTGAAAAAGTCCGTCAGATTCCGACCCGCCACGCCGCTGGCGGTAAGCGCCACCTTTTCGTCATAACTCAGATTCAGGCCAGCCAGGTCTTTTAGATATTCCCCAGACTTCCAGGCTTTAAAGAAACGGTTGTAGAAGTCCATGGGCTGGTCCTTGCCGTCATAGGCCAGATGCAGCTGCCAGTACATAGCCAGCTGTACGAACACATCGTTGGAGGCCCCAAGCTGGCCTTGAGCGGTTTTGTTAAACACTGCGGCATACTTTCCACTGTTCTCCAGCCGGGACGGGAGGATATTGGCCCCGCCATCATAGGTCTGAACCATCAGAGAGTACAGGTTATTGGTAATCTCCGCCCGGCCCAGCTTATCCATGTTATGGCCGATCTCATGGGCGATGCCCCAGCCGAACAGACCGTTGGACGTAGCGCCTGAGCCAAGCTGGCTGATAGGCCTACCGCCTACCATGCCCGCGCAGGAATTGTATCCAATACCAATGTGGTTTCCCGCCGCGTACATAAACGCGCCGGAGAACATTTGCATACACCGTACATTCTGCCGGGACTGCATGTCGTTCTTGGAATAGGTGTTGTCAATGCCTTGGGTCGTCTTGCAGATATGCATTAGATCCTCCCAGGCCAGCACCGCGTTAAATAAGCTCTCGCTTTTGGCGCCCAGGGTGGGCGCACTATTCTGCACCGCCAGCGCCGGCAGGGAAAGCAGCATAGTGGGTGTAGAAATTTCCGTGACATTCAGGCAGCTGGTGGTTTTATTAGTATTGTTAAAATTATTTTTTGCCACATAATTTTCCAGCTCTTCCAGGTAGCTGGTAATAGCGTTCCGCTTGGCTGCCTCGGTCATGGCATACCAGTTGGAAAGCTCCAACACAGGGACGTCCGTTGCCCGACGCACGTGCAGCTGAACGTTCTGGGGGTCCGGTCCTGTATAGGTAAAGTACAGGCTGCCGCCCCGCTCGGTATTCTGGCTGCCAATCTTAGGCGTTAGCAGAATGTTCCGGCCATTTTGCACCTCTCCCATGGAGCTGAGCCACTGGGAGGCCTCGGCGTTAAACTGCGAGGCATACACCGTCAGCTTGCCCCCCTGGGGAATGCCCTGGGCATACACAGTAATCTCCTGGTTGGCTTTGGCCGCCACGCCCAGGGGCTGTAGCTCGCTGCCACCCTGGCTGTATTTGGCGCTGTCCGCCCCGCTGCTTCGGGATTGAACTCCATTTAGCATAGCCCCGCTGCTGGAACTGCCGTTCAAAAGCTCCTGGGCCAGGGCCAGCTCGTCTCGCAGAGCCTGAATATGCAGATAATAATATTTTTCATCACTATTGAGCCGAGCCAGCAAGCTGTCGATCTTCGCCTTATCTACCCCAGGTTTTAACTGGGTACGCAGCTCACTGGTAAACAGGCCTGCGATCTCCTCGGGCAGGCAGTGGGCCGGGTCGTACTCCATAAACATCAGCTCCGAGCAGTTCACCAGGTTATAGGCTGCCTGCTCTACGGCCACACTGATCTGCTTTACCTGTTTCTCTGGTCCAAAAGGCAACACCCCAAAGCGTTTACTGGGAATACTGCTCTGGTTGGGAATATTGGGCCAAGTGAGCACGTCCCCGCCGCCGGTACCGCCGTTGTTGTCCTGGCCGCCTCGCTGGGGGTCGGGCACCAGCAAATGGCCCTTCTGAGAAAGGTCCTCTCCCTCGTACCAAACTTGAATGCTATACGCCCGCAGGTAACGGGGATAATTGCCATCCAGCCGAGGCGCCCACAGCACAGCCTGAAGATCCACCGGCTCCTTGAAGGTAACGATTACGTGTTCGTTACCATACCAGTTCCGAGCAGTCCAGTGGGTACGGTAGTCTCCGTCAATGAGATTGTTGGGGGAAAAAGGCGCGGCCTGGGTGTACTCGCCGGGCGCATAGTTATTGGGGTCCGCCAGACGGATGCTCTCGATCTTGGAGCGGTCCAGCAGGCCGGACTTAGGCAGGTCTGCCGGGGGAGAGTAGTCCACTGCCCGGGGGGTCCCCTCGGAAATTCGGGACTGGCCGCTTTTGCCAATCTCGTTGCCAGCCACTACATACACCGAATAGGTAACGCCATTTTTTAGGGAGGGAATATTTACATTGGTGGATACCAGCTGGCCGCCTGCCTGCCGGTATGCCTGCTGAGAATCCTTTTCCTTATAATATACCTCATAAAAAGTGGCAGACTCCGCCGCTTTCCAAGAAACCGCCAAAGCGCTGTCCAGCTCGGTGATAGACACCATATCCGGGGCATTGGGCTTTTTGGCTGGCTGCGGCGTGGCTGAAACCGCCGGGCAGGCCTCGCCGGACCAGCCCTCGGCAGTGGGCGTTACCTGGAACCAATATGTCTTTAGGTTGTCCAGCCCACTAATCTGGGCATAGGGCGTAGTAACATCCAGCGTCTTTACACTTCCCGCGCTGCCGTCGGGCCAATAAGCCACCTGATAGCCGGTGACGTTGGGCAGGCCCCGCCACTTGAGATTTACCAGCTCACTGCCCGCTGTAGCCGTTAGGCCAGAGACCACCCGGTTGGGGGCCACAGGGTTTTCGGGCACAATATCCTTCAAAAACTGGATGGACTCTACAGAGACCGTGCCCGTCTCTGTAGCTGTCACCGTAATGGTGATTTTCTTCACGGGCACTCGTTTGCCTAGAACAATGGTAATGGTGGCGCTGCCCTCCCTGGGGTCAATGGCCCTTACGCCGGCAGGCAGGGCGGTATCCATGGGAATATTCTCCGTCTCTCCAGTGGTATACTCCACTGCCACGGTTCCGGACTGAATGCCCCCCACCCTGGGGGTCACAATGGTCACCTGCTCCATTTCCACCGGCGTGGTAAAGCCAATGGGGAGCTCCACCGATCCCCCGGCAGCGGCAATAGACACCCCAGAGTCCGAGCTCCCGGCGCTAAACAGACCATCCCAGCTGCCCGAAACCAGCTGCACCGCCGACAAGGCGTCCAGGTCCACAGGAGGCGCCAGCAGGGCGCCATCCAGCAGTTCCGCATCTCCCTGGGCCCCAATATTGCAGTTTAGATATGCCAGGTCTACCACGTCAATCTTCTCGTCGCCATTAAAATCATACGTAGCATAGCTGGCTCTGTCTCCAGAGGCCAGATGTTGGGAAAGCTGTTCCCGGTCCGCCGCGTCTACCACGCCATCTCCGTTCACATCTCCAAGGGTAAAGGTGGCGTCTCCGGTGCCCAAGTTTAGGTGGCGGGAGTACTCCCCCAAAACCACCTCTTGGGTGTAGGTTTTATATCCCTGTCCTGTAAAAGTGAGGGTGTAGGTATCTCTGGGCAGATCAAATATGGTAAAAGCAATATACTTGGGCCAGCCGGTGGCGTCCTGGCCGCCATCAGCGTTCCGGGCCTCCAGCGCGGCCTGATATTGCCCCAAGACTGTAGCCTCTGTATCCCACAGTTCAATCTGTCCCAGCTCTTCCTCCCCACGTCGCAGGGTAACCCTTACATCGTGGTTTTGCAGAGCATCCAGGGATTGGGCGTAGTCCAGACGTAACGTGGCCTGAAGCTGCCCGGTAACCAAATCCGCCTGAGGGGTAGCCGCCGCCTGGACCGGTATTCCGGAAAACAGCAGCGCAGCCGCCATAAACGCGGACAAAAGCCTGGTGCGTAGTTTCATGTTCATCTTCCTTTCTACAGTAAGTTGGCGATAGAATACATCGCAGCAAGGAGTTCAACCAAATAATCGCCAAATTTGACAATCTCTGTAATAAAATATTATATCAACTTCTCCTTTGGCTGGCAAGATGCTATTTTGCACAATTTGTCTTTTCTTGAAAAAAGGAAGCCCCTGCGGTACCAGGAGCTCACTTTTTTCTATATCATTCGTTAATACCAAGGACTGCACACAATACCATGTAGAAGCCATTCCACTTTATCGTCTTAAAGGCCCTTAGCTTCGTATTACACAGTCAGATTTTCCATTAGCGGACACAGGCCGCGCACAGTCATTCCCGCAATCAGCAAGCAAATTTTGTGTACTATAACCAAACAAGATAATCCTCAAGGCTCTGGCTGTGAATTCTGCGACACGGCTTTAAAATAGTCCTCTCGCAGCAGGGAGTAGCACACGTCATCACAAATCTTTCCATCAAAGCGCTTACTAGCCCAGGGGACGACCCCCTCCCGGCGGAAGCCGCACTTTTCAATGACCCTCTTTGACCGCAAGTTATCCGCATAGTGGCTAATGCCCATTACATCTACCTTTCGCTTCTCAAAGGCATAGTGCACCATAGCCCCCAGGGCCTCGGTCATATAGCCCTGGCCCCACTGGTCCCGGCGCAGCTCATAGCCTACGGAGAGGCTATTCACATGAAAACGGCGCAGATCCGTTTGAAACTTGATGCGTCCCACCACCTCGCCAGTATCCTTTAGCGTAATGGCATAGCACATCTCATTGCGGACATCCCGGGCCAGCATAGAGGCCGCCTCTTCCAAATTTTGGACTGGCCGGCACCCGGCGGGCGCCATTACCTCCAGGTCTGAAACGATTCTGACATAATCCGCCAGATCTCTGTGCTTCCACCGCCGTAAAACCAGCCGCCTGGTCTCCATCTGGTCCCTAAACCTTTGAAAGAATTTCACCGGTCTCCTCTCCCCTCTGCCACCGGTGCGGCAAAACGCCTGATTATTTCCACTTGAAGTACTGGTAAAACTGACAGCGTATCATCCCATTATACAGCTTCCGGCGCTTGTCCGCCGGCCGGCCGAACAGCGTCTCAAAGGTCTCATCTGGGGTGATCACCCCGTAGCTCCACCCTTGCCGGCGCTGAAACACCCGGCCCATGTCCCGATAGATCTTTGCCGCGGCTTTCTGGTCTAGCAGGCGCTGACCATAGGGCGGGTTGCACACCACGCAGCCAAAGGGGCCCTCTTCATAAAAATCCAGAATTGCCCTCTCTTTCACAGCCACGGCCCCCGCCACCCCGGCACGCCGGACATTTTCCAGGCTTAGCGCCACTGCGGCGGGATCAATATCATATCCCGTGGCGTGAAAACCCACGTCCTGCCCTTCCAAATCTCGGGCCCGGTCCCTTTCCCTCTGCCAAAGAGTCTGGGAAGTTTCCCGCCAGGCCTCTGCCGCAAAGGGCCGGTTTACCCCCGGAGCCTTATTTTTTGCCAGCAGGGCCGCTTCAATAAGCAGAGTCCCCGAGCCGCAGAAAGGGTCAAAGAAACTTCCGTCCGGCCGCACCCGCATTAGCTTGACCAAAGCCGCCGCCAGGGTCTCTTTAATGGGGGCAGCAGAAGAGGCGGGGCGGTAGCCTCTTTTGTGCAGACCCGCCCCGCTGGCGTCTATGGTGATACTCACCTGATCCTTCATGATACGGAACCTCACCCGGTGCTGGGGCCCCTCCTCTGAAAACCATCCCAGCCGGTACCGGGTTTTCAGACGTTCTACAATGGCTTTTTTGATAACGGCCTGGCAGTCTGGCACACTGTGCAGCCGGCTGTTTAGGCTGCTGCCCGTTACAGGAAAAGCGTCCTCTTTTCCCAGGAACTCCTCCCAGTGCAGGGCTTTTACCCCCTGGAAGAGTTCCTCAAAACTTGCCGCCCGGAACTCACCCAAAAGCAGGCCTATCCGTTCCGCGTAACGGCTGTTGATATTGGCCCGGGCCAGCAACTCCGGCCCCCCGGAAAACAGCACCCGGCCGTTCTCCGCCCGCACCTCTTCACAGCCCATCTCTCTTAGTTCTTCTGCCACCAGGCCTTCTACGCCCAGCAGACAGGGAGCGCAATAGTTCATTTCTCTTCCGGCACCAGCAGGCCGTATTCCCCGTTCTTCCGGTGGTAGACCACATTGATTTCTCCTGTCTGGTCATCCCGGAACATAAAGAACTCGTGGTTCAGCATGTTCATCTGCATAATAGCCTCTTCAGCGGTCATCACCTTCACCACAAAGCGTTTGGTGCGGGAAACCGCCAGCTCTTCTTCTGGCTCGTCGTAGTAGGCATCCGCAAATTCCATGCCCGGGTTTACCTTCTTTGCTTTTTCCAGGCGGGTCTTGTTCCGGCGCATCTGCCGTCCCAGGGCGGCCACTACATGATCCAGGGCCTCGTTCATGTCTTGAGAGGTCTCTTCTGCCCGACAGATAATGCCCCTCTGGCGAATGGTTATCTCAACAGTCTGGCGGTTGCGCTCCACAGTTACAGTGACCACAGCCTCGGCGTCCTCGTCGAAGATACGGTCGAATTTGGCCAATTTCTTCTCGGCCAGCTCTTTAAAATTGTTGCGGAGATTCACTTTTCTGCCAATAATGGTAATTTTCATGTTTCTTTCCTCCTTCTATGTCCGCTCCCGCGGACCCACTTTCTATGTATCCATATTTTAGCACAATTTACAAAAGATTGCAAGGCCCAGAGAGAAAACTATTGCTTTTAATTATAGAGGTTTCAAACTCCAGGCTTTCGGCACACAATGCCCTCTCTTACAGCGTAACGGTCTTATGTCTAGTCACGTGGCAGCCCACATTCACTGCCACAGGTAACCCCGCAATGTGAGTGGGGTACGTCTCAATATTTACGCACAAGGCCGTTACCCTGCCTCCAAAGCCTTGGGGACCCACCCCGGTGGCATTCACTGCCTCCAGCATCTTGGCCTCCAGCCCGGCGTAATAGGGGTCTGGGTTCCGCTGGTCCACATCCCGGCAAAGAGCCTGCTTGGCCAGCTGGGCACATAGCTCAAAGTCGCCGCCAATGCCCACCCCCAGCACCACTGGGGGACAGGGGTTGCCTCCCGCCTCTTTTACGGTTTCTGCCACAAAGCGGAGGATGTCCTCCTCTCCTGCCGCCGGAGTAAACATTTTTAGGCGGCTCATGTTCTCGCTGCCAAAGCCCTTGGGGGCCACGGTCAGCTTCAGCTGGTCCCCGGGCACCAGCCGCACGTGCAGCACAGCTGGGGTGTTGTCTCCGGTATTTTCCCTGCGCAGAGGGTCCCCCACCACCGAGCACCTTAGCAGCCCTTTAAGATAACCCGCCCGGACTCCCTGGTTCACCGCATCCTCAAAGCTTCCGTTAATATGTACCTCCTGACCCACCTGGGCAAACACCACGGCCATACCGGTGTCTTGGCAGATAGGGACCTGCATCTCTCGGGCCGCATCCAAATTTTGGGCCAGATCCTCCATCACCGGCTTGGAAATGGGGCTGGTCTCTTGGGTGGCCGCGCCTCGTACCAGAGCCTCCAGGCTAGGGGGCAACTCTCGATTTGCCTCAACACAAAGATGCTCCACCGCTTTTGTGATCTCTTTGGCATCGATCTCTCGCATTTTTGCCTACCTCTATTCCCTTATATTTTTAGCAGTTCTGTCAAGCGTTCCGTGCGCCAGCCCGGCGTGTATGAAAGCTCCGCCAGCTGTTCCTTTGCTAAAGGTATACCCGGCCAGTAGCTCCACCCCTGCCAAATAGCGGCTGGCCTGTCTGCTGGAAAAGGTTTTAGGCAGACGAGTCAGTCTACTATTATAAATATAATATATATTTTTTCTCCTGCTTGTCCAGTACGTAGTGGACCATAGCCCGTTGAACGCACAAAACCCAGGCGTTCCAGGCGGCGCAGAGCCTGCACAGTGGACATGGAGTCGCCGTAAAAGTGCAGAAAGGGGGTGCTAGCATCCCCCACTTGCCCTCTTCATCTTATAGCGCCAGAATCTGCCGGCCCATTTTCCTTACTTTGCAAATTACAACCATCCTTAAAACAAAAACCGGCAGAGCTACCCCCGCCGGTATGTGTTTTGTATCGTTCATGCTTTCTTTCTGCGGCCTGCGGCCAATAGGCCCTCTTTATTGCTTCTGCCCTCTGCGGGAATAACCCCGGCGGCTCTCGTTGCCACGCTTCAGGTCAGACATCTTTTCGTCACTGGTCTGCTTAAAACGGGACATCATGTCCTCAAAGCTTCCGCTGTCGTTGCGGCGGCCCTGCCACTCAAAGTCGCCTGGACGGCCGGGTCCTGGCTGCGGCTCTGGGCGGGGCTGTCTGGGGGGCCTAGGCCCCGGCTTTCTATCTCCTTTTGGCCCCGGTCGGCGAGAACGCTGCTGCTCTTCCGGCGGAAGGGCCTTTTTAATAGAAAGGCTGATCTTGCCGTCTTCGTTAATAGCCAGCACCTTCACCTTTACCACCTGTCCCTCGGTAACGAAGTCCCGAATCTCGTTCACAAAGGTAGGCGCAATTTCCGAGATATGCACCATTCCGGTCTGTCCGCCCTCAAAGCCCACAAAGGCTCCAAACTTTGTAATGCCGGTCACTTTACCCTCATAAATTTCTCCAACCTCAAGCCGCATGATAAAGCGCTATCCTCCTCAAAGATTTTGACTCTTTTCTGTTCTGTCGCCCAGCAAAGAACCTTAGTCGCCGCCTACGTCCACAAACACCCGCTCGTCAGGTCTGGCATAGCCCAGGTCCCTGCGGGCCCGCCGTTCGGCATAGTCCTGTAGGGCCCCTTCTTCGTTATCCAGGGTGTCTTTCAGCTCTTTATTCTTCTGATTTTGGGTATCCAGCAGCTCTTGCAGCTCTTGCAGCTGCTCTCGCTTTTCGACAATCTGGATCTGCCGCTCTACCAGAGACAGAAGCACCACCCCCGCCAAACAGAACACGGCCAGCTTTAGGAGAAAGCCACCCTTATATTTATTGCTGTGTTTTCCTCTGCTCAAAAGCGCTGCCTCCCTCTTGCCAATACGCTGGGTTATCTCCATTCCATTATATACTAGTTTTCATAAGTTTTTCAAGTGCTTTTTGCGATTTTTCTTCCTCGGCCCGAATTTTTTTCTCTTTTTACCGGCTTTTGGGGGCCTAGGCAGCTTATTTTTCAGAAAAACAAAAGCCCTTAGCAGCGGCCTGCCCACCAGCCGCCCAAACAAGGCCCCCAGCTTTGCCCTTAACCATTTTAGGCCCCGGGCCAGCCTGCCCAGCAGCGGGGCCAGGGCGGCCACCATCCCCCAGCCGCCCAAAAGCTGCAAAGACACCTGAAAGAAGCGTAGCCGGCCTTTATCCAAAGCCAGAGCGCACAGAAAGGCCGCCGCGGCGCACACCACACAGAAAAGCACATCCATTATCGCCTGGCAAAACCTGCCGCCCCGCAGCAACAGCCGGATAAGCTGAAGCAGCAGAAAAAACAGCCCCAGCAAAGCGCCGGTTCCCATACACAGGCCCCAGGCGGGCCAGGTAACGGCGGTCATTTAAACAGCCTGCCGAAAAAGGACAGGGCCGGGCCGCTCTCTGTATAAGAAACCGCGCCCACCCTCCCCTTTACCAGCATGTCGCCTGTGTCCGAGTTTAGGCTGTCAATATGCAGGGCCTCGCCCTTAATGTTCAGCTGGCCCAGGTCGGTCTGGGCGGTGATCAGCTCGTCACTGAAAAAATCCACCCGTTTAATACCTGTGGCCGACAGGCGCTCCCGGCCCTCTACTGTCAGACTGTGCTTTTTTACCGGCTGCTCCGCCATATGCTCCATCCCCTTCCATTGGGAATGTATATGCTAAGGCCAGGGCCGATATGACGGGTTTACTCCTCGATGATCTTATAGAGGTCCGCCGCAGCTTCTTTGCGCACTACCTCCGCCACCGAGAGTACCTGGGCCTTTAGCACCCGCTCCCCCAGGTGCAGCTCCAGCACGTCGCCCTCTTTTACATTATAAGAGGCACGGGCAATATTTCCATTCACCAGCACCCGGCCCGCGTCGCAGGCCTCGTTGGCCACCGTGCGGCGCTTAATCAAGCGGGAGATCTTTAGATATTTATCCAGTCTCATAAAGTATCACCTTTTTAAATTTTTTATCTTGTTGCACAGTATCTTTTCCCCAGCAAAAAAGGGCCAGCCACCTTTGCGGCCCGCCCTTGTGCCATTTCTTACTTTTTACCGTTCACCGCGTCCTTCAGACCCTGGCCCACCTTAAAAGCAGGAGCTTTCGAGGCGGCAATCTCCATGCTCTCGCCGGTACGGGGGTCGCGGCCAAAACGGGCGGCGCGCTCGCGCACCTCAAAGGTGCCGAACCCTACCAGCTGCACCTTATCCCCTTTTACCAAGGCTTCGGTAATGCTGTCTACTACGGCCTTCACCGCGGCGTCGGCATCTTTTTTAGTCAGGCCGGATCTCTCGGCCACATCTGCGATCAGCTCGGATTTGTTCATAGTCTGGCTACCTCCCAAAATTAGTCCGTGCGCCCACAACTAGGCCCACGGCTTTTTTCTATTCTGTCAAATAACATTTGCAATCATATCACATCCATCCCTGTTTTTCAAGCATTTTTGCAATTTTTTGTCCCTTGGGCAGCATGATCAGATCCTTTTTCGCCAGAGACCGGGTGGCCAACAGCCCCCAAACATATACTGCCGCCCCACAAAAGATCGCGGCCCCTGTAGAAACCGCCCGACCCAGGGCCAACTTTTCCAGGCCCAGATGCGCCCCCCAGGCTGCCAACCCGCATAAAACCGCGCAGCCCAGGGGCTTTAAAAACAGCCGCCCCACTGAAAACCGTACCCCCGTGACCCGCCCCAGGCACCACAGCTGGGAGGTTACCAAAAACAAATAACACAAAAGTGTGCCTGCCCCGGCCCCTTGAATATTTACCTGGGGCACACCACACAGCAGCCAGTTCACCCCCACCTTAATGGCCATGGCCCCGGCCAGCAGCTTTACCGGCAGGTCCGCCCGGCCAGCAGCTTGCAGCATACTGGACACTGGTGTGCTTAGGGCGGCGAACAGGGACGCAGGCCCCAGGGTCAGCAAAACCCCGGCCACAATGGGGGTGGCTCCGCCCTGTCCATACAGCAATTCCGATATGGGCCCTGCCAGGGCCGTAAGTCCCAGCCCCGCCGGAAAACACACCAAGGCTGTGATGCCCAGCACAGACTCCATGCGCTCCTTCAGCTGGGGACGGTCTTGCCGGGCCCAGGCCTCGGTTACAGCAGGCAGGGCACTCATGCCAATGGCCTGGGTCAGGGCGGGCACCAGCAAGTACAGGGTCATGGCCAGGGTATAACAACCATAGAGGAAGGTGGGTACCGACTGGGGGTGATCCAGGTATACCTGGGGGATCATCCCCTGGTAAGCCCCCAGCAGCGCCTCTGGCGCCCCTTCCATCAGCCCGGCCAGGCGGCTTTGGAGAAAAGTGGCATCTATTAGCCCAGCCGCGTTCATGGTAATGGACCCAGCCGCCACCGGTCCGGTAATACGCAGCAGGGCCTTGGCTGTTTGGCCCCAGCTTTTGGCCGGGGGCGACTGCCGCAGCCCGCTCATGGCGATACCGTCGCCTTTCAGCTTCCAGCGCAGACTCATATACAGCAGGGCCCCCAGAGACCCCGCCGTTACCCCCAGCACAGCCCCAGCGGCGGCAAAGGACAGAATAAGAAACTGGGCCTGGTCCGCCCCCGCCGCCTTTATTCCCAGTACGGTACCCTTTTGGGCAAACTCTTTGCCGCCCCATGCCACCACCAGGTAAGCCGCCCCCAGCCCCAGTACCAGCTTCACCGCTGCCTCAATGATCTCAGATACCGCTGTGGGCGTCATATCCCGCAGACCTTCATAGTATCCTCTGTACACGGCCCCGGCACAGGCAAAGAGGATGGCCGGGGTCAAGGCCAGCATGGGGGGCAGGGCGTACTGGTTTCCGGTGACCAGACGGCAATACAGGGGAGCCAGCAGGGTCACCAGCGCCGCGCCCCCAAATCCGAACAGAAGGAAAATGGGCCCAGCGGTAGATTTCACGGCCCGCACGTCGTTCCAGCGGCCCAGAGAGGCGTTTTCGCTGACCAGCCGGGATACTGCCACTGGAAAACCCGCAGTAGCCAGGCTAAAAATGGGGCCATAAAAATTATAAGCCGCATTGAATAGACCCATACCGTACTCACCGATCACATGCTGTAAAGGGATTTTGAACAGCGCTCCAATGACCTTGACCACAGCCATGCCTGCGGTCAAAATCACCGCGCCATATAAAAAGCTCTGTTTTTTCTGCTTCAAAGCATCATCTCCAGACGTCTAAGTAAGGGCGTGGGCTTTTTTTCAAGAGGTAAAATAGGGGGAGAATTTACCTGTTCCAGCACATCCAAGGCTTTGGAAAAAAGGGCGGGGTAAGCGCCCATCCAAAGCCGCGAACCCACCGGCAGGCTGGCGGAACCCCCAAATCCCTGAAAAAGGCTTGGCTTAACAATATATATTCACCGGTCCAACTCCCAATTGCTTTTTCTTGGAAAACATTGTATAATATTTTTCGAGCAGAAATGTCTTTTAAAAAAAGACAGACTACTCTATGGATCCATCTACAACGGAAAGGATTGAGCATATGGACGCAGAAAAAATCAAAAGCCTACGGCGCACCGCGGCAAAGGTCCGCATGGGTGTTGTGGAGGGCGTGTACAACGCGAAGTCCGGCCACCCGGGCGGTTCGCTGTCCGCCGCCGACATTTTCACCTACCTGTATTTTCAAGAGCTGAACATCGACCCACAGAATCCCAAAGCTCCCGACCGGGACCGCTTTGTCCTCTCTAAAGGCCACTGCGCCCCAGGGCTGTATTCTACCCTGGCCCAGCGGGGGTATTTCTCCCCTGAGGAGCTGAAAAAGTTGCGGCATATTGGCGCCATGCTCCAGGGCCATCCGGATATGAAAGGCACTCCCGGCGTGGACATGAGCACCGGCTCTTTGGGCCAGGGAATTTCCGCCGCCGCAGGCATGGCCCTAGCTGCCAAGATGGACCATAAGGGCTACCGGGTGTACGCCCTCTTGGGAGACGGAGAAATTCAAGAAGGGCAAGTGTGGGAGGCCGCTATGTTTGCCGCCCACCACGGGCTGGACAACCTGTGCGTGGTAGTGGATTCCAACGGCCTACAGATAGACGGCGACGTAAACAAAGTGGCGGGGATTGAGCCACTGGACCAAAAGTTCCGTTCCTTTGGCTTCGAGGTAGTTCTGGCTGACGGCCACGATTTTGAGAGCTTAGAAAAAGCTTTTGCCGCTGCCCGGGCCTGCCAGGGCAAGCCCTTTGCCATTATCGCCAAGACTACCAAGGGTAAGGGCGTTAGCTTTATGGAAAACCAAGCGGGCTGGCACGGCAAAGCCCCCAACCAGGAACAGTACGAGACCGCCATACAGGAGCTAAACCAGGCGCTGGAAGCTTTAAATTAGCAAAAGCCGTACAAAAATGTTTCAGCTACGCTGTATCACCAGTCTCTCTCCGGCTCCGGAAGAGCTGGCAAAATTTTATGAAACAGTGTTTGAGACAACCGCCAACCAGCTGGTTCCCGCCTGCTGGGGCGTAACTTTCGTTTTCACCCACACCAGCAAAAAGGCGACGTGCCTGCCGGCAGCTTCGGGCTGGAGTTTGAGGTGGAGGCCGTGGACGCCCAGTACAGCCGGCTTACCACCGCCGGACCGCGGCCCAGCGCTCCGCCTGCCGCCCATCCCTGGGGCTGGCGGGCCTTTGGAATAATGGACCTGGAAGGGGACCACCTGGACTTGGTACAATATGTAGGGCAAGAATAGAAAGGAAGGCTGTGTGAATGGCTGATATAGTTAAAAAAGCGACAAGAGAGAGCTTTGGCGAGGCCCTGGTAGAGCTGGGCCGGACCAACCCGGACATTGTGGTGCTGGTGGCCGACCTGGCCGACGCCACAAAGGTTGAAAACTTTGGCAAGGCTTACCCGGACCGCTTCATCGAGTGCGGCATTGCGGAGAGCAACATGGTGGGCGTGGCCGCGGGCCTGGCCAGCTGCGGCAAGATTCCCTTTGCCACCAGTTTTGCCATGTTCTCGGCAGGCCGGGCCTTTGAGCAGGTGCGCAACTCTGTGGGCTATCCCCACCTGAATGTAAAGATCGTGGGCTCCCACGCGGGTATTTCTGTGGGCGAGGACGGCGCCACCCACCAGTGCTGCGAGGACATCGCCCTTATGCGCTCCATCCCCGGCATGGTAGTGCTGAATCCTGCCGACCACTATGAAATGTTTGCCGCCGTAAAGGCCGCTGTAGAGCACCAGGGCCCGGTATACATTCGCCTGGGCCGCCTGGCGGTGGAAAGCTGTAACAACAACGGGGACTATCACTTTGAAATTGGCAAGGGCATTACTCTGCGAGAGGGCGCAGATCTTACCGTTATTGCCACCGGCCTGATGGTAGGCGAAGCCATCAAGGCCGTGGACGCCCTAAAGGACCAGGGCGTTCACGCCCGGCTGATCGACATGCACACCATCAAGCCCCTGGACAAGGACCTGGTGGTAAAGGCAGCCAAGGAGACCGGCCGCATCGTCACCGTGGAGGAGCACAACGTCATCGGTGGTTTGGGCGAGGCTGTAGCCGCCTGCTTAGGCGAGGAGTGCCCGGTTCCCTTAACCCGAATGGGTGTGCAGGATGTGTTCGGCCACTCGGGCCCCGCGGTAGACCTGCTGAAAGAGTTCGGCCTGTGCGCCCAGGGCATCGAAGCCACCGTCAAAAAGGTGTTGGGCAAGTGACATCTGTAACTGTCCGGGAGGCCGCTTTTGCCGACGCCGGGACCCTGGTCCAGCTCAACCGTATCTGCATGGGCTATGACTATCCCGCAGAAAAAGCCGCCGCCCAGCTGGAAACGCTGCTGAACAGCGGCCGGGATAAAATCCTGGTGGCAGAACGGGAGGGCCGGGTGATGGGCTACGTCCATCTGGTGGACTACAACCTGCTCTACGCGGACCCCATGAAGAACGTCATGGGCATTGCCGTGGACCCGGCCTGCCGCCGCCAAGGCATTGGCAGGGCGCTGCTAAAAGCTGGCGAGGCCTGGGCCAAAGAAACCGGCGCGGCCGGGGTGCGGCTGGTCTCGGGCGAAAGCCGGGCGGACGCCCATGCCTTTTACCGGGCCCTGGGGTACACAGGCACAAAGATGCAGCTCAACCTAAAGAAAATGTTCTAAAAGAGAAAAACCGAGCGGAGCCAGGACGGCTTTGCTCGGTTTTAATTGATTTCAGGGGGTTTTTAAAGAAAGGGATCTATTACCGGGGGTGCTGGTTCCCCTTGGGAAACGGTCCAGCGCCGGCCGGGCCGGCAGACAAAACCCAAAAGCCCCGTCGCTACCAGGGGCGGCATCCCTTGGTCCAGCCTTTCTCTTTCCAATACGCCGCATCGGCGGGATTCCAGGCAGCTTTCTTCTGCATCCATCCCAGCACCAAAAAGTACAGTCTGGTTTTCAGTCCTGGCTTTACCCGGCCGTTCCTCATTAAGAGCTTTTTTGCCAATTGGTCCGTTTTCCGCCGGGCCTGGTCCTTCTTTTTGGGGCTCACCCGTTCCCAGGCAGTCTCGGCCACGGCCAGCCCCAAACGCTCTATCCGGCCCACGCCCCAGTAAAAGAGGCTATGAGCCATATCTTGATTGGCGGAGCTCATCCCCGCCCCTGCCGCAGTGGAAACCGCCACGGCCTGCTTGACAAACATACTCTCCTGGGGGCGGTGCACCATCCAGCGGTAGCCGTAGTGGTCCAGCAGGGCCTTCATGGCCCCGGTGACATGGTACACATACACGGGACTTGCCAGAATGATTATATCCGCGCCATCCAGGGCCCGGGTAATGGGCAAAAGCTTCTGGTAGTGGGGACACTGGGTCTCGGACTGGGTAAAACACGTACAGCAGCCTGTGCAGAAGCTGCCGAAATCTCTGGGCAGGAAAAATTCCGTTATCTCGCCTCCCAGTTTTTCCGCCAGCATCCAAGCCACATGGTATGTAGAGCCCCGGTGGTTCTGCCCGTGCACAATCGTAATTCTCATGCGCCCTGCCCTTCCTTTGTCAACTCCAGCCGCTTCATGGCGTTTTTCTTAATGATCATGTAGCAAGGCCAGCCAATAAGTGCCGTAATCACCCAGGTCACCGGGTAAGAGAGGAACAGCACCTCCCACAGGGGCCAAACGGCAAACACAGTATATACCCATACTACCCGCAGAGCGCACACGCCAAAAATGGTAATGACCATTGGGGTTAGGGAAGAGCCCAGACCCCGCATGCCGCCCACAAAGATGCCCATAGCCCCGCATGTAAAATACGTACAGCAAATTACCAGCAGCCGCTGACGGCCATAGGCGATTACCGCTGGGTCCGAGGAGTAGATGCCCAGCAGGGGGTTGGCGGCCAGATACGCCCCCACCCCCAGCACCAGGCCCACCCCAGTAACCAGGCCCATGCAAATCCACATCACTCGTTTTACCCGGTCCAGCTTTTTGGCCCCAAAGTTCTGACCCACAAAACTTTGCACCGCCTGGTTAAAAGCGTCCATAGCGGTCCACACAAAGCCCTCAATATTGGCCCCCGCAGTACTGCCCGCCATAGCCACCGAGCCAAAGGAGTTTACTGTGGACTGGATGAGCACATTGGAAATGGAGAACATAGCCCCTTGAATCCCCGCCGGAATGCCGATACGAGTCATTTCCAGTAGTTTGCGTTTATAAATGCGCAGATGCCGCAGGTCCAGCCGATACACACTCTCGCTGCGCACCAAACAAAGGAGCACCAGCCCCGCCGAGATGCACTGGGAAATCACCGTGGCCAGGGCTACCCCCGCCACTCCCATGTGCAGGGCAATGACAAAAAACAGGTTTAGGATGACATTTACTACTCCAGCCGTTAAAAGGAAATACAGGGGGCGCTGGGTGTCCCCCACTGCCCGCAGCACCGCCGCGCCAAAGTTGTACAGCATGCTGGCAGGCATGCCCGCGAAAATAATGCGCATGTATAGCACCGACTGGTCAATAACATCCTCCGGGGTATCCATCATTTGCAGCAGCGGCCGGGAAAGACTGATGCCAATAAAGATCAGCGCTATGCCACAGCCCCCTGCCGTAAGAATGGCTGTGTGCACGGTCTCGGAAAGGTCCTTGCCCTGGCCCGCCCCGTAGTACCTGGCCACCAACACATTGACCCCAATGGACAGGCCAATGAACAGGTTGACGATTAAGTTATTCAGCGCCGAGGTAGACCCCACCGCGGCCAAAGACTGGTTCCCCGCAAAGCGGCCTACTACTACAATATCCGCCGCATTAAACAGCAGCTGCAAAATGCCCGAAAGGGCCAGCGGCACCGAAAAACGCACCAGCTTACCCAATAAGGGCCCCTCTGTCATATTGATCTCAAAGGAATTGCGCCGCATTCGCGGCCTTAGCTTAAATCTCATGTTAAATCATACGCCTCTTTCAAAAAATACTTTCCTAAACCCTATGCTCATAGTTGCATATTATACTATTGCTTCGGGGGGTTGTGCAAGCCCTTTTTGGCATTTAAGTAAAAAAGTGAAGAAAAAAGGCGAAATCTACCGGAAATATTGTAGAGGTTTCTCTCCCGTTCTTTGGAGGAAAGCTAAGGAAGCGCTTGCTATTTCCACCATTATGGGGTATACTGGCAGTGATTAGAATTACCATGCTGAAACGCGAAAGGATGATAAATCATGCCATTTATGGACATCAAAGCCAGCTGCCCGGTCAACTCCCAGCAAGAGGTTCAGTTAAAAAGCGCCCTGGGCCGGGCCATTGCCCTTATTCCCGGCAAAACGGAAAGCCACCTGATGCTTCGGGTAGAGGACAACTGCCGCATGTGGTTTGCCGGGGAACAAGAGGGGCCCATTGTTATGGTGGAGGTGGCCATCTATGGCAGTGCCAGCGCCCAGGCTGTCTCGGACTTTGGCCGAGAGGCGGTGGCCTTGATTAAAAAAGAACTGGGCGCGGCCCATGTATACCTAAACCTGCGCCAGTCCACAGATTGGTCATTTTAATAAAAAGGAAAAAGGAGATTTTGCATCATGAAAAAAGTAGCCATTATTATGGGCAGCGACAGTGATATAAATGTGGTGGCCCCTGCCAAAAAGCGTCTGGACGCCCTAGGCATTCCGGTGGAGGCCCATATCATTTCCGCCCACCGTACCCCAGAAGCCGCCGCTGCCTTTGCCAAAGCTGCGGCTGAAGAGGGTTTTGGGGTTCTTATTGCCGCGGCGGGCAAGGCCGCCCACCTGGCTGGAGCCCTGGCAGCCAACAGCACCCTGCCCGTGATTGGCATTCCGGTGAAGTCCTCTACTCTGGACGGCCTGGACGCCCTGCTCTCTACTGTGCAGATGCCCTCGGGCATTCCTGTGGCCACAGTGGCCATTGACGGCGCGGACAATGCGGCCCTGCTGGCCGCCCAGATTTTGGCCCTGGGAGACGAGAGCCTGGCCGCCCGGCTTCTTCAGCTGAAGGAGGACCTGCGCCTGGCCGCCCAAGAAAAGGACCAGGCTTTGCAAAACCGGAAGTGGTAAAAGACGCCCGCGCAAATCCCTTTACCAAAGAGATTTTATCTTACAGTTTTTCCAGAAAGGAATCTTGTTGCCATGAAAAAAAGTCTTATGAGAAAATATGCCAAGCTGGCTGTTTGTACAGGCGCAAATCTGCAAAAGGGCCAGGGCGTGGTGATTAATGCCAGCGTAAGCGAGCATGAGTTTGCGGAAATGGTGGCCGAGGAGGCCTACCGGGCAGGAGCCAAGTGGGTCTATATGGCCTGGGGGGACCAGGCCCTTACCAAGCTGGCCTACCGCCACGAGTCTGTAACCCAGCTTTCCACCGTGTGGGAATGGGAAAAGGCCCGGCAGCAGTTCTATGTAGACCAGCTGCCCGCGCTAATTGCCATTGCTTCTAACGACCCAGACGGCATGAAGGGCGTAAACGTGACCAAGCTGCAAAAGAGCATGGCCGCAAGGGGCAAGATTTTAAAGCCCTACAGCGACCAAATGGATAATAAACGCCAGTGGACTATTGTAGCCGTGCCCTCTAAAAAATGGGCTAAAAAGGTGTTTCCAGGGGAGCGTACCGGCGCCGCCGTGGAATTGCTGTGGAACGAGATTCTGCGGGCCGTGCGGGTAACCGAGGACAACGACCCAGTGGCCCAGTGGGAACAGCACAACCAAACCCTTCATGAAAAATGTGAAGCCCTAAATGCCCTAGACCTGGAGTATCTGCACTATGAGAGCCCCAACGGCACGGACTTCACTTGCTGGCTTATTCCCGGCAGCCGTTGGCATGGAGGCAGTGACAAACTGCTAAACGGGGTCACCTTTAACCCCAACATGCCCAGCGAGGAGGTCTTTATCTCTCCCATGCGGGGCAAATGCCAGGGCAGGCTGGTTTCTACCCTGCCCCTCTCTTATCAGGGCACGGTCATTCCGCAGTTCTCGATGGATTTTCAGGATGGAAAAGCGGTGGCCGTGCATGCCCAGGAGCACCAGGAGCTACTGGAAAAGATGATCACTGTGGACGAGGGCGCCTGTATGCTGGGCGAACTGGCCCTGGTGCCGGACGACTCCCCCATTTCAAACTCTGGGGTGCTGTTCTACAACACGCTGTTTGATGAAAACGCGGCCTGTCATGTGGCGGTGGGCGCGGGCTTCAACGAAACCTTGCCGGGATTTGAAAACATGAGCGACGAAGAGCTGAAGGAGGCCGGTATTAACGACTCCATTATCCATACCGATTTTATGATTGGCAGTAAGGAGCTAAACATCACCGGCCACACCCGGGACGGAAGAGACGTGGCTATTTTCCTGGGAGGAAACTGGGCTATTTAAGAACTGGGACGGATAGCCCGGCGCCCCTACTTCTGAACTTCTATCTTTTTATAACTTCACCACACCTACTTATTGATTATTCCCTTTAGAAAGGACATTCCCCATGATGAACAACAGCGAAAACCAGGGCCTGGCTCCACAGCAGGAGCCCGCCCTGAAAAGCTATAGCGACAGCTACAAAGCCGCCGGAGTGGACGTGACGGCAGGCTATGAGTCTGTCGAGCTAATGAAAAAACACGTGGCCCGCACCGTAATCCCCGGGGTGGTCTCCGGCATCGGCGGTTTTGGCGGGCTGTTCGCGCCGGACCTCTCCGGTATGAAAGAGCCTGTGCTGGTCTCTGGCACAGATGGCGTGGGCACCAAGCTGAAAATCGCCATGCTGATGGACAAGCACGACACCATTGGCATCGATGCAGTGGCCATGTGCGTCAACGACGTGGTATGCTGCGGAGCCCGGCCCCTTTTCTTCCTGGACTACATTGCCTGCGGCAAAAACTACCCGGAAAAAATCGCCCAGATTGTGGCCGGTGTGGCCGAAGGCTGTGTGCAGGCGGGCTGCGCCCTTATCGGCGGCGAGACCGCCGAGCACCCGGGCATGATGCCTGCCGACGACTATGACCTGGCCGGGTTCACGGTGGGTGTGGTGGATAAGGCTAAGGTCATTGACGGCAGTAAGCTGCGGGCTGGAGATCTGCTGATTGGGGTTAAGTCCTCTGGCGTACACTCCAACGGCTTCTCTTTGGTGCGCAAGGTTTTCGGCATTGGCCGGATGGAGGGCGATGCAGACACCTCTTTGGTAGGGGCGGCTATGGGCCTGGCGGTGTCTGTGGCAAAGATGATCAGCAGCGATCAAGAAATCATTAACCGCTACTATGATGAGCTAGGCTGCACCCTGGGCGAGGCCCTGCTGGCCCCCACCCGCATTTATGTAAAACCCGTGCTGGCAGCCGTTCAGGCAGCGGAGGTAAAAGCCATTTCCCACATCACGGGCGGTGGATTCTACGAGAACATTCCCCGGATGCTAAAGCCCGGCCTTACTGCCAAGATCGACAAAAACGCTCTGCCCCAGCTGCCCATCTTTGACCTGATCCAGAGCACTGGGGGCATCCCGGAGCGGGATATGTACAACACCTTTAACATGGGGGTGGGCCTGTGCATAGCCGTTTCAAAAGACACCGCCCAAGCCGCTTTGGACGCCCTGAACGGGGCAGGTGAGGAAGCCTTTGTCATGGGCGAAGTGGCCGAGGGCGGCCAGGGGGTGCTCTTATGCTGAGCATCGGCGTACTGGTCTCTGGTGGCGGCACCAATTTACAGCAGCTTATCGACGCCCAGGCAGCGGGAAAGCTGTGCGGGGGACAGATCCGCGTGGTGATCTCCAGCAAACCGGGGGTGTTTGCTCTGGAGCGGGCTCAGCGGGCGGGCATTGAGGCCGTCACCCTGTCCCGGAAAGACTATCTGGATGTGGAGGCCTACAGCCAAACTCTTATTGCCGCCCTACAAGAGCGGGGGGTGGATCTGGTGGTGCTTTCGGGGTTTCTCACCATTACCAGCGACAGCTTTGTACAGGCTTTCCCCAACCGTATTATGAACGTGCACCCGGCCCTGCTGCCCGCCTTTGGCGGCAAGGGCTACTATGGCCTACACGTGCACGAGGCGGTACTGGCCCGGGGCTGTAAGGTGACGGGAGCCACTGTGCACTTTGCCAACGAGGTCTGCGACGGCGGGCCTATCATCCTGCAAAAGGCCGTAGCGGTCCAGGAGGACGATACCCCCGAGACCCTGCAAAAGCGGGTGATGGAAGAGGCCGAATGGCAGCTGCTACCAGAAGCCGTGGCCCTGTTCTGCCAGGGGCGGCTGACCGTGGAGGAAGGGAAGGTTTTCATCGCTACCTAGGAGGTCAAAGAGCGTGAAAACAAAAGACGCCAAAGTGGAACGGTTCCATTTTGACGCGCTTATACATATTGACTGGGCTCAACCTGCTAAACCGCCCATTTGCCTTGCGGTCCAGAAAGTTTTGGGATGTTATGGGATATTTTTCACAGGGATGTTCTGGAAACAATCCACAGCCAGGTTCAGCCCACTGTGGAAATTGCAGCCGCTGCCAACTGCGACTACATTGTGGGATGCCAGCTCACACAGCCCGGCCAGATAGAGGGCCTTGCCAGCTTTACTGTTCCTGCGGGAGATTACGTCCGGGGGATCTTTTTCACCGGAAGCTTTGAAGAACTGGCGGAAGATCACATCATGACTATCTGGGGCGGCGTGCGCGTCTGGGCAGAGGAACAGGTCCTTGCACTGAGCAAAGAATTTGCCACCGGGATCTACCCTTAGGACGCCGTTTCCCGGGAACGCCCTGAAATATACTGCTTGTATTGAATTGAGAGAAACAACTTATGAAAGGAGCCCGCTGCATGAAACCAATTAATATTTTCGAGGACCTAAAAAGCAACGCCTACCCCGGCCGAGGCATTGTCATTGGCAAAAGCCAAGACGGCCAGTGCGCCGTGGCCGCGTACTTTATCATGGGGCGCAGCGTCAACAGCCGTAACCGGGTGTTTGTGGCCGAGGGCGAAAACCTGCGTACCCAGGCCCACGACCCCGCCCTGCTTACCGACCCGTCTTTGGTCATCTATTTCCCGGTGCGTATGTTCCCCGGGGGGATGATTGTCACCAACGGCGACCAGACCGACACCATCTACAACCTGCTCTCTACAGAGGCGCAAAGCACCCCCGGCGGATGCTTTGTCCGCGCTCTGCGTACCCGCACCTTTGAGCCGGACCCGCCTCTTTATACTCCCCGGATCTCCGGAATCCTGGAGTGGAAGGAAGGGGACTTTGCCTACAAGCTCTCCATCCTAAAGAGCACAGACGGCGATCCCGCCGCCACCCAGCGCCAGTTCTTCGAGTACGATTCCCTACCCGGTTTGGGACACTTTATCCACACCTACAAGTGCGATGGAGCCCCCGTGGTGCCCTCTTTTGTGGGGGAGCCAAAGCCCGTGGCCATTAGCGGCGACATAGACAGCTTTACCAATGAACTATGGGACAGCCTGAATCCGGACAACAAAATTTCCCTTTTTGTGCGGTACATCCATTTGGCCAGCGGTCAGGCACAGACCCGTATTCTTAACAAAAATCAGTAAAGGAGCTATCAGCATGGCAAATGAACTCTTGCTCAAATATGGCTGCAACCCCAACCAAAAACCCTCCCGCATCTTTATGAAGGAGGACGGCCAGCTTCCTGTCACTGTGCTCAATGGCAAGCCCGGCTATATCAATTTTTTGGACGCTTTCAACAGCTGGCAACTGGTCCGGGAGCTAAAACAGGCCACCGGCCTGCCCGCCGCCGCCTCTTTTAAGCATGTCAGCCCCGCCGGGGCCGCGGTGTACGTGCCTCTCTCCGACACCCTAAAGAAAATCTACTTTGTGGATGATCTGGAGCTCTCCCCCATGGCCAGCGCCTACGCAGCCGCCCGGGGAGCGGACCGCATGTCCTCTTATGGCGACTGGGCGGCTCTTTCGGACATCTGCGACAAGGAGACTGCCGCCCTGCTGGCCCGGGAAGTCTCCGACGGCATCATTGCCCCCGGCTATACTGACGAGGCTTTGGCCATCCTCAAGACCAAGCGAAAGGGCGGCTACAACGTGGTGCAGATCGACGAAAGCTACGTGCCCGCCCCGGTGGAGCACAAGGACGTATTCGGCATCACCTTTGAGCAGGGCCGCAACGAACTGAAAATCGACGGGGCCCTGCTCAAAGACCTGCCCACCGCCAACAAGACCCTCACCGAAGAGGCGAAACGGGACCTGATCGTCTCGCTGATCACCCTGAAATATACCCAGTCCAACTCCGTCTGCTACGTGAAGAACGGACAGGCTATCGGCGTAGGCGCCGGCCAGCAAAGCCGGGTCCACTGCACTCGTTTGGCCGGAAACAAGGCCGACAACTGGTATCTCCGCCAATGCCCCAAGGTGCTGGGCCTGCCCTTTAAGCCGGACATCCGCCGCCCAGACCGGGACAACACCATTGACGTATACATCTCTGACGAGTGCATGGATGTGCTGGCCGACGGCCAGTGGCAGAACTTCTTTACCCAGCAGCCCGAGGTTTTTACCCGAGAAGAGCGCAGGGCCTGGCTGGACGGTATGAGCGGTGTGGCCCTGGGCAGTGACGCTTTTTTCCCCTTTGGGGACAACATCGAACGAGCCCACAAAAGTGGGGTGCAGTTCATCGCCCAGCCCGGGGGATCCATTCGAGATGACAACGTCATTGAGGTCTGCGACAAGTACGGCATAGCTATGGCTTTTACAGGCATCCGGCTGTTCCACCATTAACCGCAATGTTTGTGATGCGTTTCACTGGATAAAAGGGGGCTTTACAAGTGTTTATTCAGCAGGACTGGCTTATGCGGCAAATTGAAATGACAGTCTCTATGGTTCTGCGGTTATTTTTGAGAGAAAGCCCCCAGGACTCTGCGCTCCCAGACGAGTTTCATCAGCAGGGTACTGAGGAACTGGCCGGGCGGCTTAGCGCCCTGCTGCGCCAGGGGCGGCTGGGTAAAGCTGAGGATCTGCTGTTTGAACGCCTGGACCCAGAGGACAAAAGCATTTTTGTCACAGCCATGGATTTTTACCGGCAGGCCAACGTCCTGACTGATGAGGAGCTGGCAGCCCAGGACTTTACCCGGGAAGAACTTTTGGAGGGCTTGAGCCAAGTTGTTAAACGATATGGTCTTGATCTTCCCAACGTTTTAGATAATCCCTAAATTCAAATGGATATAGTCGATGAACTGGAAAACCATTTTCAAGTTGCGGGACCGCCCCGCAAGCTATCAGTCATGTAATCAAACAATTCGTGTGAAATGCTTTATGATTATTAAGCATACCAAGAGGAGGACAGGCCTATACGAAAAGCAATCTTTTGGGATTTTGACGGCACTCTGACCTTTGGCGAACCCACTTGGCGCTTCTGCCTGGTTACGGCTCTGGGCCCCCTGGCCAAAAAATACGGCATTAACGAAGAAAAGTTGGGGCCCTTTTTAAAAAGCGGCTTTCCCTGGCATCCAGACGGCGACCCCACCCGCACCGGCCAGGCCTTTTGGGAGGAGCTCTTCCGGCGCTTCGCCGCAGCTTATCAAAACTTGGGGGTGCCCGCCCCAGAGGCCCAGGACGCCGCCCGCCGGGTACGGGAGGTAGCCCTAGACCCCGACAATTACCGAGTGCGGCCAGACGCCGCCTCTACCCTGGCGGTCTGCGCCTACAAGGGATGGCGGAACTACATTCTTTCAAACAACTACCCCGAGCTGGAGCAAATGTTGGCGGCCCTGCACCTGCGGCCCTATTTTTCCGGCGTGGTAGTTTCCAGTGTGGTGGGAGCTGTAAAGCCTGATCCGGCTATTTTCCGCTTGGCCGAAGGAGAGGCCCGGTTTCCCTCTCTGATTTGGATGGTGGGCGATAACCCCGCGGCAGACATTGCCGGGGCAAAAAATGCCGGGTGGCAGACTATCCACCTGGCTCAGCCCGGCGCAACATCCTGCAACGCAGACCTGAGCGTTACAGAACTGACCCAAATTTTGAAGTATCTGTAGGAACACGCGCTGTGGCCCCTTCTCCCTACTAGCAAAAAATTTCTTACATAAAGGATGATGGCAGCATGGATATTTTAGTGATCGGCAGCGGTGGCCGGGAGCACACCATTGTACGCAAGCTGCGGGAAAGCCCCCTGGTGAACCGGCTGTACTGTGCCCCTGGCAACGGCGGCATCTCTCGGGATGCGGAGTGCTGTAACGTAAATGCTATGGACCAGGCCGGCATGGTGGCTTTGGCCCGGGAAAAGGACGTAGATCTAGTGTTTGTGGCCCCGGATGATCCCCTGGGCGCGGGCATGGTGGACGCCCTGGAAGCTGCCGGCTTCCCCTGCTTCGGCCCCAACGCCCAGGCCGCCCAGATTGAAAGCAGCAAGGTGTTCTCCAAAGGTCTTATGAAAAAGTACGGCATTCCCACCGCAGGGTATGCCGTATTCGACGATCCTGCCGCTGCTCTGACCTATATTAAAGAGCGGGGCAGCTACCCGGTGGTGGTCAAGGCCGACGGACTGGCTGTGGGCAAGGGGGTCATCATCGCCCAAAATGGGGAGGAAGCCGCCACCGCCCTGCACAGCCTGATGGAGGAGAAGATTTTCGGCGACTCCGGAAGCCGGGTGGTGGTGGAGGACTTCCTCACCGGGCCAGAGGTCAGTGTGCTGGCCTTTACCGACGGCAAAACCCTGTACCCCATGGTCTCTTCCATGGACCACAAGCGCATTTCAGACGGCAATCAGGGACCCAACACCGGCGGCATGGGCACCATTAGCCCTAACCCCTTCTATACCGATGCGGTAGCGGCGGAGTGCATGGAAAAAATCTTTCTGCCCACCATGGCGGCTATGAACGCCGAGGGCCGGCCCTTTAAGGGCTGCCTGTACTTTGGGCTGATGCTTACTCCCCAGGGGCCCAAGGTCATTGAGTACAATTGCCGCTTTGGCGACCCAGAGACCCAGGTGGTGCTGCCCCGGCTGAAAACCGACTTTGCCCAGGTGGTGCTGGCTGTGGCAGAGGAGCGCCTGGGCCAGCTGGAGCTGGAGTGGTCTGAGGAGGCCTGCGCCTGCGTCATCTTGGCCAGCGGCGGCTACCCGGGCAGCTACGAAAAGGGCAAGGAAATTGCCGGCCTGGACGAAAATGGCCAGGCCCCGGGGGTCACGGTGATTCACGCGGGCACCAAGTACGAGAACGGCAAGTTCTACACCAACGGAGGCCGGGTGCTGGGGGTCACGGCCATGGGAGCCAGCCTGGACCAGGCCCTGGAAACATCCTACGCCGCTGTAGAGAAAATTCACTTTGAGGGGGCTGTGTACCGAAAGGATATCGGCCGGGCTTATTAACGCCGGCCCCGGCATCAAACAGAAAAAGTTTCGTCCACTTTTTTAAAGGTGGCGGGGTTGTTAGGGGCAATGTCCCTAAGCCGCCGGAGGCCGCCTACGGAAAGACCATAAGGGCTCTTCGCCCCCACACCCCAGCGGCAGGAACTGGCGTCCCTGCACCCGCAATGTTTCCCACTATTTCGCCTGGGAGGATAATCTCCAGAAAGGAGGAACTCATGACCTGGAGGGCCGTTAAAATCATTGCCGTGATCTCTATGACCCTGGACCACTTTTTGAAGATTTTCACGGTGCAGCCCATGCTGACAGAGCTTTTCGGCATGGATATGGCTGTTAGCTACTATCTGCTGATTCTGGTGGAGCCCCTGGGGCGCGTGGCCTTTCCCCTGTACGCTTTCGGCATAGCACAGGGCTGTACATACACGAAAAATAAAAGAAATTTTCTCTTGCGACTGCTGATTTTTGCGGTTATTGCAGAAGTTCCCTTCCAGTACGCATTAGGCACAGGAGCGTATCATCTACGCCTGGCTCCTACCAATGTGCTGTTCACCCTGCTGTATGGGGCCTTGGCCTGTTTTTCGGTGGACTTTTTTAAGGCGAAGGGGAAGGTCTGGCTGGCTGTTTTCCCCATTTTGGCTCTGATGTTCCTGGGGGAAAGGTTCCACGCGGACTACGGCGCCATGGGCATTTTATTTGTGCTGACGCCCTACCTCTTCCCCACCAAAAAGGGCAAGCTGGCGGCGCTTAGCGGGATGATTCTGATGCTGTACCTGTTTCAGCCCTTGTTACAGCACAGCTTCGACTTCGCGGCCGACATCCTCATTAGACAGTCCCTACAGCTACTGTGCGCCCTACTGGCCGTGGCCGTACTGGCCCTGTACAATGGGCAAAAGGGCCGGTGTGGCAAGCTTGGCCAGTATTTCTTCTACGCCTACTACCCCGCTCACCTGGCTGTGTTGTACTGGGCGGCCGCAGGGCTTGGGTATGGGTATCGTTTCGTACCATAATCAACATACAGGGAGGCAAGGATGGACGATAAGCTGATACAACGGGCCAGAGACATCATCCGGCAAAAATGCGGCGGCGGGAACAAAGGCCACTGCGTCCTGGCATTAACCGGCCCCGACGGCTACCCTGTTGCCAGCACCATTTCTATCTCTCAGGCCGACGGAATCCGCTGGCTTACTTTCTGCACCGGGGGAAGTTCCAAGACGGACCGTATCGCTCACAGCGACAAGGCCAGTGTCTGCGTTAGTTCTGAAGAGTACAACATCACTCTCATTGGCAAAATCCAGGTGGTCACAGACCTGGCTGTAAAAAAAGAAATGTGGTATCCCGGCATGGGCCAGCATTTCAGCGGCCACGACGCCCCTGGACTAGGGCTTGTTTGAAAAATCGAAAACGTCGTCTTTTTTGCCATAAGAGGCCACTTTCTACGTCGAAAATCCTCGTCAATCGCCAGATTGCCTTGCGGTTTTCTCCTTGAAATTGTCCCCTTCTGGCCAAAAATTCGTCGTTTCCTCTATTTTCAAACAAGCCCTAGTGGTTCTAAAATTTATTACAGAACGGTATAACCTTTTGGTGGACTGGGAAGAAGCCAGAGGGAGCCTATAAATTATATTATTTTAAGAGGATTTCACTATGAACGCACCTATTACCTTCGCCATCTGCGGCTTTGGCGACCGGGGCAGCACCTATGCAGGGATGCAAGAGCTGTTCCCCGCGCGGATGAAAGTGGTGGCCGTGGCCGACCTGAATCCCGCCAAAGTCCAAAAAGCCAAGGAGCTCTACAACATTCCTGAAGAAAACTGCTTTGCTAGCGGAGAAGAAATGCTTGCAAAGGAGAAATTGGCCGACGTAATGGTGGTCTCTACCATGGACCGGCAGCACGTGGACCACGCTATTCCCGCCCTGGAGAAGGGCTACCATGTGCTGATGGAAAAACCCATCTCCCCGGACCTTCACAAATGCCGGGAAGTGCTGGAGGCCGCTGCCCGCCACCCGGACCAGCATGTAATTTTATGCCATGTGCTGCGGTACACCATGTTTTTTAATAAGCTCAAGGAGATCATGGACAGCGGCAAAATCGGCGAGGTGGTCAGTATCTGTGCCAACGAAAACGTGGCCTACTGGCACCAGGCCCACTCCTTTGTCCGGGGAAACTGGCGGAACAGCCATGAGACCAGCCCCATGATTCTGCAAAAGTCCTGTCATGATATGGACATTCTCACCTGGCTGGTGGGCAAAAAGTGTAAGAGCGTGTCGTCGGTGGGGGGCATTCACCTGTTTAAGGAGGAGTGCGCCCCGGCGGGCTCTACCCCCTACTGCCTGGGGGGCTGCAAGGTAAAGGACAGCTGTATTTTCGACGCGGAGAAAATCTACATCACCAGCAAAAAGACCGGCCTGGCCGGAGGCAGCAACTGGATCAGTTCTATCCTCAGCGTGGACAACACCCTGGAGAGTACCTATGCCGCCCTAAAAGACGGCCAGTACGGCCGGTGCGTGTTCCACTGTGACAACAATGTGGTGGACCACCAGCAGACCAACCTGCTGATGGAGGACGGGACCACCATCAGCTTTACCATGTGCGCCTTTACCCAGGACTGTTACCGCTACTTTAAAGCCATGGGCACCCTGGGCGAGATAGAGGCCGATATGAAAAGCAACCGCATCAAGGTGCGGGTGTTTGGCCAGGACGAAGAGGTCATTGACCTAAAGGCTATCAGCAAAGACCTAAAGGGCCACGGCGGCGGAGACAGCGGCATTGTGGAGGACTTCCTGAAAATGCTGATTGAGGGGGCCCCGCCCACCCCGCGCACCACCACCCTGGCAAATTCCATGGAGAGCCACTACATTGCCCTGGCCGCGGAGGAATCCCGGCTGGCGGGAGGCAGGGCCATTGATCTGGAGGAGTTTCGGAACCGGTAAATGACAAAAAGGGAAGCGGCGACGCCTCCCTTTTTTATTATAAAAGCACTCCAGTCTTGCAAAGATATAAATCTCATGCAGTAGGAAGAGCCTTGTCCGATAACGGTTGGCTGTTCCGCATATGTAAAATGATTGTTCTTTCCATATCTTGTGGGCTTGTCCTTTGTTATAATATTGTCTGCCCAGAAGTCCAAAGACTGTTTGATCATTTCTAGAGAGTGGAATGTAACCGCTGCTTCTCTGGGTACCTCGTCTATGCACTATGTTTTTCCTGTCATGATTAGGCCTTGCTTAAAAATTGAGAGAATGACGGATTAAGGGCTAGAAGAGGTCCCCTTTTAAGGAGAAGAACTCCCATTGGCGAGGATGTTTGACACAGAAAGGGGCCGCTTCTGACCAATAAGACGGCGTTTTCGATGTTTCAAACAAGCCCTAAGAGACAGCTTACTCTGCAAGCATTATACCAAGAGTCATAATCAATCTCAGGGCTCCCGCCTGTTAAGAATGTGCCACGAAAAAAGTGCCGCCCCAGATAGAAAAATCCTCCACCTGGGCGGCAGCTCCAACGATTCTCTACAAATAAGTTCTCATTTCCACAGCTAGCCGCTCCTCCAGCCGAACCAGCCGTTTGGTCAGGTCTTTCGAGCGCGTGTCCGCCGCCTTATATTGGTTCAGATACCGGCAAAGTCCCTTGACCCCCATGTTACAGCCGTCTGTAATAAGATCCGCAATGGCGGCATCCGAATCGTCCAGGGTCAGCTTGGCGTTGGTCTTTACCCAGGACATACCTTTTGCCATGGCTCCGGGCTCCTTGCCCTCGTCATGATACTGGTTCAAAAGGCTCTCCATCTCTTCCTCCAGCTTTTCGTGGGCCTGTTTGCTCTCTTTTAGGCACTGCCCTAGTCCTTTACTATGGACATAGTCCTCCACCTGACCAATGGCTGTTACGCCCATCTTAATTCCCGCGTCACATTCCCGCAGCAGCCGGATGGTATCCTGCTCTATCATATGCGTCAGCTCCCTTTTCGCGTTTACAGTCCAGGATTTCCTTCGGCGGCGGTTTTATTCTCTCTCCTTGCTGGAAAAAATTTCTGTCCAGGTCCAGCTGCCTTTTGCATCCCAAGATCATGAGCGCGTGAAGGGCCAACGGATTGTGATAAATTATTGCCTTTGCTCCACTTCTTTGCGTGCCTGCTCCAGAGCGACGCCCCGCTCCCGGGCAATACGGGCCAGATCCTCGTACTCAATCTTTTCCCGGAAAACACCCCAGCCACTAGATTTTTTGACCTGCACCTCTCCAAATTCCGTATGGAGGGTGTTCGCTCCACGATCTAATGTATAGCGATTTCGAACCGCTTCCCTTACCCCAAGGGTGCTGGTGTGCAGAAACACAAGGCTTAGCATTTTTTCTCGGTCTTCCAGGCGGCATAGGCAGGTAAGCATTACGCCGGGACGGCCTTTTTTCATACCAATGGATGTGGTCCACACATCCAGGGCTCCTGCCCGCAACAACTCTTCGGCGGCAAACGCCACGCTCTCGGGGGTCATATCGTCCAAGTTACAGCTAAGCTCCGCCACCTGGCCAGAAACTTCCTCTGTTTCCCCCAACATGGCTCTCACCGCGTTCATTGCCTCAAAGTCTTTTGACCCCATGCCGTAGCCGGTTTTCTCTACCCGCATTACAGGCGCAGGCCCAAAACGAGTAACAAAATGCTTTAAGAGCGCCGCGCCGGTGGGTGTGCATAGTTCTCCCTGCACCTGGCCGCCATAGGTGGGAACATTCCGCAAAAGATAGGCTGTGGCCGGGGCGGGCACTGGCAGAATGCCATGGGCGCAGCGCACCTGGCCGCTGCCCACATGGATGGGCGAGCACACCACCTGCTGGGGAGCCAGCTCGTTCATCAGCATACAGACTGCCGTCACATCGGCCACCGCGTCCAGCGTTCCTACCTCGTGAAAATGAATCTGCTCCACTGGCGCACCATGAGCGTGGCTTTCCGCCTGGGCGATCAGCTGATAGACGGCCAACACATCCGCCCGGACCTTTTCCGGCAAATCCAGGTGGGAGACAATATGCTCAATGTCATGCATCCCGGAATGATGGTGGCTATGGGAATGCTCATGAGGGTGATCATGGCTATGATGATGTTCATGCGCATGCTCATGGGAATGTGTATGATTATGACCAAAAGGCGCATTGTTTGTCACATCATGACTCTGTTCCTCCTCCCCGTGGACTGTTACCGTAACATGGGTGCCGGTCACCCCACATTTCACCGATGGAACCGCGCTAACCTGCACGCCAGGCAGTTCCAGTGCGTTTAAACGGCGAAGGAAGTTCTCCTGATCTGGATGGAGTTCTAAAAGGGCGGCGGTCAGCATGTCCCCGGCCGCACCCATATTACATTCAATATAAAGGGTTCGCATTGTGTTTTGTCCTTTCTATCCATTAAAATTTTCTTCTTTCATACCACTTTTCCCTGCCGGTGAAGGAAAAAGACGGTATATCTGCATTGTCAGTTCTTTTCCAGAATCCGTGGTTATTCTCTCATTCTCTCCCTTTTCATAATGAAATCTTTCCGCCAAACGGATACTGGGTGTATTGCGCAGGTCGGCTTCATAAATAATATACTCATACTTTTGTGTCTGACCCAGGTAGTCCAGCATTTCTCTTAGCGCCTCATACCCATAGCCCTTCCCCTGGGCGGAGCTCTTTAGCCATAGCCCAATTTCCGGGGTCTTTTCCCTGATTCCAAATACTTCCATACTACCAAGAAATTCCCCGTTTTTGGCAAGGACCACCAGCTCCAGCATATTTCCCTGTTCCATTTCCTGCACAAATCCAGAAAGGACTTCATTCGCGGCTTCCAGGCTGGGAAAAACATCGGGGTATTGATACCGTGTGATCTCCTCCGTAAATTCCCTAAAATAAGCTTCAAGGAACACATCCCTAAACGGCTGTAAGATAAGCCGTTCTGTTGTTCGTTCTAAATACACCTTTACACTCCCTTTCTACCCGATACACATTTTTATATTCATCCGCTTAAAAATCAGCTGATATGATTGATCATACTGGCCAGGTACCCGGCGCCAAAGCCATTGTCAATATTCACCACACTCACTCCACTGGCGCAGGAATTCAGCATAGAGAGCAGCGCCGAAAGCCCTCCAAAAGACGCTCCATATCCCACACTGGTAGGAACCGCAATCACCGGACAATCCGCCAAGCCCCCAATGACGCTGGCCAGAGCGCCTTCCATTCCCGCTATGGCAATGATCACCCGGGCGCTCATGATTTCCTCCAGATGAGAGAGGGTTCGGTGCAGTCCAGCCACCCCCACATCATACAGGCGCACCACCCGGTTCCCCAGCACCTGGGCGGTCAGGGCAGCTTCCTCTGCCACCGGCATATCGCTGGTACCTCCGGTAGCCACCACAATTTCCCCCGCGCCGGTAGGTTCTGGCATCTCCCCCACAATCCCCACCTGACCCAAGGGTTCGTACCGCAGGGGCAGGGCTTCCCCCACCGTCTGGGCCGCCTCCTGGCTCATACGGGTAATCAGCACCGCGCGCTCTCCATCCGCCCGCATCGAGGCGGCAATATCCCGAATCTGCTCCGGCGTCTTGCCCGCGCCGTAAATAACCTCCGCCACTCCCTGGCGCAGCCCCCGGTGGCGGTCTATCTTGGCAAATCCCAGGTCTTTAAAGGGCTCCAGCTTCAGCTGTAACACCGCCTGTTCTACAGACTGCCGGCCGTTTTTTACATTTTCTAATATTTCTCGAATCTGCTGTTGGTCCACAGTATGTTTGCCCCCTAAGAATAAGCTTTGGTAATTTATCTATTATATAGCATTTCGCCCCTCGATTCAAGCCTAGAGCTTGCCAAAAAAACATGAATATGGTATACTCTTTATAAATAGCCTGTTGGGGGGCCTTTCATGGAAAGTCTTTTTATCGCGCTGGATACCGTTCTTCCATTATTTTTGATGATGGCTGTGGGTTATGTGACCCGTTTGACCCATCTGCTTAACGAGGGCTCCGCCCGACAGGTGAATAAAGTCATTTTTAAAATATTCTTGCCTTTGCTGGTCTTTATTAATATCTACGATTCCGACATCGTCGGCAGCTTTCGAGGGAATCTGATAATTTTTGCCGCGGCGGGTGTATTGGTGGAATTCCTGATTTCGCTTATTTTAGTTTTACTCACTGAGCAGGAAAATACCCGTCGGGGCGTGATGCTGCAAGGTATGTTCCGCAGCAATTTCGTGCTTTATGGTATCCCCCTTAGCACTGTATTGTTCGGCTCACAGGCAGCTGGGATCGCTTCTTTGCTCATTGCCGTAATCATTCCCATGTTCAATGTACTGGCTGTTCTGGCTTTAGAGATGTTCAACGGCCAGCGCCCAAACCTTTGGCGGGTTCTGATAGGAATTCTCACCAACCCACTGATTTTAGCCTCCGCCGCCGGTATTCTCTGCAATTATTTTCAGCTGGCGCTGCCAAAGGCTATCTATTCCACTGCCTCCAGCCTGGCCGGTATTGCTACGCCTCTGGCCTTTGTGGTGCTGGGCGCGTCACTGAATTTTGGCGAGACTGGCCGCTGTGCCCGGCCTTTAGTTCTCACGTTAGCTGTCAAGCTGCTGCTATATCCAGCGGCAGCCCTGGGAACCGCTATACTCATGGGCTTTCAAGGGGCAGAATTGGCTGTGTTGCTAGCCTTATTCGGCTCGCCAGTGGCCGTGTCCTCCTTCACCATGGCTCAGCAAATGGGCGGAGATGACCAACTGGCCGGACAGCTGGTGGTATTCAGCTCGGTGCTATCCATTGGAACCATGTTTTTATTTATTTGGGGGTTGAAATACTTTGCGTTTTTCTAACAAAAACTGTCCATGACACTCTTTGATTATGGCGATATATTTGCCCGGAAGGCAGCCCCCGGCTTCTTGGAGGGCTGACCGGCACTGATAGAGATTCGAAAAAACCATTCCGGAGGAGAGAGCCATGCTGATACATCCTTACCGCACTGGAGACTGCCCAGCTATCGCCCAGCTCTTTTATGAGACGGTACATACCGTAAACGCCCGGGACTACACCCCCCAGCAGCTAGACGCCTGGGCTGATGGCTCTATAGACTTGGCTGCGTGGGACTGTTCCTTCCTGGCCCACTACACCCTGGTTGCGGAGGAGGACGGCGCGCTAATTGGCTTTGGGGATATGGATGAGACAGGCTATCTGGACCGACTGTATGTACATAAGGGTCATCAAGGCCGAGGAATTGCCACTGCCCTATGCAGCCGGCGGTCTGGCTTACGGTCAGCTTTGGGCTGGGGTACCGGCTATACTCTCCCCGCGTCGATGCGGTGGCAGAGCCCTACCCGAACCGCTGGACCCACCATGTGACGGTGGCCTCTCCAGAAGAGGTGGACCAGGAGCTGCTGGGGTGGATAGAAGAGGCAAGCCAATTCTCACTTAATAAATAAATTTATCTCAGTTCACACAAAAGAAAGGATCCTGCAAATGGGAAAGACCATCGCGCAAAAAATCATCGAAAGCCATCTAGTCAGCGGCATTATGGAGCCCGGTCAGGACATCGGCCTGCACATTGACCAAACCTTGACTCAGGACGCTACGGGCACCATGGCGTATCTGGAGTTTGAGTCCATGGGCGTACCCCGGGTCAAAACAGAGCGCAGCGTGGCTTACATTGACCACAACACTCTACAAAGCGGCTTTGAAAACGCCGACGACCACCGCTATATTCAGACAGTGGCCAAAAAACACGGTATCTACTTCTCCCGCCCTGGCAACGGCATCTGCCATCAGCTGCACCTGGAGCGTTTTGGTGCTCCTGGCAAAACCTTGATTGGCTCAGACAGCCACACCCCTACCGGTGGCGGCATTGGTATGCTGGCCTTTGGCGCAGGCGGCATGGACGTGGCTGTGGCTATGGGCGGCGGCGAGTACCACATCAATATGCCCACCATGACCAAAGTGGAGCTGACCGGCAGGCTTTCCCCTTGGGTCTCTGCCAAAGACGTGATTTTGGCAGTGCTGCAAAAGCTCAGCGTTAAGGGCGGCGTGGGCAAGATCATCGAGTATGGCGGCCCCGGTATTGAGACTCTTTCTGTACCCGAGCGGGCCACCATCACCAATATGGGCGCTGAGCTGGGCGCAACCACCTCTATTTTCCCCTCAGATCAGGTGACTAAAGGCTTTTTAGAGGCTCAGGACCGGGGGAATCAATGGGTAGAACTACAAAGCGACCCGGATGCAGTGTATGACGAGATAATTCAGCTTGATCTCTCTGCCCTAGAGCCTTTGGCCGCCTGCCCCCATAGTCCCGATGCCGTTAAGCCTGTGCGAGAGCTGGCTGGTATGAAAATTGACCAGTGCTGCATTGGTTCCTGTACCAATTCCTCTTATCTGGACATGATGCGGGTAGCCGCTATTCTTAAAGGCAAAACGGTCCACCCTGATGTAAGCCTAACTGTAGGTTGCGGCAGTAAACAAGTGTACAATATGTTGGCCGCCAACGGGGCCCTGGCCGACATGATCTCCGCTGGAGCCCGCATTTTAGAGTGCGCCTGCGGGCCCTGCATTGGCATGGGACAGTCTCCCAACTCCGCGGGCATTTCTCTGCGCACCTTTAACCGGAATTTTGAGGGCCGCTCCGGCACTGCTGACGCAAAGGTATACCTGGTCAGCCCGGAAGTGGCCGCTGTCTCGGCTATTACTGGAGTCTTTACTGATCCCAGAACCCTGGAAGCTCCGGTAGAAATCACGATGCCGGAACACTTCCTCATCAACGATAATCTCATTGTTCCCCCCATTGAGGAGGCTCTCATGGAGACCGTGGAGGTCCAGCGCGGACCCAATATCAAGCCTTTGCCCATTGCCGGCCCTCTGGAGGAGGGGTTTACCCGCAAGGCTGTGCTAAAAGTGGGAGACAACATCACAACAGACCACATTATGCCCGCAGGATCTAAAATTTTGCCCTACCGCTCCAATATTCCCTACCTGTCACAGTTCTGTTTCGCAGTGTGTGACAAAGAGTTTTCCAACCGCTGCAAAGAAGCGGACGGCGGCATAGTGATTGCCGGACACAACTATGGGCAGGGTTCTTCCCGGGAGCATGCGGCGCTGGTGCCCCTGTATCTGGGGATCAAGGCCGTGATCGCCAAAAGCTATGCCCGCATTCATGCAGCTAATTTGGCCAATACAGGCATCATTCCCCTGCAATTTATCGACGAAGCGGACTATGACCGTATTGACCAGATGGACCAACTGAATTTGCCCCAGGTGCAAAAGGAAATTGCACAGGACGGCCAGGTGACCCTTATCAATGAGACAAAAAATTTGCAGTTCAAACTGAAAGCTGTTCTAACCCAGCGCCAGCGAGAGATGGTCTTAGCAGGCGGCCTACTAAACTATACCAAGCAGGAAAGTAAATAATGTGCAAATAGTCCCTCTGCTCCTACTCACCAAAAAATATGCAAATAGAAAAGGAGAGCCTTATGAATTTTGACAAAATCTCCATGAAAACACCTCTGGTGGAAATGGATGGCGACGAGATGACCCGGGTAATCTGGCAGATGATCAAAGATCAATTGCTGGCTCCCTACATCAACCTAAATCTGGAATATTATGACCTGGGCCTGCCTAATCGGGACAAGACCAACGACCAGGTCACCGTAGACTCGGCCAATGCCACCAAAAAGTACGGTGTGGCGGTAAAGTGCGCTACCATTACGCCCAATGCCGCTCGGGTGAAAGAGTATAACCTAAAAGAAATGTGGAAGTCGCCCAATGGCACCATTCGCGCCATTTTGGACGGTACTGTGTTTCGCGCGCCTATCCTGGTCAAGGGGATCACCCCCTATATTCCCAGCTGGCATAAGCCCATTACCATTGCACGCCACGCCTATGGAGACATTTATAAGAATACGGAAACCACTGTGCCCGCAGGGGCCAAGGCCGAGCTGCTGGTGACCGACGCCGAAGGCAACCAGCAGAAACTTCTTGTGCACCAGTTCGACAACGGGCCCGGGGTATTTCAGGGACAGTTCAATGTTGACAAAAGTATTGAGAGCTTTGCCCGCTCCTGCTTTAACTTCGCCTTAGACACCCGGCAGGACCTGTGGTTTTCCACTAAGGATACCATTTCCAAGAAATATGACCACCGGTTTAAGGATATTTTCCAAGAAATTTATGACAAAGAATATGCAAATAAGTTCGCCCAGGCCGGCATTGAGTATTTCTACACCCTTATCGATGATGCGGTAGCCCGAGTAGTCCGTAGCGAGGGCGGATTTATTTGGGCCTGTAAGAACTATGACGGCGATGTAATGAGCGATATGGTGGCAACAGCCTTTGGCAGCCTGGGTATGATGACTTCGGTACTGGTGGCCCCAGATGGCACCTGTGAGTATGAGGCCGCCCATGGTACTGTAACCCGCCATTATTATAAGCATCTAAAGGGAGAGCCCACCTCTACCAACTCCGTGGCAACTCTCTTTGCCTGGACCGGCGCATTGGCTAAGCGTGGCCAGCTAGACGGCAACGCCCGCCTAGTGGAATTTGCCCATAAGCTGGAAAAGGCTACCATTGATACCATTGAAAGCGGTGTTATGACGGGCGACCTAGCCTCTATGTCTACCCTACCAGATATTCGCCGGGTGAATACAGAAGAATTCCTGTTGGCTATAAAAGAAAATCTGGAAACACTGTTGCAAGCATAATTTGCATCTATAATCTAACTGTCCGCACTAACAAAAAGACCCGCCGTCTTTGGCGGGTCTTTTTATATAGGTTCTATTGGCACATTATTGGTAGACGACAATTTCCACCTTTTCGATCACTATATCTTCCAACGGCTTATTATTATTGGGGTCGGTTTCTACCTGAGAAAGCTTGTACACATTGTCCATTCCCTCAAACACCTGTCCAAATACCGTGTGCCCTCGGCCATTGGTGCCATAGGAACCGTCCAAATGCACATTGCCCCCATGGGTGTTATACAGGTTCTTATAGTCATCGCTTACCTTGTCCATGTCTATTACTTTAATACTCTGGTTGGCATCCACAGTGGCCTTTTCCTCGTCGCTAAGGTCCTGATACTGCTGGAACATGTCCTCATAATAGGACCAAGTACTGTCCGCCGTTGGGGTATTGGTACAATTAATAAAGAACTGGCTGCCATTGGTCGCAGGGCCTGCGTTGGCCATGGATAGAGCGCCATCCAAATTCATTAAATTCTCTGCAAACTCATCCTCAAAGTCTTGACCCCACACACTTTCCCCGTCGGTACCAGTACCATCTGGGCTGCCTCCCTGAAGCATAAAATTCTCAATGACCCGGTGGAACGTTAGTCCATCATAGTATCCGTTCATTGCATGAAGCTTGAAGTTATACACCGCTTTGGGGGCTTGATCCGGGAAAAAGCGAATCTTCAGCACCTCGCCGGTTTTCATGGTGATCACAGCAATTTCTTCCCCCTTTTCGGGCATTTCCAGCTGATAGCCAATTTTCTGGCTGTTCTTCACTGGCTTCAGCTGGTCCATGGCTACCAGATCTTCCTGGGTATCCAGTACCTTGGCAGCTTTTGTTTCTCCCTGGCCGCCGCAGGCAGACAAGACCAGGGCTGCTGATAAGACAGAAATCAGCAAAAAAAATATTTTTTTCTTCAACAAAAATTCCTCCTTGAATTCAAATACCTTTTTATTGTATAGCAACTGCCCAAAATATGCAAGCTTTTTCTCGCGAGAAAGCCGCTTCTCCTCTTCTGTCATTTTCCGGACGTGCTGCTCATATATTTCTTTAAGAAAACTCAGGCCCATGCTATGGGTTCTTCGAAATATGTTAATAGAAAGGGAAGTGTGGAAAATGCGGTTTTACCCCGAAGGCCATTTGATTGATACTCCAGAAAATCAGGCGGCTGTCCAGTCCCCTGCCACTCTGGCGGAAGCTATGCGAGAGGGAAAAATTCTAGAGGCGCGAGCTGTAATGTGCGACAGCAGCCACAATCTGCTGGTCGATTTAAAATGCATGAAAGGCATTATCCCGCGGGAAGAAGGCGCTCTGGGCATCCGTGAGGGCACGGTACGGGATATTGCCATCTTATCTCGAGTGAACCGGCCGGTATGTTTTTTGGTACAGGATTTCCAGCGTGATGCGGAGGGCCGGATGACCGCCCTACTCTCTCGCCGTGCCGCACAAGAAGTATGCCGGGATCAATACATAGAAGCTCTTTCCCCCGGTGATGTGGTCTGTGCCCGGGTTACTCACTTAGAGCCTTTTGGTGTGTTCGCCGATGTAGGCTGCGGCATTTCCTCTCTGTTGCCCATTGACTCCATCTCCATTTCCCGCATTGAGCATCCACGGGAGCGCTTTGCCACTGGCATGGACATCCGTACCCTGGTGAAAAGCTGTGAAAACGGACGGATCACCTTGACCCACAAAGAACTGCTGGGGACCTGGCAGGAAAATGCCGCCCGGTTTCAAGCTGGTGAAACCGTGGGGGGCATCATCCGCAGTGTGGAGAACTATGGCGTATTTGTGGAGCTAGCTCCCAATCTAGCCGGTCTGGCAGAGCTGAAAGAAAATATTTTTCCCGGCCAGCAAGCCAGTGTTTTTATCAAAAGCGTGCTTCCTTCGCGCATGAAAATCAAACTGATTATTATAGAAACTTTTGACAGTGCGCCGGTCCGTCCCACTCCGCCAGAATATTTTTTCAATGGCAGCCATATGGATGAGTTTCTCTACTCCCCAGAACCAAGCGAAAAGCTTATCTGCACAAAATTCAACTAGAATATATGCAAATACGAAAAAGGGCCTTTTAAGAAAGGCCCTTTTTCGTATTATACTGCGCTAAACATGAACTGTTCCCCTTGAAAATCACACCGATAGGCCTTTCCGGCCACTAGCTTTCCCTCCAATAACTCCTCTGAAGCTAGGTCCTCAATCTTGCTCTGGATAACCCGCCTTAGGGGACGCGCGCCATATGCTTCGTCAAACCCCTGGGCCGCTACAGCCTCTACTGCCGTCGGGGTAAAATTCACTTCCACCCCCATGCCGCTAAGCTTTGCCTTTAGGTCCTCCAACATCTTTTCGGCAATCTTCCCAGTATCTTCTCGGGTCAGCTTTTGGAACACGATGATGTCATCCACCCGGTTGAGAAACTCCGGCTTGAACAGGTTTTTCAGCTCCCCCATCACCAGCTCCTTAATCTTCTCAAAGTCCCGTTCCCGGCTGGACCCTTGAGAAAATCCCAAACTGCTCTGTTTCTCAGTAATCAACCGGGCCCCTACATTGGAGGTCATGATAATCACCGTGTTCTTAAAGTCCACCGTCTTACCCTGAGAATCAGTAACCCGACCGTCCTCCAAAATTTGCAGCAAGATGTTAAACACGTCTGGGTGGGCTTTCTCAATCTCGTCAAAAAGCACCACTGAGTAGGGTTTGCGCCGCACCGCTTCAGTAAGCTGGCCGCCCTCGTCGAATCCCACATATCCAGGAGGAGACCCCACCAGCCGGGATACCGTGTGCTTTTCCATATACTCGGACATATCAAATCGTACCATAGACTTTTCGTCGCCAAACATTGCCTCTGCCAGGGCCTTGCATAGCTCGGTCTTACCCACGCCAGTGGGCCCCAGGAAGATGAATGAGCCAATGGGCCGGTTCACATCCTTAAGTCCCACCCGCCCCCGGCGGATGGCTTTAGCAATGGCAGTAACCGCCTCTTCCTGGCCAATTACCCGGTGATGCAGGATTTCCTCCAGGCGCAGTAGGCGCTGGCTCTCTTCCTCTGTCAGCTGGGCCACCGGCACTCCGGTCCACATGGAGACAATGTCCGCTATGTCTTCCGGGGTAACTACACTATTGCTCCGCTCGTTTTTCGCCGCCCAGTCATCTCGGGCCTTTTCCAGCTGTTCTTGCAGCTCTTTTTGCTGGTCCCGCAGGGCCGCGGCCTGCTCAAAATCCTGGGAATTTACCGCTGCGGCTTTATCGGCTTCCAAGTCCTTTATCTTCTGTTCCAATTCCTGCAAGCCGCCTGGCGCGGTAAAGGTGCGTAACCGAACCCTTGAAGCAGCCTCATCTACCAGGTCAATCGCTTTGTCCGGCAAAAATCGGTCTGAGATATACCGGGCGGAAAGCTTCACGGCCGTATCGATAGATTCATCTGTAATCTTCACCTTATGGTGGGCTTCATAGCGGTCTTTCAACCCCTGTAAAATCTGCACCGCCTCTTCTTGGGTGGGTTCCCCCACGCTCACCGGCTGAAAGCGGCGCTCCAGGGCGGCGTCCTTCTCGATGTGCTTGCGGTACTCGTTGATGGTGGTGGCCCCAATGACCTGAAAATCTCCCCGGGCCAGAGCCGGTTTAAGGATATTGGCCGCGTCCGCCGAGCCCTCTGCCGAGCCCGCGCCAATGATGGTGTGTAGCTCATCGATAAACAAAATCACGTTGCCATCTTTTTTCACCTCATCAATGGCAGCCTTGATGCGTTCCTCAAAGTCGCCCCGATACTTGGCTCCGGCTACCATGCCGGTTAGGTCCAGGGCCACTAGGCGCTTATTTTTTAAAGTCTCCGGCACGTCACCCGTGCGGATCTTCAGAGCCAAACCCTCTGCCACAGCGGTTTTGCCCACACCGGGCTCTCCAATGAGCACAGGATTATTCTTGGTGCGTCGAGACAGAATCTGTATCACCCGCTGGATCTCCTCCGCCCGGCCAATCACCGGGTCGATCTTCCCTTGGGCTGCCAGCTCAGTTAAGTCCCGGCCAAACTGCTCCAAAGCGCCGCTGCTCTTCTTGTTGCTGGGCTCTCCTCCTCCAGAAAAGGCCGCGCCGCTTACCGCAGAGCTTAGCTCCCGCAGCACTCGGTCGGGTTCTACCCCCATGATCTTCAAAAAACGTACCGCATAGCAACTCTCGTCCTGTAGAATAGCCAGCAGCAGGTGCTCGGTGCCCACATATTTGTTATTCATACTTTTCCCAGCCATGGCCGCAATCTGCAAGACCTGCTTAGTCCGGGGGGTAAACTGCTCAGGGGTCAGGCTGGTCTTTGCCCCATAGCCGATGCGCTCCTGTAAGAGCTTTTCATACCCTTCCGCTGTTATGCCCAGCTTGTTCAGTACGGTATAGGCTACGCCGCTGCCCTCCTTTAAAAGGCCCAGCATGATGTGTTCGCTACCAATATAGTCATGGCCCAGCTCCTGGGCGGACTCCACCGCCAGATTCAGGGCTTTGTTTGCCTTTTCGGTAAAGCCTGTAAAACGGTACATACTAATTCACTCCTTGTATTCGCATTGTTTGAACAGGGCATCTGTTATCTCAATTTGATCGGTAAGGCACAACTGCATGGGCAGGCCTGCCGCTCCTGGGTAGAAAGCTGCCCCCCGGCGTAAAGCGCCTCTTGTCTGGCCCCGGACCGCACGTCCACCTGGCTACCAAACCCGGGCCGCAGCTGGTCCCGAAGAAAATCCCGTATCTCCGTGGCCATTTCCTGCTCCAGGCCCTGGGCTTGGCACTGTGGCAGAGCGATTACGTCCGTGATCCAGTGCCACACCACCGTCGTCCCAAATCAGCCGGGCCATGCTCGGGCTCTCCACCATAGGCTGCAACCACTTTAGCGCTTCCAACTGGGCTGGGGCAATCTGCCGGAATCCAGTAGTCCGGCGCAGGCGGTGTACTGCCTCCGCCGTTCGGCTGTTTCGACACTTCTTACCTCCTTGGGTAAATGCCAGTGCGCCTCTTTTTCACAGGCAGCGGCGGCTTTTGCCAGGAAGCCTGCCTGTTCAGCAACCCGCCACACATAAACCCTCCAGTGCCGTCCGCAGCAGGCTGGCCCTCAGCTGGTCGCGCTTGGCCACTCCCGACTCTTTTCCTTCTCCGGCCATTAGCATAGCTGGCTGGATTTTCACCATCAAGCCGTTTAGGCCGCCAATATCCACCCCGGCCAGCAGACCCTGGGCCACCCCCATTCTCACAGTGGAGAGCAGCTCCATGGCCTCTCCTGTAGAGAGCAGCCGGGCGGTTTTCAAGATGCCCGCCGCTCTGGTTATCTTGTCCTGCCAGGCAATGTTTTCACACATTCCCTGACGAATTTTTTTCTCTTCCCCCATCAGCTGTCCAGCAATAGCCGCTAAATTCTCAATGGCCTGATTCTCACTAAGCCCCAGGGTGATCTGATTAGACAACTGGTACATGGCCCCTGCTGCCTGGGTACCCTCGCCGTAGGCCCCGCGCAGCGTCAAGCCCAACTTGGAGAGATTCGCGGCTACCCGGGGTATGGCCCCCCCCTCTTGAAGGGCAGGCAAATGGACCATGAGCGAGGCACGCATACCTGTCCCCAGGTTAGTAGGACACTGGGTCAAGTAGCCAAACTCTTTGTCAAAAGCAAAGTCCAAACTTTCACTAAGCAATGTATCAATACGGTCGGCGGTCTCGGCGGCTTCCTTTAGGCACAGCCCTTCCCGCAACACTTGAATGCGCAGATGGTCCTCCTCATTAATCATGATAGACACGCTCTCATCCTCTGACACCAGCACACCCTTGCCCAGACGATCCGTAATAAATTCCGGGCTGACAATATGCCGCTCTACAAGAGCTGCCGCCTGAACCTGGGACAGCTGTTCCAAAGGCAAAAAGTGAAATTCTCGGGAGAGGACGCTGTTGCCGTTGAGCAGGGCTCCGCTAATCTTTTGAGCGATTTCCTCTTTCTGCTTCACATTGGCTTGGGCTGGGAAAGGCTCTCGATTTAGGTTGCGAGCCAACCGGACTCTTGTGCTGCAAACTATGTCGGCGTTCTCGCCGGATTTTTCATACCATTTCAACTCATCCATTCCTTTCCATCTCCTTTATCTGGTCCCGCAGTACCGCGGCCTGTTCAAAATCCTGGGCCTCTATCGCCCTTTTTAGCAGACGCTTCTTTTCTTCCATCGGCGATTCCTCCACTGCTACCAGCTGATGGTTTGGTTCAGCTACCCGTAGAGCCGAGCCGCCTGGCATTTTTCCTTTGTGCTGAGCCGCCCCGTGAATACGCTGAATCACCGGCAGTAATTGGGAGCGGAAGGTGCTGTAACATTGGGCACAGCCAATCTTTCCTGTCTGACTGATCTCCCGGAAACTGGCCCCACAGCCAGGGCAGCGCTTTATTTCTTGGGGTTGTACCTCACCCAATAATCCCCCCAGTAAGCTGCCAAAGCCATTCCAACTACTAAGCATGGAGCTGTAGCCTTTCTTTTGGGCACACTCCGCGCACAGATGGGCCTCGGTCAGCTGGCCGTTAACCAGCGTCTTGATGTGGGTGGTGGCGGTACGCTGTCCACAAACTTGACAAATCATATAATTTCCTCCTTATTCTATAATAGTCGAATCTCCATCTTCCTGTAAATATCGGTCAAAGTACCGGGCATAGTCGTCATAGTCATATTCGAAACTCCAGACGCCGGTAGGCGGCGCAATCTGGGCGTGGAGGAAGTGCTCTTTCCCCTTTACGGTAAACCCTGCCGTTAGATAGAACAATGGGGATTTTCCACTGCCCGCGCTCTCTACAAACTTTTCATACAAGTGGTCGAAACATTCCTTGGTATAGTCCAGCACCTCAACTGCTTGAAGTAAGCGTTCTGGGTCGTCTAACGCCCCAAATTGATACTCAAAATGTCTATCATAATAATTATAGCTAGTATATTCCCATTCAAACCCCATCTCCCTTAATTCATTTTCCAAGTCGCTATAGAAGCCCTGGCCAGCCAACCACTCCTCTAAATAATGGTCTATTACCTGAAATCTCCCTTTACTGCCCGGAGCGGTCCAGACCGTGAAGGTGGTGCCATCCCCAGCCTCTATGGTGTGGCGAGAGCCCTCCACTTGACCTGTACAGCAAAAGGTCATATTCGGGTATTTCTCCGCAAGACGCTCCAGAAGCGCTTGATCCTGGTCCCTATGGAAGCCCTTGAACACCAGCCCACCACCCCGACAAGAGGCAAACAGAAGCGGCAGAGCTAAAATCACCCAAATGATATACTTTTTTCTGATTCTCATACCCGCCTCCTAAGTCCGGGTAACCAGCAGCATATTCTTGCAGATCATGGCCCGCACCGTGTCCCGCAGCTCTTTTGGCACTGCCAACAGGGATTTCTCTGAGACCGCCGCCTGAATGAGCTCTGCCGAGGAACGGTCTAGCACCCCGCTTTGCACCATATTCTGCAACATCACTCGGGCTGTGGCGCTATCCAGAGCCTCCCCTATCGCGTTAATCATATGCATTATCATATCTGCTGTGGAAAGCTGGAGCCGGGTAATGCGGATATATCCCCCACCCCCCCGGCGGCTTTCCACCAAAAATCCCTGCTCCGGCGTGAACCGGGATGTAAGTACATAGTTGATTTGGCTAGGCACACACCCCAACACATTGGCCAATTCGTTACGCTGGATTTCTGCAATTCCCCCTGCCTGGTTCAGCAGCTCTAGGATATAATTGGCCACGCTATCGCTGATCCTCATAACAATGTCCCTTTCAATTTGTCTTTGACTTTCTTTGACTTTAGTTTATCGATTTTTATTCCTTTTGTCAATATAGAATAGTTCGTAAAATTTCAGTTTATTTCAATTTATGTTCTAATTTTTTGATTATATCTCTTTATATCTCTATATTTTAACTGTTTTTATCCATTAAAAAGTCCGTCACAGTTTTTGCCCCTGGGAATAGTATGGAATGTAAACGAAAGGAGGCGCTCTTCAATGTGTAACAATGGTTGTTCCTGGATCGTCATCATCATTCTTCTCCTGCTGTGCTGTGGTGGCTGCGGCGGCGGCTTTAACAGCATCGGCAACGACTGTGGCTGCAACAACGGCTGCAACAATGGCTGCTGCTAAGTAGGAAGAAAAAGAGGGCTGCCCAATATAGGCAGCCCTCTTGCTTTTTGTCTTAAATTGCCGCCGCAGCCAAAGCCTCTTCTAATGCCATGGCCAGCTGGTCGGGACAAGAAGTTCCTTTTCCACCACAGTTAATTCCTTTGCAGCGGTCAATATACTCCTTCACAGTCATGCCCTGGGCTAATGCCGCAATGCCCTGGGTGTTACCGTTGCATCCGCCTGTAAACTTCACCGACTGGATCACATCGCCATCCAAAACAATGTCAATACGCCTACTGCAAACGCCCTTGGGAGAAAAATGGATTTCCATATTAATCATCCTTTCAAATATAATTACTCATAATTTAGCAGATTTATAGTTTGCTGTCAAGAGGAAAGCTCTTACTCCTCCACCCGGTCCTCTAATAACTTCTCTGGGACAAAACTTCGGGCCGCCATATTGAACAGCACAATATCCGCGGTTCCCAGCACCAAGGCCAAAATAAGCAACACCCAAAAGTTCACCCGAAACATCCCGGTAAACTGGACCAGGTACAATATCGTCACTGGCAGGATCAAATAGCCCATTGTCTGCAAAGACTCCACCGTGCTGTGTACCCGGGTAATAATCAGCGCCACAAAATTCACAGAGAAGAACGACAATACTGGCAAAATTAACACCAGAAGCGCTAGCCATTCCAGGCTAAAAAACACAGGAGTACCCATAAATAGATCGGCGATAAAGGCTGTAAGGAAAAACATGAGGAACGCTGCCGCCGAAATCAATACCGAAAGAATGGTGCAACCAGTCACCTTGGCATGAAATACCGACTTAGCGTCCAAAGAGGTAAGCAGTAGGGTCTCCAAGGTGCCTCGCTCTCGCTCCGTGACAAAAGCAAAGCTAGCCGAAGCCGCTGCCGTTAATATCGGTACACAGGACAGCAACAACGGACACAGAAGATCTGTAAAAGCTACCAACCAAGTCTGGCGGTAGTCCAGCCCCACGGCATAGCGGGGCAGCAAATTCAGCAGAGCCTGGGGCATTTTTGCTCCAGCTTCCACCGGCAGTAGAGAAATAGCCGCAAAGTATACTACCGGCAGCCCCACCGCCAAGGTGAGGGGGAGTAACATTAACAAAACTCTCTGGCTGTTTTTTGCCCAGATGTCCCCCATGTCCTTACGCACCAGCAAAATCTCCGCCGATGAAATGAACCTACGCTTTTGTGCCGGCTGCTTCATCCTCTGGGCATGGGCCGGCCGCGTATTCTCGGCTTGTTTCGGCATGTAGGCTTGCCTCCCTTCGTTTGCCTCTATCCAAATAGGCCTGATAAATCTCCTCCAAACCCGGCCGCACCACCCGGGCTTCGTACAAGCTAGCCCCTTGGCCCACTACCTGGGCAATCAGCTTGGGCATTTCGCTTTCCGACTGTATTTCCCGCTGCCACTGGTCCCCCACCAAGTGGAAATTCTGCGGTCCTGCCTCTCCTGGGGCCATACGCAGCGCAGCCCTCAGTCGCAGGCCGCCCCCCACCCGCAGGGTCTCCATGTCTCCCCGGGCCAATAAAATCCCCTGATGCAGCAAAGCGAAGCCATCACAGATTTCCTGCACATACTGCATATTCTGCGTACACATCAAGACGGTAACGCCCTCTTGTTGTACGCTATATTTTACCAGCTCTCCCACCCGCTGAGTGGTTTCCCGGTCCATGCCCGCACCCTGCTCGTCGATCATGACCACTCGGGGCCGGTGCATCAACGCCCGGGCCAAGCTGGCCCGGTGCAGCACTCCGGTTGGCAAATCGACCGGACGCTTGTCCCTCTCCTCCCAAATATCCAAGCGATGCATCAGAGCAGAGGAGCGTTCCACCGCCTGATTTTTCGTAACGCCATGAATCCCCGCGAAAAACCGTAGGTTTTCCGAAAGACTCAGCGTATCATACAGCCGGGCCGTGTGCAGCACCACGCCTGCCATGCTGTGCAGTCGAGCTGCCTCAAAGGCAGGCGCCAGCCCCAGCACGCTGCACTCGCCGGAGGTGGGCCTGCGTAACCCCGCCAACAGCCGGACCAAAGTAGTCTTGCCGGCATTTTCTCTCCCTACGCAGGCCATGGCCCGGCCTTCCGGCACTTGCAGGTTGATGCCCCGCAGCGCCGGTTTCCCATCATACTGTTTTGTTAAGTCAAAGGCCGCTATCGCGTCCATAGCCTCGCTTCCTTTCTCAAAACCCGCTACTTGGGCACCGCCGATGTACCATGCTCCAGTAAGTAGGTGGCTTCCAGGTCTGACAGATGGAGCTTTACCGCCAGAGGATACCGATCATATGCCAGGCTTATTCCAAAGCTGCCTCCCCGAGCCGCCTCGTCAAAACCTCCCATGTGCCAGCGGATCGCCATAGCCTCGGCAGGCTTCAGACGAACAAAGCGTTCAATTAGAAACACGGATTTTTCTCCATGTCCATAGGGAAAGGCGTCCTCCACAGAGTAAAAGGGCCGCTTCTCCCACTGGCCAGTCTCATCATTTTTTACATTGCGGGTAGAAATTTTATAGAACTGGGCCTTACACACATCGTGAAGCAGACCGCAAAGAGCAAAGCTCTCTTCACTATCTCCCTCATTAAAGTATTTATTTCTCAGCACATGATATACATTTAGGCTATGCATGGCCAGACCGCCCTCGCAGGCACAGTGAAACTTTGTGCTGGCTGGTGCGGTAAAAAAATCGGTGCAAGCTAGCCAGTTTAATAGCCTTTCACTCCCTTCACGGGTTACATGCTGCTGGAATATCTCAAAAAATTCGTCTTTATACTGATTGTCCACCATAGTCCTCCTTTTGCTCTTTTCCAGGCCCCTTCTCTACACCGAACGGAAACCCTTACCGATAATTTCGCTGGTATTGGTAATAAACATAAAGCAGTTGGGGTCAATCCGCTTACATTTTTGGCGCAAATGCACTGCCTCGCCCCGACGGCATGCAATGAGCACCACTTTACACCCCGCATGGGTATATGCTCCCATTGCGTCGATAACCGTAGAACTACGGCCCAGGTCGTTAATAATATAGTCGCAAATTTCCTGAGGTTTTGATGTGACAATGGCAAAAAATTTGCACAGGTTAATGCTTTCAATTACAGAATCCACCACAAACGCCTTAAGAAACAAGCCCAGCAGCGAAAAAAGACCCGTCCGCATACCAAAAAGAAAACAGGAGGAAAGGGCAATTAGTCCATCGCTGACAAAAAGTGCTTTGCCAATTTCTGTCAACCCAGTATACTTCTTCAAAATCATTGCCACAATATCCGTGCCGCCACTGGACGCATTATTATTAAACAGCAATGCTGATCCTACCGCAGGCAGCATAATGGCAAAGCATAACTCTAACAAAGGTTGGTCGGTAAAAGGAACCTCCATGGGAAAGATTTTTTCCATCACCCAAGTTTCCAAAGAAAACATGATACTACAATATGCAGTCCAAAAACCAAAATCTGCACTTAGAAAAATAAAGCCCACTGCCAGCAAAAAAATATTGATAATAGACATCATTGTTGCTGGGGAGAGTATTGGATTTGGTATAAACCTGCCCAAAATAATGGACAAACCACTCACGCCGCCTGTGGTGAAGTTGTTGGGGAATTTAAAAAAGTACACTCCCAACGACAGCAAAAAAACTCCCGCATTAATCGTCAAAAACTTCTTTACTCCGGCCGCGTCAACCTTTAATGGCCAGAGATGTTTCGGTGATTCACCCTCCATGTTTATGTCCTCCGTTTCTCTCTCATTGCTTCTTCTGTCAGTTGCTATCATTTTGGGGGGAAAATTAAGAATCCCATATCCCTTCGCTAGACAATAAGAATTTTACCACCCTTTGCGCCAATTTACAACCCATTTCTTGTAAAAAAACAGCTGCGCATTAAGCCAGTAGTAAACAGACTTATCGGCGCAGCTGCTTTTCTATTTGTTGTTTACTGAATTAGTTCCTTTAAGAACCGCACTGCCATACTAATATCCTTGGCCGGATCGTCACCTACTTCACGTTCGATGGTTAGGAAGCCGGTAAAACCAATGTCATTTAGGGCTTTTAGGTAGTTCTTAAAATCCACATCGCCTTCGCCCAGGGGCAGCTCAATAAAAGAGGTGTCCCCCAGCATCTCCGCCTCCTCCAGGCCATAGATAATCTCCGGGTCCACATACCGCAGACGGCGACCGTCCTTGGCATGGGTATGCACAATGTAATCCTTCAGGGTGTACACTGCCTGCACCGGATCATCACCCGTCACCATTACAAAGTTGGCGGGGTCCAGGTTTACAGCTACGCCGGTGGAATGCAGCCCGTCCAAAAATCCCTTCAAAGTCATAGCGGTTTCGGGGCCAGTCTCTATCGCAAAATGGGCCTGCATGGAATCAGCATACAAAGCCAACTGGCCGCAGGCATCCTGCATAACCACATAACGGGGATGAGCCTTTTCTCCAGGTACCACGCCGATATGAGTCGTCACCACATCGGTCTCCAGGTCCTTAGCCAGGTCCAGAATGCGCTTGGAACGCTCAATCAGCTCCGGGTTCTTTTCCGGATTACCAAATCCCTGACCCAGATCGCCGCACAGGGCAGAAACCGTTAACCCCCGGTCTTTGATGGCTTTCAGCAGCTCTTTGCGCTTTTCCGCAGAGAGGTTCTCAGGGGTCAATTCCCCGTGGGTCACTCGAATCTGTACACCGCTAGCCCCCAGCTGTGCCACCCGGTCCAGGGCGGACAAAGTATCCAGCCGGAAGCATTCCAGCATCGCGCCAATAGAAAACGGATACATTTCTCTTATTACTCCCTTCAAATCTTAACTTGCACAACACACCGTGTCCCACCGGTCTTTATAGATTCCAACAGCCGTACTTCTACTTCCCGGTCCAATACCTGATAAAACAGGCTCTTAACATGGCCCAGGGTACACAGACACCAAGTTCGGGAAATTGGCTCCTCCGCCCGCCTTACACAGGCACAGTAGCACTCGGGATAACATAACAGAAGCCCGTCAGGCGCAGCTTCCAGCGTAACATACTTCTCTTTCGCATTAAACTGGGCGGCAAACTCTTCCAGGTTGTCCGTATCCTGAAGATACCTACGCATCCGTTTTGCCAAAGTGCCGGGGGCCTCACAGTGGCAGCGGGAACGGACCTCTTCCACTTCCTCAGGAGAGAAGTTTTCTTCTAAAAACTCGCACTGTTCCTGGGCCCAGCAGAATTTCTTTCTATGGTCCGCAGACTTTGAAAGAGGATGGACTTCGGCAAATTTTGCAGCCGCTTCCTCATTCAAGCGGCAGAGGCTGTTGTAGAATCGTATGGCATGAATATTATCGTTTTTAGCCATTTATCTTACTGACCCAGCACAACCTCTTTGTGCTGCTCCGCGGAATCATAGATGGCTTGCATCATCTCAGCCGTGATAATGACTGTGTCAATATGAGAGGGCAGCTTCTTGCCCGTCTTGATGCATTCAATAAAGGAGTTGATTTCAGTCTGGAACATATCCCGGCTGTTATACTTGGGAGAGTACTCCACCAGCGCGCCATTTTCGGTGGTATACAGCACAAACTTGGAGCCATAATACAGGCGGATCCCCGCCTTATCGCCCATAAAGTCAATGTACTGCTCGCTTTCGCCAATATTCTGGGCCCAGGCGCCGTTCAAAGTGATGACGGGGCCCGAGGTACGGATCATACCAGTAACCGAGTCGTCCACGTCATAGGTGCCGTCGTACTTGGGCGGGCCGGCCCACATGTCGGTATACACATAGTTCTTCATATCCTTGCCCAGCTTGCAGAAGGTCTCGCCGGAAACAGTCTTAACCGTGGGGTCTCCACAGCAATACATAACAATGTCCAGGTAATGCACGCCCCAGTCAATAAGGGCTCCGCCACCTGCAATGGCCTTGGTGGTAAATGCACCGCCCAAGCCGGGGATGGAGCGATGGGCCCGGAAGCTTACATACACATGGTGGATATTGCCCAGCTTACCGGAATCAATATACTCTTTAATGCGGTTCACACCATCGTTAAAACGGTTTACCACGCCGATATTCAGTACTTTTCCAGTCTCGTGCTGTACCTTCTGCATCTCCTGCGCCTCGGCATAGGTACGGGCGGCGGGTTTTTCGCACAGCACATTCTTACCCGCGCGCAAAGCATCCATCGCGATCTGCGCATGGACATTATTGGGGGTACAGACAGAAACAGCCTCTATCTCGGGATCGGCCAGCACATCATGATAATCCTCTACAGGAGTACCGCAGCCGTACTTTTCTACAGCAGCCTGGGCTCGTTCGGGAATAATGTCGCAGAAATACTTAATTTCTGCCTCAGAGTTATTCATATAGGACGGAATATGGGCCGCATTGGCAATAGTACCGCAGCCTATAACAGCTACTTTCATGGTAAGAACACTCCTTTGAAATAGGGGGGCGTCCCCCTCTTATTATGGTGATTATACCCCAAAGAAGCAGAAAAAGCAAACGTTTTTTAAAAAAATTTTTCAATCTGTCCAGCCTCAGTTTTTACCCGGCCCTTCTTGATCCTTTTGCCCATCAAATCTCCATCAGTTTTGCGGTCACGCCATCCATTCCATTCAGCTCTTCCAGCATCTGGCCCGCCTCGCCGGGCTTGCCGCAAACCTGCAGAACGATGAGTCCGTCGTCCGAACATCCCAGCTCTCCGGCCTGGTGCAGGCCCACCCGCATTTTGATATTACATCCATAATGAGTCAGAGTTTTTTGCAGTTTTGGGGCATTGGTACGGCGGTGATCCACCCGCAGGCCCATAATGTGACAGTTCATACGCAAAGTCTCCTTTCAGCTTTTGCGTATAATATGGCCGGTTTTCCTGGCGGTTATGCAAGTTATAAACACCGATCTCCCCTACCGGAGATGTCTAAAAAATCACAAGAGCTTCTCCGGCGGCTCAAGGCTTCCCGCATTGAAAATTCCGATAAAAACTTAGGTCCCAAAACGCTGACAGCCATATGGCAATACCGCACAATTCTAAGTACCGTATTGTGCAGTCAGATTTTTCGTCAGAGGGTACAGATTGAGCGCCGTCCATCTCACCATTGACAAGCGAACGCTGTGCGCTATCACGGAAAATGTACAAGCAAGACGGTGCTTAGAATTGTGCGGGGTTGCCATATATTTTTCTATCGTCCTCTCTACACGGCGGGACGCCGCTTTCCGGATACCATATCTACTACCACCCTCAGCACAGCAACGGTTTCCGTCTGCTGAGGGGTAAAGGTAAATTCCTTGCCAGTAATATGGCGGTGGATAGCCGTCAGGCCCTGGGCCTTTTGCTCATGCTCCTCCAAAATCTCCGCTCGGCCAAAGCCAATGACGCTTTCATACGCAAACGTATGTGCACAGGCAATATCTCCCTCTAAAAGACGGTGACCACAGTCGAACTGTACGCAAACCTGGGGATTTTCCCGGATAAAGTCCAGCTTTTGCCCCTCCTTCGCCCCATGAAAATACAGCGTAAGCTCCCCGTTTTCCGCCTCCATCCCAAAATTTAATGGAACTACATAGGGCTGACCATCCCGGCACATTCCCAGGTGGCACACCTGACACTGGGAGAGAATCTTCATAATCTCATTTTTATCTGTAATTTCCCGGTCCTTTCTTCGCATGGTTTTCTCCTTCTTTCCTGTTTTTTAGGGAAGTGCCCAAAAGTAGCTCCCAGGGACAATGCTATGGCCTCCGGCAGAGAGCTGGCTTTGCCAAATCTCCACATTCTCCCCCCTTTGAACCATACCAGGGGGTCGCCAGATGAACCCTTCGTCTTGGATGCACTCTGCTTTCGCCAATTATATTATATTTTCATTTTTCCCCTCTGTCAACCAGAAGGGGCCGGTCTCCCGGCCCCCTTTTTCTATCCCTTAGACGTTGTTTTCCGCTTCACTGGAATTAGCAGATCCAGCTGCGCTATCCAAGGCTCACCCTCCGTAGTCTCTTGAATATGCGTATGGTAATTTAGGTGCTCTTCAAGACAACCATACATATTCTCAGGCGTGTCTGAGCCGTTGATCTCGTACTCTTTGCTCTCATAAGCCCACTGGAACAGCCATCCCCACTCGTGGAAATTGCCCATCTGGATACAGTGCGCCGCATAGGTGCCTCCAGGGAAATGTTTTTTCTCCAGCGGCGCGGGTACCTCCAAATCCTCGGGAATGGTGACCCAGAACTCGTAGCCATAGGTTCCGCCCTCTGGGGGCGGATTGGGGGAATTAAAGCCATACTCCCGCACATCCCCAATCTCCCACAGCCTGTTCTCTCGGACAAAGTCCGCGATCATTTTCCCCGCGTGGTCTTCGGGGTCCGGCCCAAAATAACGGGCAGCGGCCACCGTCGAGGCGGGCAGGTGCACAATACGTACATCCTTCAGCTTGGCGGCGTTTTCCTCCGCACGGTTTAAATCTTCCATTTTTTTTGTACGCTCCTCATCTATATGCAAATTCGGAGAAGGCAGGGATGAAACCAGCCCCATCAGCTGGGAATCGTCTAGCATAGCCGCGCCGGCGGACAGCCAGCAGCGGCGCTTCAGCGTAGAAAGCAAATCGCCCAGAATGCCGCGAATGGTGCCCAGGGCGTCCAGCTCCTGGTCCAGTTCCTCCAGTTTTTCCTGAAAGACCCGGATGGCCTCTAGAGCAGTGGGATCGTCCAGAACACATTTCACCTGCTTTAGGGGAATACGCAGCTTACGCAGAACAATGAGTTGACGTAAACGCCGTACTGCTTCCTCATCGTACAGGCGATAGGCATAGCCCTCCCGGCGGCGGCTTTTCACCAGCCCCAGCTCCTCATAGTGGCGAAGCATCCTGGTGGAAAGTCCTAAAGACTGGGAAACCTCCGTCACTGTAGCCAACCTCTGTTCCACGCTCTGATCCTGTTCCATGGCCCTCGCTCCTTCCTGGTTCCCAGTATAGAGTACGACACGGTGTTCGAGTCAAGAATTTTTCGAACTTTTTTTGTACACCGCTACGCCCCCATAGCGCGGCGGCTCCATTCCATCAGTTGTGCATAAACACGTTCTGTATTCTGTTGCGCCAGAACCTCCGGCGTAATGGACCACTCCAGGATCTCCCTCTCCTGCCCTTCCAGCGCAGGCAGCAGTTCTCTTTTGGACGCATAGTAGACCTTTGTGCGCTCCAAAGCCAAAAGCCGCAGGCAGAAAAATGCGGATTTACACAGTGCGGGCAACACAGCCCGGGGGTCTTTATCATACAGATAGCTATGACAGAGACCGTGGTAAATTGCCGAGGAACCGGCAGCTATGGCTTGCCGTAGATCCGCCTGCGTAAATTCCGGCGTCATCTCCTGCAAACTGCCTAGCACCGGCTTGGTGTCAAGCACCAGGCCCAGCAAGTCGAACCGGGGCCAAGCCCGCAGCTCCGCCGCTCCGCAGATAAACCCACAGGCCAGCTCACTCTGGGGCATGGTTCGTACCGTCTCCCGGTATCTGCTTAAATCCGCTGTCGTTACAGTATCCAACACTGTGACTATATCAATATCGCTATTCTCCGCAGCCTCTCCCCTGCCATAACTGCCCTGGTACCCCACAAACCACAGCCGTTCTCCAAAGACCTGGCGCAGCTGCCCCGCCAACTCTTTTGTCCAAGATATAATTTCAATCATGATACAAATCCTCCGTCGGGAGATTTCCTTTAAAAAAGTTCTGCTCTTCCCGCTTCTTCGCTGTCACGCGAAACTTTACGCAGCCGTCCGGGCACACCACATCCTTACAGTATTTCCCGCTGCCGCCTAGATTTTGCAGATTGCCGCCGCTGCGCACCGCCTCCATAATAGGGAATAGAATTATCATGGTATTAGGGGAAATATCATGGTCCTGCCGGTTCACTGGACAGCCATAGGTACAGGTGTAAAGGTTGCCAACTTCCTCGCCGTTGCGGCAGTATCCCTCCGTCTTTCCCCCATAAAGATAACCCGTCACCTCCATCTTCCCTTCAAACGCTTCCTCGCACCACTTTTTCACAGCCAAGACTCCCTTATAACAGGAACGGATAATTTATTCCCAAACCACTGACTTTTCCCAGCTTAGTAAACAAAATAGCCACAAAACAAAATAGAAAAAGCCCCAATTTTTCCGGGGCTTTTTCGCTGTCGAACTCTTTTTTACGCAATTCTTCTGTTTTTAGATGGAAGCAAAGTACTTAATCGTGCGCACCATCTGGCTGGTGTAGCTGTTCTCATTGTCATACCAGGAAACTACTTGCACCTGATACAAGCCGTCGCCGATCTCGGTAACCATGGTCTGGGTAGCATCAAACAGAGAACCATAGGTAATGCCGATAATATCGGAGGAAACCAGGGGCTCTTCGGTGTAGCCAAAGGAGTCAGAGGCAGCGGCTTTCATCGCGGCATTGATCCCCTCAGCGGTAACGTTCTCGCCCTTCACAACAGCCACCAGGATAGTGGTGGAGCCAGTGGGCACGGGAACACGCTGGGCAGAGCCAATGAGCTTGCCATTCAGCTCGGGAATAACCAGACCAATGGCCTTGGCAGCGCCGGTGCTGTTGGGAACGATGTTCACAGCGGCGGCACGAGCGCGGCGGAGGTCACCCTTACGATGAGGGCCGTCCAGAACCATCTGGTCACCGGTGAAAGCATGCACCGTGGTCATAATACCGCTCTGGATGGGAGCGTATTTGTTCAGGGTGTTGGCCATGGGGGCCAGGCAGTTGGTAGTGCAGGAAGCCGCGCTGATGATGGTATCCTCAGCGGTCAGGGTCTGCTCATTCACGCTGAACACGATGGTCTTCAGGTCCTTGCCGGCGGGGGCGGAGATAACAACCTTCTTAGCGCCCGCGTCGATATGGGCCTGGCTCTTTTCCTTAGAGCAGTAGAAGCCAGTGCACTCCAGCACAACATCCACACCGATCTCGCCCCAGGGCAGGTCGGCGGCGTTCTTCTCGGCATAGATCTTGATGGTCTTGCCGTCTACAGTAATGGAGTCCTCACCGGCCTCCACCTTGTCGCACAGAGCGTAGCGGCCCTGGGCGGAGTCGTACTTCAACAGATGAGCCAGCATCTTGGGGCTGGTCAGATCGTTAATGGCCACAACCTCGTAGCCCTCAGCGCCGAACATCTGGCGGAAAGCCAGACGGCCAATACGGCCGAAACCATTGATAGCAACTTTTACAGACATTGGAATGACCTCCTGTAATTTGATGGGGTGCCGAACTACTCTTATTTTAATACATTTCTTCCAAAAATACAAGCCTTTACCAAGAATAATCAGCCTGAAATATTCTTTCACCCCCCGGTTCCCATCAGCTTTCCTTCCTATACTCCTCCCTCAGCAGGGCATAGTTTACCTGGTCGAACCGTCCGCCGTTACACACGCAGGCCTTGCGCATGATCCCCTCATAGCGCATCCCGCATTTTTGCATTACCCGGCCAGAGGCGGGGTTCTGGTCCGCGTGGTAAGCATGAACCCGGAAAAAGCCCACATCCTCAAAAAAGAACCGCAGCACAGCCCGCACAGCCTCGGTCATATAGCCCTGTCCCCAAAACGCCTGCCCCAGCTCATAGGCCAGTTCCACCTCCTGGGTCCTGTCGTTCGGATGCATTCCAAATACTCTGCCAATGGCCGGCCCCTCCGGCTTTTCCGCAATGGCCCAGCTGTAGCGGTCTGGACGCTCATAGGCGGCAAACCAGTTAGGGGTAAACAGCCCCGCTTTGCTCTGCGCCTCCCAAATCCCTTCCATCTGGGGATAACTGGTCCAGCGCCAAACCTGGCTGTCACTTAAACAGTGCTGATAAAAAGACTCCAGGTCCTCCGGGACGAATCGCCGCAATACCAGGCGCGGCGTATCCAGCCGCTGCGTACCCTTATGCTCCATCGCCATCTTCCTCTCCCGGACCACTGGCTGTTACAGACTCGACTGCCAGAATCTTCTTAGGATCTGAAATTCTATGTTGATTGTAATGACACATAAATGACAGTACAAACAGAGCTGTCAGCAGACCGCCCATCTGGCACTCCACAGGCATTTCGCCCGCATAGGTTTTCCCCTGAAAAAACAATGCTATATTCCCCACCACATAACTCACTACCATTGTAACCGCCACCCCACCAGCAGCAAACAGCCGTCTGGCCGCGCCAGACACCTCTACTCCAGCAAAAATCCGGCATATGTAGAATAGGCTTAGCAGCAGCGCCGCAGCGCCTATCACGGCAAAAATATTTTCCACCACCGAAGAGGATTTGGCGTAAAACAGATACACCAAAATCAGATAAGAAATCCCCCAAAATGGACCAGCCAGGTAAAGCAGGGGCAGTTTTTTGAAAATATTTTTTCCTAGAATAAAGCCTATAGAAGTGGCCACCTGCACCAAACCAAATATCAGACTGGCCACAATAAACAACACATGCAAGACGCCTTGCTTCACCGAGTCGTATTGGGACAGACCGGAGTTTAAGAAATTGTGGTAATCCTGGGCCATTATGACCCCCAGCCGCAGCAAAAAGACTCCAGACAGGCATGCAAGCACGCCAGTGCCTGTGGCTCTTTTCCACTCATAACCGCCAAACAGCTCCCTGCCCCGGTAACAGAAGAACCCCGCCAGCGCCGCCCCCAGTACAGGCCCCCCTAGGCTAAGCCAGGCCATCAGACCGTTATCCGTGTAGAATCCCGTGTCATAATCGAAAAAGTTCTGCATCAGAACCAGCCTTAGAACGATCCCCAAAACGGCTCCCGCCAGCACAGCAGCCAGCCCCATGGCCATGGCCTTTCCTTTGATGTGATTCATATCGTTTCATCTCCCGAAGCATCTTAGATTCTATTGTACCACAATCCCGCCTATTTTCCAATAGTTTTTTGCCCCTACTGTTCCCCGCGGAAAAAAAGGACCCTACAGGGTCCCTTTCCTCACAATTTTTTGTGTCTAGGCATATCTGCCGGCTGTTTCTAATAGGCTTGTAGGGAAGGATGTCCATTGCCCTGTGTTACCGCTGATCCAGCGGCACATAGGCCTGCTTCACCGGAAGCGCCCGGTAGGCCGGACGCATAATGCGGCCTCCTGTAGTCAGCTCTTCAATGCGGTGGGCGCACCAGCCGGCAATTCTGGACACAGCAAACATGGGGGTGAACAAATCCTCTGGAATTCCCAGCATTTCATATACCAGGCCCGAATAGAAATCCACATTGGCACTAATGACCTTCTCATTCCCGGTCACCTTAAAGAAAGCGCCTGGTGCAAGCCGTTCTACCAGCTCATATAGGGCCAGCTTTTTGTCGTAACCTTTTTCGACCGCTAAGCTGCGGGCCTGGGTTTTTAAAATCACCGCCCGTGGATCGGACAAAGTATAGATGGCATGGCCCACCCCATAGATCAGCCCACTGCCGTCGCCCGCCTCACCCCGCAGAATCTTCTCCAGGTAGGTGCACACCTCGTCCTCGTCCTGCCAGTCTTTCACGTTTTCCATGATTTCATCCATCATCCGTCGCACCCGGTGGTTCGCTCCACCATGACGGTAGCCCTTCAAAGAGCCAACCGCCGCGCCAATGGCCGAATAAATATCTGTGCCCGCCGAGGTGAGCACCCGAGTGGTAAAGGTAGAGTTATTTCCGCCGCCATGCTCTGCATGCAGCACCATGCATAGGTCCAGCATCTCAGCCTCTTTCCGGGTAAACTGCCTGTCTGGACGCAGAGCGTTCAGAATGGCCTCGGCAGTACAGTGGCTGGGCTCGTAGGGGTGGAAGAACATGCTCTTTTTATCAAAATGCCGGCGCTTTACCTGGTAGGCATAGGCCATAATAGAGGGCATCCGGGCAATAAGAGAGATACTTTGGCGCATGTTGTTCTCCAGCGAACTGTCCTCTGGGTCGTCATCATAAGAATACAGAGCCATCACCGACCGGGCCAGCTTATTCATAACATTTTTGGAGGGCGCTTTGATAATCATGTCCTCTGGGAAATACTCGGGCAGCTCCCGGTTATCATATAGTAGATTACACATACGGTTAAACTGCCTGCGGTTAGGCAGTTTACCGAAAATTAACAGCCAAACGATCTCTTCAAAACCAAACCGTCCCTCGGCCTGACATCCCGCTACAATGTCCTCGATACTGATGCCCCGATAGGTAAGCCGTCCTTTGTCAGGAATTTTGTCTCCGTCGGCAATAAGGTAGCCATGCACATTGCACACATGGGTCAGACCGGCCATCACACCAGTGCCATCGGCATTCCGTAAGCCGCGTTTTACATCATAATGCTCGTATTGTTCTCTTGAAATTGTGTTATTCGCGCAATATTCGGCGCAAAGCTCCTGGATGGTGGTACTCTGCGGACTCTCGTTGTTTAGGCGCTGCATGGTATGGTCCTCCTTTTGCGTGATTCTACTATTTTATACATTCCTCCCGAACAAGTCAAGAGATTTTGCAATAGGCCATCTATAAAAATGCAAAATTTAATGAAAACCTCCAAATAATCTATGGGTAAGAAGGGTATTTTTGAAATATTATCCCACAAGAAATTTAAAAACAGCAAACTTTTGGAGTGTCAAAAAATTAGAGGAAAGGACGTGGCTTCCCTATGAAAAACACCGGCTCCTCTGGCGGCAAACGGCTGCTGCTGGCCTTTTTAGCGCTTTATCTCATTCTCACCTTAGCACCGGCCGCCATTTACGGCGCGGGCCATGTGGACGCTCTTTCCCCCAGCGATTCTCCCCAAACTCCGGTGGAGCAAGAGTCCGCTCCATCTACCGCCGGCTCTACATCCTCCGCTTTGGGACCTGCTCCGGACTTTTTACAGGGCCAGCGGCTGCCTGGGAATACCGCCCAAGAGCCCGACACCTTCACTTTAACAGAAAATAGTACAGGAGAGACCGTCACCGTAGAGGGCAAAGAGTTTTTAGCCGCTTGTCTAGCCTGCGAGATGGACCTTTCCTCCCCCGAAGAAGCACTAAAGGCCCAGGCTGTAGCTTCTTACAGCTACTACAGCCGCCTGCGGGCCGAAGGACAGGTGATTACCTACGACCCCAGCCGCTGGCTGGTCTATGTGCCTGAAAGCGCCATGCGGGAGCGCTGGGGGGAAGACTTTGACCAGTACCACAGTTTACTGACGAAAGTGGTAGATGCGGTCTATGGCCAGCAGCTTACTTACGGGGGCCAGTCCGCACTGTGCTGTTACTTTGCTATCTCCCCAGGCAGCACAGAGGCCGTGGAAAATGTTTGGTCCCCTTCGGCAGGGCTGGAACACCCCTATCTGCAAGCAGTGGCTAGCCCCGGGGACGCTTTTAGCGACGGCTATCTAAGCCGCATTGATCTTACGGAAGAAGCTCTGAAATCCGCCGCTGCGGAATACTTCACGGAGGACCCACCAGATCTCTCTGGTCCTGCGGAGGAATGGCTTTCTAATGTAGAGTACACCCCCTCCCGGCTCGTGAAATCCGCGCTGCTGGGCGGCAAAAAGGTTACTGGTGCCCAGCTGCGAGCCGCCTTTGGGCTGAGAAGCGCGTGCTTCTCCTGGGAATATGCAGAGGGAAGCTTCCACTTCACGGTCCGAGGCTGGGGCCACGGGGTGGGCATGAGCCAGGCAGGAGCCGTGTTTATGGCCAAAAACGGCGCTACCTACCAAGAGATCCTGAACCACTACTACACTGGCGCCACATTGGAAATTCCCCCTTCTGACACCTGATAGCTTTGCTGTCGGTTGCCATTAAGCATAAAATCCTACCACTTAATTATGAGCCCCCACACAACCTTTAGCGTTCCATTTCATGGACCACGCCCTCCCGGTCCACGGTTAGCACCACTCGGTACGCGGGGTCCAGCTCTTCTATTCTGTGGGTAATATTGCTCCTTACCCGCTCATCGCTATCCTTCAACGTAAAGGGCACTGCCGCGTCAAATACAATGTTAGAGTGGGTCACCCCCCATACCACCCGAAAATCGTGAATGGCCGCCTGAGGATAGACGTCCTTCACACACTCCAGAACTTGTTCCCGCAGCTGCTGCGTCCTGAGGTCACCGGTGACAATGGGATCCAGATGGATGACCAGATGGATTCCCTCATCACTAAGAAAGTCCCGTTCAATATTGTCGATTAGGTCGTGGCTGACCAGGATGTCCTCCTCTGCCGGCACCTCGCAGTGGACGCTGGCAAAGCAGCGGCCCTCTCCATAGCTGTGGACCGTCAAGTCGTGGATTCCAATAATCCCTGGGTAGGAGCGGATCTTCTCATACACCCGGCCCACCAGCTCCTGGTCCGGGGCCGCACCCAAAAGAGGGTTGGCGGTCTCTATCACCAACTTAACCCCAGACACCACTATGAACGCAGCCACCGCCAGCCCCAACCAGCCATCCAGGTGCCAGCCGCTGGCTGCCGTAACCACTGCGCCCAAAAGCACTACAAGAGTGGCAACCACGTCATTCCGGCTATCACTGGCAGTAGCTACCAGGGCTTGGCTGCCGATCTTTTTCCCTACGCTGCGGTAAAAGAGGCACTGCCATAACTTCATTGCTACAGAAACCACCAAAATGCTCAAAGTCACGGGACCAAAAGCCGCCGTTTCTGGCGAAAAAATTTTCTCCACCGAGCTCTTGCCCAGCTCCAGGCCCAAGAACAGCACAATAAAGGATACGATCACTCCACAGAGATATTCGATACGGGCATGGCCAAAGGGATGCTCCTGGTCGGCAGGCTTTCCGGCCAACTTGAAGCCCACCAACATAATAATGGATGAGCCCGAGTCCGTTAAATTATTGATAGCGTCCGCCATAATGGCTACACTGTGAGAGAGAAGCCCCGCAGCCAGCTTGATGGCAAACAGCAGCAAGTTTGTGGCAATGCCCACTCCCCCAGCCACCTGGCCGCTCTTTTCCCGCACAGCGGGATCAGTGCTGCCATAGTTCCTCACTAGCAGGCGCATCAGTCCGTCAAACACATCATTCTCTCCTTTTGCCTTAAATATTTTCTCCAGATAAATTTTATTAGGGCTGGTTTGAAAATAGAGAAAGTGCCGTCTTTTTGCCCTGGCCGGTATAGTGCGGAAGGGAATTAAATTATGAGGAGCCGGCGCAAAACGCCCTGCTTCCTGGTACGGGATGGGAAACAGCGTCAGGCCCAGCACAATTATAATATAAGCGGCGGCCAGCCCCGAAAAAAAGATTCTGTGAATTCTCACCCTCATAATAAAAGCTCCGGTACATCCCACACCCAAGAGCAAGGCCCCGATTAAGTAAAAATCACTTCTCAATAACATTTTGGTCCTCGCTTTTAGACTAATATGCTCCCGCCCAAGCTATCGATTCCTACAATCAGTGGAAAATCCCGCAGTTCCAGACGCTTCACCGACTCACACCCCAGATCCTCAAAAGCAATGACTTCGCAGCCCACAATACATTTTGCCGCCAAGGCCCCTGCCCCGCCGATGGCGCACAGATATACCGCACCATTGCGCCGCATGGCCTGTACCACCTCTTGACTACGCTTTCCCTTGCCAATCATGCATTTTAGGCCCAGATCAAGAAATCGGGGGGTATAGGGGTCCATTCGGGTGCTGGTGGTGGGTCCGCAGGAGCCAATGGCCAGCCCCGCTGGCGCCGGGGTAGGTCCAGCATAGTAAATGGCTGCGCCCGCCAAAGGATAGGGCGGCTCCTCGCCCCTGTCCAGGATCTCTGTCATGCGCTTGTGGGCGGCATCCCGGCTGGTATAAACCGTGCCGCTAAGCAGCACCCGCTGGCCCGCCCGCAGCTGGGCCGCCTTTTCTTTCAGTTCGCTGGTGTTCAGTCTGATTTCTTCCATCATATTTTCCTCCCGCATTAGCTCCAAATCCAGATAATACTCCTGATCTGTCTCCCGAACCACCTGAAAGCCCAGCTTCTGGTGCAGCCGAAAAGAGGCCTCGTTCCACTTGTATACAGTGGAATTCCGTATTTTCTTATAGCCCAAGGCCCGCATGCGGTTAATGACCGCCCCCATCACTAGGCTCCCCAGACCTTTCCCCCGGTACTTCTCATACCAAATGGCAATAGGCGGATTTTCCGCCTTCATTGTCACATCTCCCACAGCAGTGTACCGCTCATCCTCTAGCACCTCTATAAAGTAGAGTTCTCCGTTTTTGTCTAGGTACTCACACATTCCCTTTACATAGTTTAGATCTGGGATTTTGGTTTGGTCAAAAATTCCCTCAGAGTTCTGGTACACATAGGGGTCCTGGTAACCGGCCAGGGCCAGCTCATAATGGCCATTATAACGCTTGAGACGCAAGGTCTCTGTCAGCAGAATGACCTCTGGCTGCTGGATATTTTTCAACGGCATAATCGTTCCCCTTCCTTTAGTGAATCGCTAAGCACCTTCAGCTCCCTCTTCTTTTTCTCTGAAAGGGCGTTAAACTCCGTGTTTGTCACCGCGCCCTCCAAAGAGTACAGATGCACTAGACAGACATTGGGAAAAGTCTCTTTTAGCCGCCGGAATGCCTCCTTTGCCCCTATTTCTAACAATTTCTCAGGACAATCTATTCCAATCGCTTCCAGCTTGCTGGCCATCTCAGCCCCAATATTTTTCATTTCAGTCAGCCGCGGCATATCCCTTCCTCCTTACGGTAATGAAGAAGCGGCCCAGCACACAGGCTTGGCGCCGCTTCCGCTCCCTCTCACATTTTCTGGTTTCACACTCTGGTAATTTTCCAATACTGGGCTTTTCGTCCATATGCTTCATCCAGCAGGTACCGTTCCACTTGGAAGCCCCGCTCTATGCACAAAGCCTCCACCGCTCCGCGATCCTCTTTCGGATCTAGCGATTGGTAGTACAAGCTGCCGCCTGGTTTTAAAAAACGGAATAGTTGTACCAGAATGGTCTGGAACAGTCCACTCTCCATTCGGGCTGATCCCACCATGGTTACAATGTCAAAACGCTCCTCCAGCTCCCCACAGTCCATCACATCTTTATGGATGACTGTTACAGGGTTTGGGTTGCCCTCATTTTTCAAGCAAGCCTCCAAGGCGCGGCATATCTCTTCATTGATGTCGATACTGGTCAATTTGCCGCCCTTCAGCTGATAACTGAGATATCGGTCCCAATAGCCCGCGCCAATGCCCACATTGCAGAGCTCCGCACCTTCTTCTACTAAAAAGTTCTCCTCAAAAAAGGCAGTGATTCGATACTCCAGATACTTCTGCTCTGCTGAAAGATTCCATGGTCCAGCTTCAGAGCCATATAAACCGCCATAGACCTTCAGTAAAAAGTCTTTGTCCATTCACTCCCTCCTTGCTTGTATCATGTGGTCAAAAATCAGCTAGACGCCGACCGCGCAGGGAAGCAAATACGCCAGCCCCAGCATATGGGTCTTTGATGGTTCAAACAGTCCGCATGATATAAAAAGGCGGCTCCCGGCACCTGGGCCAAGAGCCGTCAGACACTTCGGCAAAATACTATTTTTCCCAGAACAACTCAATATGCTCGTGGGTAGGCCCATAGAAAAAGGCAATACGGATAGGCATATTGCCCCCAATATTCGCGTCGGCAGGCTCATTGGTCACCTCATAGCCAGCTTCGCGGACCTTTTCAATAATCTCGTCCACCTTATCTGTGGCAAAGGCCACATGCGCCAAAGGACCCCCGGCGGGAATTTCACTTTCACCGCTAAGGATTTCCATACAGCTGTTGTCTCCGCAGGAGACCATCAGACAAGGCCGCTGGGGATCGCCCCAACTTTTCACCACTTCCATCCCCAAGAGCTTGGTGTAAAATTCCACTGTCTCCTGATACTGCTCTGCCGTGGGCTTAACAGCAATATGATGTACTCCTTGAATTAAATTTCCCATAACTAACTCCACCAAAATTATGTTGATTATTTGCGATTAAAGATAGACATAATGTCTGTAAACGTATCATCATCATCTATCACGGCCGGATCTACCCGAGGCTCGGTACCGCGAATACTCTGGCTGCTCCGCACAGAAGAACCGCTCCGCATTGATGAACTGCTGCGGCTGGAGACCACTGGCGATGGATCCGCCGCGGGTGAAGAGCTTAGAAAGTCCTCATCCAAGTCCAGATCCAGGGCAGGCTTGCTCTTCTCTCCATTCATGCCCTCAAAGCCCGTAGCAATCACAGTCACATTCATGGAATCCTCCATGGACTCATCAAACGTGGCGCCCCAAATAATGTTGGCATCAGGGTGTGCCCGCTCGGTAACAATCTGTGACGCGGTATCAATCTCATCCAAGGCAATATCCGGGCTGGATGTAATATTGATGATCACACCTCGAGCCCCGGCAATTTTGGTTTCCAGTAAGGGACTGGAAATTGCCGCCATAGCCGCCTGCTCCGCCTTGTCTTTGCCAGTGCCATGGCCCACGCCCATATGGGCATAGCCGGCGTCCTGCATTACAGACTTCACGTCCTCAAAGTCCAGGTTAACGATACCGGGCAGCTGAATCAAATCGGAAATACTTTGCACACCCTGGCGCAGCACGTCGTCTGCCACCAAAAAAGCATTGGCCAGGGTAATACGCTCGTCGCTTACCAGTTTAAGGCGCTCATTAGGAATGACCACCAAAGAGTCCACGTGCTCCCGCAGGGCCGCAATGCCCTTTTCAGCCTGTTCCATACGGCGGCGGCCCTCAAAAGCAAACGGCTTTGTGACGATTCCCACCGTAAGAGCCCCTTGCTCCCGGGCAATCTTTGCTACAGCAGGAGCCGCGCCCGTGCCGGTACCGCCTCCCATACCCGCAGTGATAAACACCATGTCTGCATCCTTCAGGGTCTGAGAGATAACCTCCCGGCTTTCTTCAGCCGCCTTCTCGCCCACTTCAGGCTTGGAGCCAGCCCCCCGGCCACTGGTCAGCTTTTCGCCCAGCTGTACCTTTATAGAGGCCTGGCTGCGCTGTAAGGCCTGCTTGTCCGTATTCATACAAACTAATTCTACGCTGCGTACTCCTGCGCTGGCTATGCGGTTTACGGCGTTTCCGCCGCCGCCGCCTACCCCCACTACCTTTATGGTCTGGGGAGTTTCATCCAACAGATTATCAACTTCAAAAGGCATTTTTTACCATCTTCCTTTCCCGACGAGACATTAGGCTACATCTGCGGCCGGTCAGGCTACTTTTTTCCCGCCACAATATCTTTTCAAAGCCCTTGCGGCCTCGCCTACCGTTTTCGCTAGTTTGGGGCCCGCGCCCCGTTTTTTGATCTTCCGTTCCATGTTTGGAGCGGACATTTTGAGAAAAGTCCCCCTGCGGCGCGGATTCCAGAGTTTTGTCTACCCAGGTTTCGGGTCGGGCCTCCCTAGCCCTAAAAGCTGGAAACGCCTGTTTTTCCAGCCTTTCTCTTTTTAAACACGCCGCGGCCCGAATACTGCACAGGCCGACTTACGTTAACTAAACCGTTACATGGTATAATCTATCACTTTTTCGGGAAAATTTCAAGGAAATTCTCAAAAAAAGGGCTGAAAAAAATTGTTTTTCTTTCTTTCTTCCCGCGAATCGGTCCTCTGTTACTACTGGCCACAAGATATGGCGTTAGCCGGTAAAGGGCTGATCTGGAATGCCCGCCCCCCTTCCCTCTGGGCTAGCGGTGGGCTCTTCAGAGCTTGGCTCGGAATTTTGAGGATGCTCCCCGCCAGGTTCCTGCTCGCCAGATTCCGTGGGCGGAGCTGCCTGCACCGCAGTGCTGGGATCCACCTCTCCCGGAGAAAAATAAAAAGTCTTGGTGTCCGAGTAGGATAGGTCCAGCACCCCCTTCTCGTTTTGGCCAATGCCCCGCTCTCCTTCATTGTGGAATAAGTTGTAGCCGGTCTGTATCTTGTAATCCAGCTGCGCGGTTCCACCCAGCTTGCATTCCACACGGTCCTGATACCACAGACGGATGTCTTCCATATTCGCCATATTCAATCGGGTAAAATCATTGGCGGCCTCCAGCTGGCTGACCTTCTCCACAATCTCTGTAAACGCGGCAGCTGCCGCCTCATCTTCCAAAACAATTGTTTTTCCCGGCTGAGCGGCAGAGGGCGCAAGGCCTGAAACCTGTAAAATCCCCTGTATGGGGTCGGCGCGGTTTTCCAGCACCTTGCCTCCTCCGTCCACTACCAGCCAGCTGCCCCCCACCTGTATACAGCAGGCCGGTTGGGCCGCCGCGACCTCAATCACCACAGTCCCGGGAATTCGCCGGCTGATTTTGGCCTTGCCAATATAGGGCAACTGCTCTTGCAAGGCCCGTTCCTTTTCACCGGTAGGGATGAATAAGAGGTTATCTCCTGCTTTAAAATTGCAAATGGTCTTAATCTGTTCTTCCGGATACACAGGGTCTCCAGTTACCCGTACGCCTGTGACCCGGAACAACAGCGACTCGGCTAAAAAGCCTGTGCCGGTCAGCATAACGAAAAGCCCCAGTATCATCAGTATCCGACGTTTGGCCTTTCCCATAGGTTTCCGGCGTTTACGGGGAATTTCATTACGGGAAGGACGCGATGTTCTCTCTGGTTCCCCCCGCGATGCTCTTCGGGAATTCGAGGTACGCTTTCGAGAAGCCGGTTCTGGCGGGGCTTTTCTCTGTGATGGAGCCCCCCGGCTCGCCGGCGGTCTTTTTTTGTTGCCAGATGGTGCGCGGCCTGTCTCTCGGCTACTCAAGTTTGCTGGCCGGCGGGGTTCCCGGCGGCTGCCGGCTGGTCCAGCTGGCGGGCGGACGCGGCGGCTTTCCGGCTGCTCCATAGGGCCACGGTTTTTCTGTCTATTTACGAACCAATCATACTGCGGTGGTTCGCCGCTGGAATGAGAATGAATATCGATAAAGTCGTTTTCATCCCACACACCCTTTCGGGAACGGCCTTGCCTTGCCATACTCTCACCCCTTTTTATTTCCCGAGTTTTCCACAAGTGACGAATCTTCCACTTCAATAAGCTTTTTTACAGTGCCATATTGTTAGCGTATCTTACTTATTGTCCTGTTTCCTCTCCCTCATTTCTAACGCGTGCTCCCAGGTCTGCCAGACACCCCACCAGGTTCTCATAGCCTCGGCGAATAAACGCTTCCCCACTGACCTGGGTCCGCCCCTGGGCCGCAAGGCCGGCAACCACGAGCGCCGCCCCGCCCCGCAGGTCCGCTGCCTCTACCGAGGCGCCTGTTAGCCTTTCAACTCCCTCTACCACCGCCACTTTTCCCTCCACCTTGATCTTCGCGCCCATCCGTTGCAGGCCGTCGGCATGGCGGTAACGGTTCTCGAATATGTTTTCTACAAATACGCTGGTGCCCCGGCCCACTGCGGCCATACTCATCACCGCTGGCTGGGCGTCGGTGGGAAAACCCGGGTAGGGCATGGTGCGGATATGTTTTACCGGGTTTAGCCGCCGGGGCGCCATAATGTTTAGGCAGCCGCTAAGCTGACGAACCACACAGCCAGACTCTTCAAAAGGGCTTAGCATGGGAAGGATGTGGGTATTGTCCACATCCCGCAAGGTCACACTGCTGCCGGTCACTGCCGCGGCCGCCATGTACGTCACTGTGGCAATGCGGTCTGGCATCACCCGGTGTTCACTGCCGAAGAGCTCCTTTACTCCATCAATAATCACACAGCTCTCCCCTGCTCCGTACACCCGGCCTCCACAGCGGTTTAGGTACTCGGCCAAGTCCATAATCTCCGGCTCCCGGGCCGCGTTGGCAATAATCGTGGTGCCCTGGCCGCATACAGCCGCTAGGATTAAGTTTTCAGTAGCCCCCACACTGGGGAAAGCCAGGGACACATAAGATCCCTGCACCCCTTTAGGGGCCCGGCAATTCAGCCAGCCGCCGCTCTCCTCAATCTCCACCCCCAGCCGCCGGAGGGACGACAGGTGCAAATCAATAGGCCGTGGCCCCAGTTCGCAGCCTCCTGGCGAACAAAGTCTGGCCTGGCCGCAGCGAGCTACCATAGCCCCCAGGAACACAATGGAAGACCGCATACCGCGCATGAGTTCCTCGGGGATTTCGCAGCGGGTTACAGCGTTGTCCACCACCAGGTCGGGACCGTCCCGGGTACAGCGGCACCCGGCGTGCTCTAAAATTCGAACGGCGGTGTCTACGTCCGAAAGGTCGGGGCAATTGTGCAGCACTGTCTGGCCCTTGCAAAGCAGGGCTGCCGCAAGAAGCGGCAAAGTGCTGTTTTTCGCCCCTTGAATGGTGATCTCCCCGCTGAGCTCAGCAGGGCCGTCAATTATGATCATAAGAACACCCCATTTAAAATCAGCTATGCCATTTTATGAAGTGTTTTTATTTGTGTGCATTCCGTCATCTCTAATTAGGCGGTGGCCAGGGGCTTCTGGTCCACCTGCCCAGGCTAGTTTCTCTTTTAGGCGGCTCTATCCGCTCTCTATGGCTTCACTGGTTCCGTAAAAGCTCTAAGTTCTCTTCTTTGTGGAAGAAAGCCTGCTCTAGGGCAGTGTACTCTTCTGGCGTACAACGCGCTTTACACAAATTTTCTCCCTCTCGAGACTTCTCCAGCACAGCTTCCAGCCTGTTGCATGGAAAATCCCGGCAGGCGGCACAGTACTCCACTCCTTGAGCGGCGGTGCAGCCCTTTAAATTGTAAGTACATTCTTTTTGAGCCGCGCAGCCCTTGCACTGTATCTCCTCAGGTGGCAGTACCCGATCCCGCCATCCAATCTTATGCCAGAGCTTCGCTACAGCATGCAGTTCCTCCTGGCTGTGGGCTTGATACCGGGGACAGACCGCACAGTTATCGCCACACAGGGAAATTTTCTGTTCTGGCGCGACGCGCGGTATATCATGCCTATAGAGCCGGGCCGGGCCCTCCTTGTCATGGACCGTACAGAAGAATTCCCAGCCGTAGCGCTCATAAAAGGACGTATGGTCTGTGACCAGGTAAAGAGTTCTCACTCCTGCCTGGGCCATGTCCTGACAAACAAAGTGTAGTAGTGCCCCGGCAATTCCCCGGCAGCGGTAGGACTCGTCCACATATACGGCGCACACGTTAGGGGTCAAATCCGGCCGGTCATGAAAATCGTTTTCAATAACGCCCAGGCCGCCCACAATCCGGTCTCCATCCATAGCCACATACCATCCGGGCACCGGGCCGGAACCCGCCAGCATCCTCTCCATACTCTGCCGGTAGCTTTCCTCTGGAATGCCAAAGCAATGCTGAAACCAAAAGGCGGCCTGGTGGACCAGCTCAGGATGCTCCTTAATTTTTACCAAACTGTACTTCATTGGTTACTCCTTCTGCTTTACAGCGGCCTTAATCACCCGGTAGATGCGTTCGCTGGCATCAATGATCTCCATTTTTCCCGCGTTCTCTCCTAAAGACCGCAGTCGGTCCCGGTCGGAAAGGATTTTTTCCACCTTTTTCCATAAGGCCTCGCCGGTCAGGTCCTTCTCTTCAATAATCTCCGCCGCTCCCCGGCGTACCAACGCCATAGCATTGTGAAACTGGTGGTTCTCCGCCACGTTAGGCGAGGGGATTAGGATGGACGCCTTGGCCTTTGCCTCAATCTCCGTCAAGGTCATAGCCCCGGCCCGACCGATCACCAAATCCGCGGCGGAAAGGCATTGGGGCATATTGTCAATGTACTCCAACAGGCGGATCTGAGGGTTCTCTTCCGCTGCCAGGCCAAATTCTCGAACTTCTGTCAAAAAGTTCTCATCGTGCTGGCCATAGCCGTGGATATGCTGGTACTTCTTCTCCTTGGCACTCTGAGCCAGCATGTAAGCGGCGGCTCGGTTTAGGGCGCTGGCCCCCAGACTGCCCCCAAAGCTGAGCACCAGCGGGCGGCTGTCTAGCCCCAAAGCGTTACGGGAAGCTTCCCGCTGGGCAGCCAGTACCTCGCCCCGCACCGGGTTGCCGGTAACCGTACAATTTACCGAAGGGTCTAGGTACTGTTTGGCATCGGGCACAGCCAGCATCACGGTCTTGACCAGCTTTGAGAGCATCTTGGTGGTTATCCCCGGGTAGGCGTTGGACTCATGGATAACACAGGGTATCCCCATCTTTGCCGCCTCTCGGATCACCGGGCCACTGACATACCCTCCTGTTCCCACACAAACATCGGGGGCGAACTGCTGGATGATCTTTTTTGTTTCAGCCGTGGCAGTAAAGATGCGCCCCACCGTCTGAAAATTACGGACAATATTTTTGGGGGTTAACTTGCGCTGAAAGCCAGAAATGGTGATAAAGGCCATGTCATACCCAGCCTTTTTCACCAGGCGCTCCTCCATGCCGCCCCGGTTGCCCACATAGAGAATCTCTACATCAGCCTCCTTTTTTTGCAGATACCCCGCCACAGCCAGGGCGGGGTTGATGTGTCCGGCGGTACCGCCGCCAGTAAATAGAACTCTCATCGACTTATCCTCTCCTAAATCGCTTGCGAACCGTTTTGCTCTATGTCCGCGATGTTAGGGCCTTAGCCCCAACACCCGCGTTTAAGGCAGTACCGTACAAAGACTGTGCGCGAGTTGCGCGGTCCATTTTTCGTCAGCGGTGTACAAGCGTTGACGAAGCCAACTCCAGAGAACGCTGATCATCAGACCATGTATGGTTTTGCGATTCTGACAAGCGAAAGCCGCGCACAGTAGACCGGTTGTACTTATGATGGAAAACGTGCCAGCAATTCGTGTGCAAAGCCTTTGTGCGATGTTGCCTTAAGGAACTTTTTAAAAAGCTCCTTAACTTTCTCAAAAATTTTCCTGTTTCTCTTTAGTAGCTGGGTGCTTATCCTCTAGGTCTTTTCTACATTGGAGCTCCGGGAGATATTCAGCAGAATGCCCATTTGCCCCAAGAGCATCATCAACGACGTGCCTCCCGAGCTGAAAAAGGGCAGACTGATGCCTGTATTAGGGATGGTATTGGTGACTACGCAGATATTCAGCACCGCCTGCAAGCCCACCTGAAAGGTGATCCCCAGCCCCAGCATGGTACCGAAGCGGTCCTTAGCGTTCAGCGAGATATACACCCCCCGCCACACCAAAAGGGCAAATAGTAACATAATTACCAGCGCCCCCACCAGGCCCAGTTCTTCGCAAACCACAGCGAAAATAAAGTCATTGTAGGGCATGGGCAGGTACAAGTACTTTTGGCGGGACTGTCCCAGCCCTACCCCCAGCAGCCCTCCTGAACCAATGGCGTACAGGGACTGGCGGGTCTGCCAGGTGTCATCGGGGTCGCCTTCAAAGGGATTCAGCCATACAGCAATGCGGTTCATCTGGTACACGCCGCCCTCACCGCTCTCGTCCTTGCCGCCAAAGCTCAGGTAGGCTAGCAGCAGAAGGACCAGCACCGCGCCGCCAATGATAAACCACCGGGGCTTGGTGCCGCCAATGAACATCATAATGGCCCCCAGCGCCAGTACGATCAAGGTGCCGGACATATGGTTCTCCAAAAAGATTAAAGCGGCAAACAGCCCCAACACCCCCACAAAAGGCAGCACCCCGTAACGGAAAGTGCCCATCTTTTCGGCGTAGATGGAGATCATGTGGGCAAAGAGCAGAATCAGCGCGAATTTGGCAATCTCCGAGGGCTGAAACTGTACCCCCAGGTTCAGCCAGCGGTAGGCCACGCCCTCTGGCGGGGCGATTTGCTTAACATGCAACAGCGGGCCAAATACCAATACCATAACCAGCAGTACCACCGTAACACCCGCTACGGGCAGGGCCAGCTTATGAAAGCGGTGGTAGTCGAAAAGAGAAATCAACAGCATAGCTACCACCCCAAAGGCCGCGAAAGCCCCCTGGCGGGAGATATAGAAGTAACTGTCGCCCTGGCTGTAGTAGCTGACCGCGTAGCTGGCGGAGAAGAGCATCACCAGTCCCACGGCCAGCAGAACCATAACAAACACAAAAAGGGGCATATCCAGCCCATTGCCTAAGCTGAACAGGGCATACTTCATCTTTCGGCGGCGCCGCTTTCTTTTTTCCGGCTGAGCGGCAGGGGTCCTGGGGGCCCGCCGGGGCGGCTGGTCCAGCCCCCGGGCAGTCCGGCCTACTGCTGGCATAGGCAATCAACTCCTTTCAATACTATGGATATTCTGTGCAAGCAGTTTGAAATTCCTCCAAACTCCAGTATTTTCCTGTTTTATAACATGGTTCCCTACACCCCGAACAGTACGCAGGCCACGGCTACGGCTCCACCCAGCAGGGTAACCAGGCAGAACACACCACAAATCTTTACCTCGCTCCACCCGCACATCTCAAAGTGGTGGTGGATTGGCGACATCTTAAACAAGCGCTTGCCGTGGGTGGCCTTAAAATAACTTACCTGCAACACAACCGACAAAATTTCCGCCCAGTAAATCAGCCCCAAAGGCAGCAGAAGCACCGGCATGTCAATGCCAAAGGCCAGGGCCCCCACCATGCCGCCCAAAAACAGGGAGCCCGTATCACCCATAAAGACCTTGGCTGGGTGGAAGTTCCAGATGAGAAAGCCGATGCATGCCGCAGCCGCGGCCACACCCATTACCGAAAGCCCTGTCATGGACAGAATCCCCGCGCACATAGCCAGGGCAATGAACACCACCAGGCTGACGCTAGTGTTCAGACCATCCACGCCGTCTGTAAAATTCACCGCGTTAGTCAGGCCCACAATGAGAATAGCCGCCAAAGGATAATAGGCCAACCCTAAGTCGATCTGCCCAATAAAGGGCAGAATGGTAGTGGTTCCGCCCCCAGCCAGGTAAATAGCCAGCAGATAGGCTCCTGCCACTAAAAACTGCAAGACCAATTTTTGCTTTTCTGTCAGCCCTAGGTTGCGTTTTTTGGTAATACCGATATAGTCGTCCATAAAGCCAATGGCCCCATAGCCCAGGGCCATACCCAAGCCCGCAAAGACCTTGGCGCTCATTAGCCCGCCCTCGCCCTTTGTGCAGCCATAGTACACCGGAATGCAGGAACACACCGCCGCCGCAATACCCAAAATAAACATGATTCCGCCCATGGTGGGGGTTCCCTGCTTTTTTTTGTGCCAGCTAGGTCCGATCTCTCGAATGGTCTGGCCAAACTTCAGCTTGTGTAAAAAAGGGATAAGCCACCAGCCCAGCACAGCCGTGACCGCAAAGGCCACCAGCGCGGCCAAAAAGTATAAGAAACTGTTGTTCATTTGCAACCCTCTCTTTTCCTGTTGAACGATTCCTTTTGCGCTTTTACATTTCAGTTCTAAAAAATTTGGCCCGGCTTTTGGCTGCCGCCTTACTAGTCCGGCAGATCCGTTACATAGGTCTCGGTGTTCAACTCCGCCGCAAAGGTTAGGGAAATAACGGTTCCCTGCTTCACCTTTTCACCAGGCTCCACCCCCTGCAAAGAAACCACCGCGCCATCCTCTGTCACACCGTTTACGCTGATTTGCAGGCCCTGTACGTGTGCAAGATAACTGGCGTTTACAAAATCATAGCCCAAGAAGTCCGGGACCTCTACCAGGGCCTCATCCATACCATAGCCCTGGGTGTACAGCACCACCATACCGTCTTTCGGCACGGTAGATCCGCTTTCCGGAATCTGCTCTACCACTTTGTTTTCCCAGTCCTCTCCATTGCCCACAATGTCATAGCCAAGCCCCTGCTCCTCCAGCTTCTTCTGGGCTTCGGCAATGGTAAGGCCCACCACAGAGGGTGTGACCATATCCAGCCGGTCGTATTCATCCTCTGTATATTTCACTTCGATTCCCAGATAGGGCAGCGCTTCCTGCATAATGGCGGAGAAGATGGGGCCCGCCACCGCGTTTCCACCATAGGACTTTGTATGGTCCGGCTCGTCAAAGAAAACCAGCAGCGCATATTGAGGGTTTTCCGCTGGGGCAAAGCCGCAGTAGGAGGCTATGTACTCCATTTCCGCCACATATTCCGGGTCGTCCGCGTGCTTTGCTTTATCCTCATAGAATTTAGCCACTTTTTCTGAAGTTCCGGTCTTTCCACAAATGCGGTAACCAGACACATATCCGCCCTTAGCCGTGCCCGAGGCCGCGTTCTGCTGCAAAATGCTGATCATAGTCTGAGAGGTCTCCTCAGAGATTACCTGGCGGCGGTAACTGGTGTCCGCTGTTTTCACAATGTTCCCATTGCCGTCTACAATTCTGTCCACTACATGGGGCCGCACCAGGTTGCCCCCGTTAGCCACCGCCGCGCAGGCGCTGATCATCTGGATTGGCGTAATACTAAAGTTCTGTCCAAAGCATTCTGTGGCCAACTCAATCGGCAGCATGGTATCCGCTGGATGGTACAGGCTATCCGCTTCGCCGGGCAAATCAATACCGGTTTCGTCTGTAAACCCAAATGCCTCCCGGTATTTGCAAAACCTATCCACCCCCAGCAAATCACCAATATGCATGAACCAAGGGTTGCAGGAGTTACATACGCCCTCCCGGAATGTTGTAGTGCCGTGGCCGGACCGCTGCCAGCAGTGGATCGGATCCTTAACTCCCTCCAGCTTCTCGCCGCCGGTACAGGTATACTGGCTGTTTTCAGTGATCTCTCCCTCTTCCAGCGCCATGGAGCCGGTGCACATTTTGAACACACTGCCCGGGTAGTAGGTATCGGACACCGCTTTGTTCCGCCATTGCAGGTTCAGGGCGTTAGACTCCGCTTTATCCTTCTCATCTCCGTCGGGCATGGCGGCAATCTCTGTCAGCAGCTTTTGGTCCTGGATGGTAAAGGGATCATTTGGGTCAAAGCTGGGGTTGGTAGCCAGGCCAATGATCCCTCCGGTGTTTACATCCATCATAATGGCTACCGCGCCGGCCGCCACATTGTTTCGCTCAATGCCTTGGGCCAGGTACTTTTCCAGAATGCTCTGTACCGTCTCATCTATAGTAAGCACCAGGTCATGTCCGTTTTCTGCCTCCACCACCTGCTCATACTCAAAGGGCATATCAGTGCCCCACCCATTTTTCGCGGCAATCAGTCGTCCGGCGCTGCCGCTAAGCTCGGCTTCATACTCGCTTTCCAGGCCGCCCAGACCCTGGTTGTCAGAACCGGTAAAACCCAGCACATTAGAGGCCACCGTACCGTATGGATAGTACCGTTTATAGTCATCGATAAGCCGGACGCCGTTGTCAATCTTATTCTTCCGCTTAAAGTCATTGATCTTATCCCGTATGTCTGTCTCGACTTTCCGCTTGATCACCGTATAATAGGAGCTCTTATCGCCGGTTTTCTCGTACAGTTCGGCCTCATCCAACTCCAGAATAGAGGCTAGCCCCGAGGCCACCGTATGCCGTAAGGCTTCATCCCCCGCCAAATAGGCGGGCTCCAGCACCACGGTCCACACACTGGCGCTCTGTGCCAGCACTTTTCCGGTAGCATCATAGATAGAGCCCCGCATGGCGGGCAAGGTGGTGTTCATTAAGCTTTGTTCCAATGCCTTGGCGCGCATTTCCTCCCCCCGGAGAATCTGCCAGTTAAACAGGCTGGCCGCTGCCGCCCCAAACCCCAGAATTATCAAAGCCGCTGTAATTCCCAGCGCTTTTCTTCTAATTTTTTCCGTAGTCCCCTTTGCCATCGGACAAACTCCTTTCCATCATGGGTAGTCCCCATTATGTATTGAACAAAATGAGGGCCAAAAACCCGCCTTGGCCCTCTCTATTTCCTCCATTCTATTTTATTCCTGGCTAGCGCCGCTTATTACCCGGCCAGCCAAGACCTTATCATCGCAAAAAATTGGTCAATGGGAGACCCCCCCTCTATGTCCTGCACTACAGTGCCTTTATCCTGAGATGCCACGTGTAGGTATGTAACCTGTGCGCCGGTCATTTTACTCATGCCCAACTGCTGCATGGCGTACTCTTCCACCTGCGCCTCGGTCATTTTTTGCGCCGCCTGCATGTTCAGCTGAATCTCCAGGCTTTCTGCCTCGGCTAAAGAGTTTTTTGTGTTATTGATCTGTTCGGTCAACTCGGTTAGCTGCACCTCGCTATACACAGCACTGATTGCCGTGGCAAAAATGACCGCAAAGCAAATAGCGGCCGCTGCCATACGAAGAAAGCCGCGCTGATGCTTTGGACTTTGCTGCGGTTGTTCTGGCAGCTCCACCACATTATCAGGACGTTGTTCCGGTTGTTCCTGTATTTTAGGCTCTAAAATGGGTGCTACGCTCCCCATTCTCTCCTCAAAAAGAGAAAAATCATATGCTTCCGTCTGGCGTGCCATCAGTCTGCCTCCCCCTGCCGGTCCCATTGACCGGCGCTTTTCCGCATCCTACGGCTTACAAAGCCGCCCCGCCGTTCACTCGCCCCAAATACCCGTTAGTTCTTTTCAAACACTCTTAACCGCGCGCTTCGAGAACGCGGGTTTTCTGCCACCTCTTCTTTTGAAGGGGCCACGCCCTTTTTATAGACCAGCTTTCCCTCTGGTTTACGCCCACAGACGCACACTGGAAAGTCCTTTGGACATACACACCCCTGGCACCAGGCGGCCATCTGCCGCTTAACGATCCGGTCCTCCAGAGAATGGAAGGTAATCACCGCTAGCCTTCCCCCGGGCTTTAACAGCCTAAAGGCCGCTTCCAACCCCTCCTGAAGCCGCTCCAGTTCGCCGTTCACTGCGATGCGCAGGGCCTGAAAGGTCTTTCTGGCCGGATGTCCCTCGGCCCGCCGCACCGCAGCCGGAACAGAGCTCTTTACAATTTCCGCCAGCTGGGCCGTGCTGATAATAGGCGTCTCTTCCCTGGCCCGACAAATGCCCGCCGCAATGCGCCCAGCACTTTTGTCCTCGCCATAGCGAAAAATAATATCCGCCAGCGCCTCCTGGGGCAGCGTATTCACCAGCTGCGCCGCCGTTTGCCCCTCCTGGGACATCCGCATATCCAGCGGCGCGTCATGGTGGTAGGAAAACCCCCGCTCCACCGCGTCCAGCTGGTGGGAGGAAACGCCAATATCTAACAACACCCCGTCCACAGCGCTCATGCCGTTTTCCTTTGCCAATTGGGCCATGTCGCTAAAGTTTCCTCGAACCACCCTGCTGTTGGGAAAAGCCTTCAGCCGTTGGCCTGCGGCCTCTACCGCGTCTGGATCCTGGTCAATGGACAACAGCTGGCCAGTGACCAACTGTTCCAAAATAGCTTGGGAGTGTCCCCCACCGCCGGCGGTTCCATCAATATAAAAGCCATCCGGGCGGATATTTAGGGCCTGAATGGTCTCGCAAAACAATACCGGGATGTGTTCAAATCCCATAAACGCCACCCGCCCCCAAGACGAGGCTCTTCCTTTCCTTCCCAGTTGTGGGAAATGATTGGCCAACTTCAAATGTTGTTGGTTACGGTAGTTGACATAAAACCATTGCTCCTGTACAATATAGAAACACAAGATTCCCTTCCGAATCAAGGGCTTTTGGCCTTCCTTCTTGGCTGCCGCCCTTGGGCGGCAGCGGAAAACGTAATGCTTTGCCTTTCCCCACTGGCAATTTCCCCCCCTAAAGTCTTTACCACCTTGAAAGAAGCGGGCAGAACCTTTTTCTTTCAGGGAAGTTTCCTGATTATTTCAAACGCCGGTTCGCTTTTTAGAAGTTTCTAAAAGCCCAGCAAATTCATGCTCTCTTCAATGTCCGCGTCAGTCTGCTGTGCGCAATAAGCCTCCCAGCGGGCAGTATCCCATATCTCGGCCCGCACTGCCGCGCCAATGACGGTTACATCCTTTTCCAGCCCCGCATGGGCCCGTAAGCTTGGTGGAATCAAAATACGTCCCTGTTTATCCGGCTCCACCTCTGCCGCGCCGGAAAAAAAATAGCGTTGAATGCCTTTGCCCTGTGCCAAAGGCATGGCCGCCACCTTTTCCATCAGCTTGTCCCACTGAGCATTGGAAAGAACAAACAGGCAGCCATCCAAGCCCTTGCAGACATAAAACTTATCCCCCAAATCCTCACGGAACTTAGAGGGCACCGTCACCCGGCCTTTGGGGTCCATATTGTGCCGATGCTCACCTGTCAGCATAGCGCCTGTTTCCTTTCCGGCGCCATGCGCCCTTAGTCCGGCACAGCCTATCTTCCGCACTTTGCCGCCCGGTTGATACTGAGTGCCCCAACGTGGCACTTTTACCCACTTCACCCCACTTGGTACCACTATTATAGCTTATTCCCCATCTAAAAGCAACCGCTAAATCTTGCGTAAAGCCGCTCTTTTCCAGGGCCGAAGGCATGTTCGACCCTATCTGGAGAGAACAAAAATTCCCTTCGCTATATCTTGCGAAGGGAAAAAACGTTTCAGTATAGAATTGTGGGTTTAAAACAAGTTACAGGTCTTACATTTGTGCATTTCGCTGTGAAGCCTTAATATTTTGCCGGGTCTTGCGCAATTCGTTCAAGCTTTCCGAAAGAGACTCATCGGTACGGCGCATTAGGTCGTCCACATATTCGTTGCTGGCCTTGCGCATCTCTTTAAACTTCGCCTGGGCCTGGCCCAGCATTTCGTTGGCCTTTGCCTGGGCCAGACGCACAATCTCCTCCTGCATCACCAGAGACTTGGCCCGTTCCTCCGCCGCGCGCACGATAGAGTCCGCCTCTCGGTGGGCCTCGGCAAGAATCTGTCCATGGTCCGCCACAATGGCCTTAGCTTGGCCTATCTCCTGGGGAAACACATCTCGAATATCATCCAGAATTGCCCGAATCTCTTCACTATCCACCAGTACTTTCCCAGAGGAAAGAGGCATTTTCCACCCCTTATCCAGCACGTCATACATTTCGTCAATAAGGTCCTCAATCGTCGCTTGATTATTGCTCATAATAACCCGTTCCTTTCCGCTTGCTTGAAGCTTATTCTCCCCGCTGGCACAGCCGGCCCCGAATTGTCCCTAAAATGCACTCTGGCACAAAATGGGAGATGTCTCCCCCAAAGCCTGCCACCTGCTTTACCATGCTGGAGCTTAAAAACATATACTCCGCACTGGTAGAGAGGAACATGGTCTCCAGCTGGGGATTTAGCTTTTTATTGGTCAAGGCCTGCTGAAACTCATACTCAAAATCTGTCAACGCCCGTAGGCCCTTTACCACCACTACGGCTCCCTTTTGGCGGGCATAGTCGGCTAAAAGCCCTTCTACCCGGTCGGCCTCCACATTGCGCAGGCCCTGCTGGGCACAGACCTTTTGGAGCATTTCAATACGCTCTTCCACTGAAAATGAGTAGCGTTTGTCCGGATTCACCGGCACCGCCACAATAATTCGGTCAAAAATCTTTGCTGCCCGGCTGATAATATCCAGGTGTCCAAGGGTCACTGGGTCAAAACTCCCCGGGCAAATGGCGGTTTTCATGTGCTCTCCCATGGGCGGCACTCCTTTATTATGAGATAAAATTTCTGTTATATGAGTTCTTTCCACGCCCGCAGCGTATGGGTGGCCTGCCAACTGCCCAGTTCTTCCACACAAGAAAAACCCGCCGCCAGCAGAGCCTCTTTTTCATGCGCAACCGTCAGCGGGGTGTCAAAATGATAAAGAACCCCTTTGGCAGCCCCCTGTTCCGCTTTTAAAGCAGCCAGCCGGCCAAAAAGTTCCTCCTCTTCTTCCTGGGTCTGGGCAAAATAATCTGTCAGCAGGAAGCTCCCGCCTGGCCTAAGGGCCTGGCATATGCCGCTATACAGCGTCTCCTTTTCAGCGGCGGTAAAGTGATGCAGGGACTCTACCGATACCGCTCCATCAAAGCTTTCTGTGCCCAAAGGGACATCAAAATAGGAGCCGCAGATCAGTTCCAGATCCTTATCCGGAAACTTATGCCGCAGCCTGTCCAGCATCGCCCAAGACAGATCAATTCCTGTCACCCGGGCGGCAGGATTCTTTTGAAAATAATATTCCAGCTCCAGGCCGGTGCCACAGCCCAAGTCCAGCACCCTGCACCCAGGCTCTCTGGGCAGCTGGCTGGCAGTAAAGGGATAAAACTCCCTTGCCCCAGCAATATTTCCCAGCATATGGGCGTCATAGCCTTCCAAGCGCTTGGCGAAAAACGCGCTCATTTCTTCTAAGCTCAAGCGCCCGCCTCCTCTCTTGCCCGGTAGACCGTCAGGGAAGTCTTGCCATAGCGGTAAATCTTTTGCTTTACAAAAGCCCCGGCCCGCTCCGGCAGCGCCTCTCTATCTCCATGCTCACACACGATCACCCCGCCTGGCGCCATAACTTCGGCAGTTAGGGCCAGGGCTCGATCCATCAGGCCGGCATGATAGGGCGGGTCGATAAAGGCAATATCAAAGCGCCCCCGTTCGCCCCGGAAGAAACCCTCAAAGTCTCCACACACCACCTTGGCCTGGGCGGTAAAGCCCGTGGCAGACACATTCTTTTCAATGACACGCACCGACTCTCGGGCACTGTCTACAAACACAGCCTCTCTAGCTCCCCGGCTCAAGGCTTCCAGGCCAATCTGCCCAGAGCCAGCAAAGAGGTCTAGAAACCGGCGCCCCTCAATGCCAAACTGCAAAATATTGAACAGCGACTCCTTCACCATATTGGTGGTGGGCCGCACCTGTTCCCCCTCTAGGGTCAAAAGCTTCTTTCCCCGCCGGACGCCTGTGATAATGCGCATGGGCTCTCCTTTTCGAGTATATTGGTTGAACTGGGTCCGCTGGAAACAGCCAGTCCTTTTAAGGCATTTTCCTCCTGCCATCTAGTTATTATTACATTTTTCCCTGCGGATGTCAACCTTTCGGGGAAATTTCGCCCGCATTTTCCGGGTTTTCCCCTCTTTTCTCATGAAAAAAACCATAGACCTGCTTGGCAGCGGGTTTTGTCATGCCTGGAGCGGCCTCTAGCTCTTCCAAAGTGGCTTCGCCTACAGCCCCCACTGTACGAAAGTGCTTTAGTAGGGCCTTCGCCCGAGCCGGGCCCACGCCCTCAATAGACAACAAGGTACTGGAAATGGCCGATTTCTTCCGCTGCTGGCGGTGGTAGCCAATAGCGAACCGGTGCACCTCATCCTGGATGGTGGAGACCAGTGTGAATGCACGGCGGGTGGATGTAATCGCAATCTCTCCGCCGGTAAGGGCAATAGCTCGGGTGCGGTGCTTGTCATCCTTCACCATACCAAAGAGGGGCACGCTAAGGTTCATCTCCTCCAAAACAGGCTGCACCGCCGCCACGTGGCCCTTGCCTCCGTCCAGAAGAATCAGGTCCGGCAGCCGGCCAAAGCCAGTGCTGTCTCCTTGGGCTTGGTGGACTTTATACTCTTGAAAGCGCCGGCGGATCACCTCCCGCATAGAACCATAGTCGTCTTGACCCTCCACAGTCTGGATTTTGAACCGCCGGTAGGCGGCTTTCAGGGGTTTGCCGTTCTCAAACACCACCATGCCCGCCACGTTTTCGCCCCCCTGTAGGTTAGAAATGTCATAGGACTCAATATAGGCCGGAGCCTTTTCCAGGCCCAGCAGCCGCCGCAGTTCATCTAAGGCCGAGGCATCCCGGCCGCTAAGGCCGCTGCTTTGGGCTAAATTTTCAGCGGCGTTGCTCTTACACATCTCCACCAGCTGCCGCTGGCTCCCCCGCTGCGGCACCGTGACGTGTACCACCCGGCCCCGTTTTTCAGTTAACCAACGAGCCACTAGCTCTTGGTCCTCCACCGGGCCGTCCAGCGCAATAACAGGCGGCACCCGGTCCCGGATGGTATAGTACTGACGCAAGAATTCCGACCGGGCCTCTGGGTCCGGCTGGCAGCCCTGGGTAAGGAAGCTCTCTCTGTCGCAGAGCTTCCCCCCCTGAAACCGAAACACTTCAAAGGCGGTCTGGGTCTCTCCTTGGGTCAGGGCGAACACATCCTGCTCTTCCACAGGGCTGGCTACCACTTTTTGTCGGTCTTTCAGCTTATTAATGGCATTGATCCGGTCCCGTAGCCGGGCGGCCAGCTCAAAGTCCAAATTCTCGGCGGCCTGATTCATCTTTTCTGTGAGAGTTTTTACCGAGGTACCGCTGCCCCCTTTAATAAAATCCAGGGCTTGCTGAAAGGCCTCGTTGTAGTCCTTTTCGCTGATCTTCCCCCGGCAGGGGGCGCAGCACTGATCAATATAAAAGTTTAGACAGGGCCTGCCTTTACCAAAATCTTGAGGAAAGCGCCGGGTACAGTCTGGCAGGCGGAAGATCTTCCGGGCCGCATCCACAGTCTGGCGGATAGACCAGAAACTAAGGTAAGGCCCCACATATTTCGCACCATCGTCCTCCACCTGTAAAACCGCTGAAAGCTTTGGCCACTGGCCTTTGCTAATGCGAATATAACAGTACCCCTTATCATCTTTTAAGAGAATATTGTACTTAGGCTGGTGCTGCTTGATCAGGCTGCTTTCCAGCACCAGGGCCTCAAACTCGCTATCAGTCAAAATATACTCGAACCAGTCTACATTTGAGACCATCTGGCGTACCTTGGCGTCATGATTCTTCTCCGAGCCAAAATACTGGCTCACTCGGTTTTTTAGCGCCTTCGCTTTGCCAATATAGATGATCTCCCCGGTTTTGTCATGCATAATGTATACCCCAGGGGTCAGGGGCAGCTGCATGGCTTTGGCCCGCAGCTCTTTCCTTTTTTCACCGTTTTCCTCCACGGCTTATCACCCGCTTTCATTATCCGCTCACCAACCCACAGCCATGTGGCAGGATATATCCCCAGTATACTGGTAGAATTTTTAAGAAAAAAGCACCGCTTTTTTCGCGGTGCTAAACAGCTTGTGCTGTAGCCATGTTACATAAGAACCCGTATTTGACCATAGAGCTTTCTGTGGCTATTCTCTGCCCAAAGCCGCTCTATTGTCAAACGCGGGTTCCAAACGCTACAAGCTTTCCCAAATTACTCTGCAAACCCGGAATTCACCAGAGCTACCAGAGCGTCTACAGCCTCCTGTTCGTCAGAACCATCGGCAATAATCCGGATGGTAACACCGCCCACAATGCCCAGGCTCAGAACACCCAGCAAGCTTTTGGCATTTACTCTCCTCTCCTCCTTCTCCACCCAAATAGAGGACTTGAACTCATTTGCCTTCTGGATGAAGAATGTGGCCGGGCGGGCATGCAAGCCTACCTGATTTTGGACCAAAACTTCCTTTGCGCACATGTACATTCACTCTCCTACAGAATTTTGAAATAGAGGTAATAAGGTTCCCGTCTCGCCTAAAGCCGGCCACGCCGCTGTAAAACTTTTATCGCCTACAGACAAGCCAGCCATTCTTTGGCGTTGTTGTCATTATACCATATTTCATGGCTTCGTCAACACGATTCAGTCATTTTTGTTTTCATGACCAGACCTTTTTTTTATTTTGCCCCTTCCGTTGTGCACGTTGCATATGAATATTAAAAGTTTTCAACAACCTATATGGGGGTCATTCTGAAAAAAACCTCTATTTAGTGCTATTTATTAAAGCACGAGCCATTTATAGTAATTATTGCTCGTTTTGTTTCGTTACTTCTCCCAAAAGGTCTGGGCGATTTTTAGATGTTATAGACAATGCCTCTTCCCTCCGCCAGGCCGCGATCTTGCCATGGTGACCACTAAGCAGCACTGCCGGCACCGCCCGTCCCCGCCAGACCTCAGGTCTTGTGTACTGGGGATATTCCAACAAACCGGAAAAATGGCTTTCTTCCGTAAAACACACCTGGTCTGAGAGCACCCCCGGAAGCATGCGGCTTACCGCATCTGCCAAGATCATGGCTGGTAGCTCGCCTCCAGTCAGCACATAATCCCCGATAGATAGTTCCTGGACATGGTACTCGTCTAAAAGGCGCTGGTCCACTCCTTCATAATGGCCGCAAAGCAACACCAGAGCCGGTTCTTTAGCCAGTTCTTTGGCCATTTGTTGGTCCAGCACCCGGCCCCGAGGGGACATATAGATGATATGCGGCAAAAAACCCAAATGTTCCCTCAAAGCATCTAGCCCCCGGGCAAAGGGCTCGGCGGCCAGCAGCATGCCCTTTCCCCCGCCAAACACCATATCGTCTACCCGTCCCCGGCGGTCAGGGGAAAAGTCCCGCAGCTGGTGGCAGCACAACTGTAGAAACCCCTTCCGGCGGGCTCTGCCCACAATACTATTTCCCATGACAGGGGGGAACATCTCGGGGAAGAGCGTAAAAATATCTACACGCATCAGGCTTCCTCCCCATCTTCATCAAAGATGCCGGGAATAGGCAGCAGCCGGACCTCTCCTGCCTCCAGGTCTACCTTCTCTACCATATGGGCCACCGCAGGGAACAGGTATTCCCTTTCCCCGCTGACAATACGGTACACATCGTTGGCAGGGGTTTGCAGTACCTCTTTCAAAGTGCCGTATTCCCGGCCCGTATTGGCGTCTACTGCCCGCAGACCTTCCAAGTCCTGTAAAAAATACTGGCCTTCCGCCAAACTCACCTGGTCCCGATTTAAGTATAGCACCCGGCCCCGCAGGGCATCGCCCTGTTCTACCGTATCCACGCCTTGCAATTTAATAAGCAAACGTCCCTTATGCACCCGCGAGGCGCTGAGGCCCACCGCCCGAGCCCCCTGGGAATCGAAAAAGAATTCTTCCACCTGGGCCAAAAACTCCGCCGAATCGGCCCAGGGCTCCAGGCAGAGTTCCCCCCGCACACCATGGGTGCGCACAATACGCCCGGCCTCCAAAAACTGCTTTTTCATAACACGCCTCCTTTTTGGTCCCTTGCCATATGCAAAGACCAGCCCCCGGCGGTTATAAACTTCGGGTCGATTAAAGAACTGGAAACGTCATCCTTTCTACCAAGAATTTTCCGGCCATTCCCCAAATAAATATATTTAGAGTCAAAACCGCCATTTCCTATTCCTAAGCAACTCCTCAAAACCGTCAGGAACTGGCCCCTTTTTAGCCAACGCTCAAGGTATTCTTCAACGCCGGTCAATCAATCTCTACCATGATCTTCTGATCATTTCGGGTGGCAGCGGCCCGCATCACCACGCGAATAGCCTTTGCAATACGTCCCTGTTTCCCAATTACCCGGCCCATATCCTCCTCCGCCACATGAAGGTGATACACGGTCACGCCGTTTTCGTCCTCTTCGCTGGATACCGAAACCTCTTCCGGCTTTTCAACCAGCCCGGACGCGATGGCCTTGAGTAGATCCTGCATTGTTATCCTCTCCTTCTTTATATCGTAAAGTCCATCTTAGATAATGCCGTGTTTTTTAAACAGCTCCCGCACGGTATCTGTGGGCTGGGCGCCGTTCTCAATCCATTTCTTGGCCTTCTCAGGGTCCAGCTTTACCACACTGGGCTCTTCCATGGGGTTATAGTACCCAATTTCTTCAATGAAGCGGCCGTCACGGGGAAAACGAGAATCCGCCACCACAATGCGGTAGAAGGGGTTTTTCTTGGCGCCCATGCGGCGCAGTCTGATCTTAACAGCCATAATTTTTTCCTCCAAAATCATGAAATATATTTTTTGTTTATGATAAGGGCTTCGGCCTCTTTGGGGCCGCCCTGGTCAACCATTGGGAAAAGCTCTAAAATATACCAAATTTCCATCTGGGTCCCGGCAGCTCATGTTCACCGCGCCCCAGGGTCGGGGCGTAGGACCTTCCACCACCTGCACACCCATATCCAGTAGTTTTTGGCAGACAGCCTCTATATCCTCCACGGTAAAAGCTAAGACCACGCTCTGCCCAGTTCTAGGCCCGTCATCTTGCAATACGGCCAAGCTGGTCTCTTCTTGAATGAGAAACTGATGCACGGGGTCCTGACTGCCATTATCAATATCAAGCAGCCGTTTATAAAAGTTCGCCAACCGTACCACATCGGTGGTTAACAAACACACTTCGCCTAGTTTCATGGCCCCTCCTTAAAAAGGCAAGTTGGGCATGCCCCGCATTCGTTTGCCCATTTTTCCTTTACCGCCGAACTGCTTCATCAACTTCTGCGTCTGCTTAAACTGGTTCAGCAGTCGATTCACATCCTCTACCTTCTGGCCACAGCCAGCGGCAATACGCTTTTTGCGGGAGGCGTTGAGTGCATCCGGATGAGAGCGTTCATAAGGCGTCATGGACAGGATAATGGCTGCGGTGCGGTCCATCACGCGGTCATCGATGTCCACTTCGTCCAGCTTATTGCCAATCCCCGGCAGTTTGGAGAGAATTCCCTTGATGGGGCCCATCTTTTTTACTTGCTCGAACTGCTCCAGCATATCGTTCAGATCCATTTTATTGTGAAGCAGCCGCTCGGCGGTTTTTGCCGCGGCCTTCTCGTCCAACCGGGCCTGAGCGTCCTCAATCAGCGACAGCACGTCGCCCATGCCCAGAATCCGTCCTGCCATACGGTCTGGATGGAACACCTCCAGGCCGTCCAGCTTTTCACCAGTACCCGCAAACTTGATGGGCTTACCGGTTACCGCCTTGATGGAAAGTGCCGCTCCACCCCGGGTGTCGCCGTCCAGCTTCGTCAAAATAACGCCGGTAATGTCCAGCAGCTCATCAAAGGTCTTTGCCACGTTTACCGATTCCTGGCCAATCATAGCGTCTACCACCAGCAGTACGTCGGTGGGGGCCACCGTTTCTTTCATGCGCCGCAGCTCGTCCATCAGCGGTTCATCAATTTGCAGCCGGCCAGCCGTATCGATAATCACATAGTCGTGGCCATAGTCTTTGGCATGGCGCACCGCCTCCTTGGCGGTCTCCACGGGGTCTTGATTTCCTTTTTCAAACACCGGAGCCCCGGCCCGCTGGCCCATCACCTGTAACTGCTTAATAGCTGCCGGACGGTACACGTCTCCAGCCACCAGCAGGGGCCTATGGCCCTGGCCCTTAAGCATATAGGCCAGCTTGGCGGCATGGGTGGTTTTGCCCGCGCCTTGTAGGCCGCACATCATAATAACGGCCGGCGGGTGGGGCGGGCTTTTCAGCCGCTCCTCGCTGCCCCCCATCAAGGCGGTCAGCTCCTCGTTGACAATTTTTATCACCATTTGGGCAGGAGTCAGGCTCTCCATCACCTCAGAACCAATGGCACGTTCGGTGATTTTTCCGGTTAGCTCTTTGGCCACTTTGTAGTTAACGTCCGCCTCCAAAAGTGCCAGGCGCACCTCTCGCATAGCCTCTTTTACATCACCTTCATTTAGCTTGCCCTTGCCCCGTAGCTTTTTAAAAGAATTGCTCAGCTTTTCCGCCAATCCTTCAAACGCCAATGCCCCTCACCTCTTTTTGTGTAATAACTCGCCTCCGGCGGCCCAAGAAATTTTATACCGCAAAACTTCGCGCAGGCATCTGCTGGTCTTTGCAGCAATCCGGGTGCCGGTTCTTGGCCCTAACGAGATTGCGATCAATTTTTATCCGCAATCTCCTGGGCGCAGGACAAAATTACTCCCGCGTTTTTATCAATCTCTTCCACCGCGCCGTTCTGGGCATTCAGCTCTTGGATATTCAGGGCGCAGTCGCATACCACCGCCAGGGTCTTTTGCATCTCCCGAAAGCGCTTTGCCAGCCCCAGCCGTTCTTCCATTTCCAGCAGCTGCTGTTCCGCCCGTTTAATGGCGTCCCGCGCCCCCTGCCGGCTAATGGCCCGGTCGTCCGCTATTTCGGAAAGGGACATGTCTTGGTTATAATAGGCGTCCACTGCCTCCCGCTGGGTCTCTGTCAGCATTTCACCATAAAAATCTAGTAGATAAGAAATCTTCAGGTCCTTTGCAGCGCCCATGTCCAGCCCTCCTCCACACTTTCTGTAAAGGTATCATCTTTACACCAAATGAATTATACACGAACACAGCTCTTTTGTCAACAGAAAAATACGGGAGTTTACTTTACATAGCCCATCTTGTATAATGATAGACAGTATCTGCAAAATATTCGGGAGGTTTTTGCCTATGAACACCAACGACGAGCCCCGGGCCCTGACCCTGCGGGAGCCCTGGGCTAGCTTGATTTGCGCGGGGCTAAAGCGGATCGAGACCCGGAGCTGGTCCACCCGCTACCGGGGGCCGCTGTACATCCATGCGGGGGCGTTAAAAATTTGCCCCGCAGACGCCCATGTGCAAGAGCTGCTACAGCTGATTCCCAACCGGGAGATGGCCTACGGCCTGGTGGTATGCCGCTGCGTCCTGGCGGACTGCCTGCCCATGGACCAGCGCTTCTTCGACGAATACCCCCTCTCCTCCACCGAGCGCCTCTGCGGCCAGTATGCCCCAGGCCGCTTCGCCTGGCTGCTGGAGGACATAGAGCCCCTGGCCCGCCCCTTCCCGGCCAAGGGAAAGCTGGGCCTGTGGCGGCTGGAGCCGTGACCCCGGCATTTGTCAATTTTGGCTGCGCCGGGTCCGGTTCCTCTGCTGCTGTACCCGCACGTCGGAGCCGACAAATTCCAGCTTGCCGTAGTACCCGGCAATGCGGGAGGCAAAGCGTTCGCCGTAGCGCTCTTCCAGCTCCTTCATGGAGAGGTTCGTACTGATAATGGTGGGCTGGTCCGCCAGCATCCGGCGGTTCACCGTGTCGTATAGAGCCGCGTTCACATAGGCCGAGGGAAACTCGGCCCCCAGGTCGTCTAAAATCAGCAGGTCGCAGTCCACCAGCTTTTCGGCAACCCCCTGGCCCTCCCGGTCGAAGCGCTCCTTTTCCAGGGCGGTGGCAAAGGTCTGGGCCGAGCCGTAAATTACCCCCAAGCCCTTCTCAATGGCGCAGTTGGCAATAGCTAAGGACAAATGGGTCTTGCCAAGGCCCGTGCCGCCTTTGAACAGCAGGCTGGGCGAGTTCTCCCGCAGACGCTGGGCATAGCTTTTGCAGGCCCGCAGCACGCTCTCCATCTGATGGCTGGTCCGGTCATTCTCCTGGTAAAACTCCAGGGAGAAGTTTTGGAAGGTACATTTTTCCAGCGGCAGGCCAGAGCTTAGCTGCTGATAGGCGGCGTTTTTTCTCAACTGCCGCAAACAGCCGCACATGCGCCCATCCACAAAACCGGTGTCCTTACAGTGGGGACAGGTATACCGGGGAGTAACGTCCTCTGCCGTAAGGCCATGCGCGGCCAGCAGTTCCTGGTATTCCTGGGTTAGGGCCAAGCCTGTGTCCCTTAGCTTTTCCAGTTCAGCCCGCACATTGCCCCCAGCCACCACAGCCCGGCCGGCCTTTGCGGCGTTAGAAGCCATCTGCGATTTAATCTCCTGGGCCTTTGGGCACTGGCGGTAAAATTCCTCCAGGCGGCGGGCCGCCGTGGCCTCCGCAGTTTTTCGCCTACGTTCCAGCTCGCCTGCCGCCGCCCCGCCAATGGTTCTGTCATATCCCATAATTACGCTCCCTTTTGTTTTTGATCATACGCCCATTTCGCTACGCTTTTTGGACGCCGTCCTTTATTTCCCATGTCTTTAAAGCTCCTCCGGCAAATCAAAAAAGCTCATGCTCTCCAGCTCGTCAATATCATAGCTCTTGGCCTGACCTTTCGCTTCTTCGGATTTTTTCTCCTGGTCCTTCAGCTGCTCTATGTTCTTAATATTCCTGCTCTGCCAGCCCTCTAACACCTTGTTCATATAAGCGGCGCTGAACTTTCCTGTGTGGTCCACGCAGCTTTCGTAGGCAGCGGAAAGCATTTCTCGGGAAAACCCCCACTCATATACCCAGCGGCAAGCCGCGTCCTCCTCCTTTTTGCTGGGGGAGCGCTTGGGCAGGCCCGCAGCGGCAGACACCTGCCCCCAGGCCAGCCGGCGGCGGCTAAGCTCCTGTAACTTTTCTTCTGCGGCAGCCACGGTAAAGATATTACTTTCTGCCCAATCTCTTGCTACCGAGTCAATGTAACTGGTACCCGTCTTGCCCACCTCCCGGGCATAATTGATGAGCATGACCGTCACCTCCACGGGTAGGCCGTAATCGTCGGAAATGGTCAGCAGCAGCGCGCTCATAGCGGGAGAGAGGGTCTTGCCCAGCACAGCCTCTGTCTCCTGCATCAAAAAGCGTATCTGCTCCGACTCCTCCATCCGCGCAGCCAGGTGGGCGCTGTCTGGACGCAGAAGGCGCTTTTTGGGGGGAAGGGCCGTTTTCTGTGGAGGTTCTTTGTCCGGAATCACTGGTTCTGTCCGAGCCGGAGCGGACGGGGCAGGCTCTGGCTGGGGGACCGGGCGCAGCTCGCCTCCTGACTGAGCCAGCAGGCCCCGGTCGGCCCAATAGTCCAGAGCGTCCAGGGCGGAGTCTGCCGACATACCCAAAGCCTGGGCCATAGCCTCTGGTGAAAAGCTACTGCCCGCATGGCGCAGCACCCAAAGGATTACTTGCAGCTGTTCTTTTCCGGCCAGTTTTAAATGCCGGTCGGCTAAAGCGCAGGGAACCGCGAACACTTGGTTCCACATTCCCATATCAAGACGGTATTCCATGTTGTCAATTCCTTTCCCTTTACAAAGTCCCCAATCATCTACACGCCAGGCGCTTTGTCAAATTCCTTTGTCAATGCTTCCCCCTGGCCTCATCAAACTTTGCCCGTCCTAAAATCTTCTTCGGACATTATAGCACATCGCCTCCGGCAAATAAATACCCAAAAGCGGAAAGTGCTGTTTTCTGCCATAAGCAAGAACTCCCTGCCGCCAGCGCAGGGAGTTTTGTCGTTTTATTCTTCCAGCTTTGCTAAAATTTCCGGGAAAGCCTCCAGGCTTCGGCGAAGGATCCCATGCATCTGGGCAATGGCCACCCCATAGTTGACAATGGGCACCCCCGTCGCTTTGGCCCGCTTCACCCGGCCCTGCATCTCCTTCTCATTGAGCATACAGCCGCCGCAGTGCACCACCAGGGCAAAGCCGGCCAGGTCCTCTGGGAACTCGCCCCCTGAAGTAAAGCAATAGCTAGGCTTTGCTCCGTTGTAGTCCTCAATCCATTTTGGAAGCTTCACAGTGCCAATGTCCCCGCACTGCCGGTGATGGGTGCAGCCTTCGGATATTAGCACCCGGTCGCCATCTTTCAGTTTGCTTAGCCGGGCGGCGCCCTCTACCAGCGTGGCCAAACTTCCCTTATACCGGGCGAACAGAATGGAAAAGGAAGTAAGCAGTACATCTCCTGGCACATCTCCCGCCACCCGGCCAAAGGCCTGCGAATCTGTTATCACCAGCTTTGGCTTTGCAGCCAAGGCTTTTAGGGTTCCCGCCAGCTCCTCCGGCTGGCAGGTGACAAAAGCGCAATGGGCGTCCAAAATGTCCCGCATGGTCTGCTGCTGAGGCAGAATCATCCGTCCCTTGGGGGCCGCGGCGTCAATGGGCGTGACCAGCACCGTCAGGTCTCCAGGGGCTATAAGATCCGCCACAATAGGCCGGGACACATTGGCTTTGGCGGTAAACGCCCCTAGCCGGTCCTTCAGCGCCTCAATATTTTCCCCGGTCCGGGCGCTGACGTACAATTCCCCGTCGGCTAAAGCAGGCCTTTCCCCCAACAGGTCCGCCTTATTATATGCTACCAAGAAGGGCAGCTCCTTTTGGACAAACAGGTCCAGCAGTTCCCGGTCCTGAGAGCTTATGCCCTGGGCCGCGTCCACCACCAGCACGGCAATGTCTGTTTTTGCCAGTACCTGCCGGGTCTTTTCTACTCGCAGCGCCCCCAGCTCTCCCTCATCGTCCAGACCTGGGGTGTCAATCATCACGACCGGTCCCAGGGGCAGCAGCTCCATAGCCTTCTGCACCGGGTCCGTTGTGGTGCCCTTTACTGGGGAGACCACCGCCAGGGCCTGGCCGGTAATGGCGTTGACCACGCTGGACTTTCCCGCGTTCCGCATCCCGAAAAAAGCGATATGGGGGCGCTGGGCAGAAACCGTCTCATTTAGGCTCATCGCAATAACCACGCTCCTTCTACGTCCAATATTCCAAGAGTTTTTCGTCAATAAGGGCAATTCTCTCTTTCCCCTTCACCTGCTGGTAAAAGGCCAGTCTTTCGATCTCTTCCCGGTCCACACGGCGCTTTTCAATCACCGCCAGGTACTCTGGCGGCAGCGTAACCCCGTAGATCGCGCCGTATTCCTCATGCCAATTGCAGTCAAAAAAGTCAGGCGCCATTTTACAGTGCATCAGCCCCAAAAAGGTCCATTCCAGGCCGGAGAGGCCCAGTTCTTCCTCTCCTTCACGGTCCATGCACTGGCGCGGAGTCTCCCCTTCTTCCCGGCAGCCGCCAAAAATCTCCCAATCCTGCCGCCACTTGTTCCAGCCCAGCAGATAGTCGCCGCCCAGCTTCACCACGCCCAGCGAACAGTTAATCGGGCTATACAGCGCGGAGGCTTTCTCTTCCTCCACCGAAATCATTTCCAGCAGCTGGCTGCCGTTCTCGGTTTGTACTAGCATGGCTTTTCTCCTCCTTTTTAGGAGCTATCCCAGTTCTTTCTTACCGCCCTCTACAAACAGTTCCACATAACCGCACTCCGGGCAGACCGCGCAGGAAAGCCGGCCTATTTCTTTCGGAAACCACTTCTTGTCCTCGGCCAGCATCACCCGCCAGTGGCTGTCAGACCCATATAGCGCATAGCCTTCTGTCATCTCCACATCACAGCGCGGGCACTTCCTCATGATTCCACCTCCCCTATTCACAGCACCATCAATAGCGTTCCTGCCCCTATAAGGACACAACCTATGGCAGACTTGAGGGTAACCTTTTCATGCAAGAACACAAAGGCCAGCAGCAAAGTAATGACCACACTCATTTTATCAATAGGCACTACCTTCGAGGCCTCCCCTACCTGTAGCGCGTAGTAGTAGCACAGCCAGGAGGCCCCGGTGGCAAGACCTGAGAGAATCAGAAACGCCCAGCTCTTGGGCGTAATGGCGGAAACCCCGCCCTGGGCGTTGGTGAGGAACACCATGCCCCAGGCCATGGCCAGCACGACCACTGTGCGGATGGCTGTGGCCAGATTGGCGTTCACTCCCTGGATGCCCATCTTTGCCAAAATAGAGGTCAGCGCCGCGAACACAGAGGAGAGCACAGCAAGCAGCAGCCACATATTCTTTCCCCTCATTTCATCCTCTTTTCTCGTTTTAGAACCGGAAGTCCCGGCGGTTGGAGTTCTTAATATCCTGGATATGCTCCTCCGCGATCTGCCGTACCTTGTCCTTGGGAATGCGCTTGAGCTCCTCTTCCACCATCTTGTAGCCCACCTCTTTGGTCTGGGGGCTGGCGTAGTCCTCCAAATACTCACTAAGGGTCATCAGGGCGTTGGGGTGGCAGCAGTTAAGGATCTGCCCGTTTTTGCAAAGGCTCATAAAGCGGTCGCCGGTGCGGCCCTCCCGGTAACAGGCCGTGCAGAAGGAGGGGATATGGCCATTCTCCATGAGCCAGCACACCACCTGGTCCAAAGTACGCTGGTCAGAGACGTCAAACTGCTCGGTGTCATGGGGGCGCTCCTCCTGGGTATAGCCCCCCACCGAGGTGCGGGACCCGCCGCTGACCTGAGAGATGCCCAGCCGCAGCAGCTTGCTGCGCACAGCCTCGGTCTCCCGGGTAGAAATAATCATGCCGGTATAGGGCACCGCCAGACGGATACAGGCGGTGATCTTAGCAAAGGTCTCATCGTCTATTCCATTATCGAACTGAGTGGGGTCTATGTCGTCCGCCTTCTTCAGCCGTGGCACACTAATCGTGTGGGGGCCCACACCGTGGACCGCTTCTAAATGCTCGGCGTGCATAATCAGCCCGGCAAACTCATATTTATACAGCTCCAGGCCAAAGAGCACCCCCAGGCCCACGTCGTCAATGCCGCCCTCCATAGCCCGGTCCATCGCCTCGGTGTGGTAGTCATAGTTGTGTTTGGGTCCGGTGGGATGCAGCTGCTCGTAGCTCTTTTTGTGGTAGGTCTCCTGGAAGAGTATATAGGTGCCAATACCCGCGTCTTTCAGCTTGCGGTAGTTTTCCACTGTAGTGGCCGCAATGTTCACGTTCACCCGGCGGATGTCGCCGTTCTTGTGGTGGACGCTGTAGATGGTCTTAATGGACTCAAGAATATACTCAATGGGATTATTCACCGGGTCCTCGCCTGCCTCTATGGCCAGCCGCTTGTGGCCCATGTCCTGTAAAGCGATGACCTCGGCTTTCACTTCTTCCTGGCTCAGCTTTTTCCGGGGAATATGTTTGTTAACAGCATGATACGGGCAGTAGGTGCAGCCGTTTACGCAATAGTTGGAAAGATACAGCGGCGCAAAGATTACAATGCGGTTGCCATAGAAAGCCAGTTTGATCTCCTCGGCAATCTCATACATCCGCTCCACCTTTTCCGGAATCTCGCAGGCCAACAGTACCGAGGCCTCCCGGTGGGTCAGACCAGAGCACACGCAGCCGGCGGCTGTCTTTTGGGGCCGGGCCTTTTCCAAGATCTGGTCAATAAGCTCCACGTTGTTCTTGTTCTGCTCAGCATAGGCTAAAGTCTCGCGGATCTCCTCGTCATTGATAAATTCCTCCGCGTGCAGGGATTTCGGGTCATACTTTGCCATGATAAATTCTTCCTTTCTTTGGGGCAGATTTCTCTTTGCCTCAGATTTTTTTGCTATGACGCAGTTTGTAAATATAGAAACCGGCATATATAAACCAGACGTTTTTCTACGCGCTGTGTCCATATTTCTCTAAAAAGCCAGAAATATCTCCTATACCGTCCTCCAGTACCGCCCTGTACACGTCCATTGAATGGAACTGATCCACAGCATACAGCTCCCGGGCGATAAGCTCCTGTTTCAGGCGGACGATCCGCTCCTTTTGGGCCGCTGTGGCTCTGGCTGCCATACCGTCGCAGAGGGCCTTTGCCTTTTCGATGGTTTCCCGGTCAAAGAACCATAGGTCAAAGTTCCAGCGCTCCCCGTCAATCATAGCCTCAAAACCCTGGAACCACACGACTTTCCCCTCATCATTCACCTCCTCCTTCGCCTCGTACCAGAGGGGATGAAAGGTTTCCAGAATATAGGCGGTCAGCTGGTAAAGCTTTTCCAGGGACATGCCGTTATTTTCAACATCAATGTCAATATCATTCCAGGCCATCATGTCCATGCGGCAGCTGCCAATGACGCACGGAGTTCCATAAGCTTCTAGATGCTTTAGCAGACCAGAGCCTCCCAGGATACGCTCCGCTTTTTCTTTCCTTGTCACAGGCTTGCCTCCTTTTTCACGTCCCCCCGGTCCGTCACCACCTGATAACCGATCCGTGCCATGCTCTCTTTCAGCATAGCCAGACCCTGGGCGGCCTCGGCCCCTGTGTTCAGCTTATTGTTGTAGAGTTCATACTTGCTCCGTACGTTCTCTGGAGAGAGATTGGGCATCACCACGTTGGCCCCGGCTAAAATCCCCTTTTCCCTGCCCTGCGGATGAATGGTGCCCAGGGCCGTGGTGGCGGGCAGCAGTACCGGAGGATGAATCAAACGGATGATGGACAGCAGATAGCAAGTTAGTTCCAGCGTACCAGCAGGGTGGTCCCCAAAAGGCGTGTCTTTATGGGGGATGAAGGGGCCTATGCCACACATGTCGGGCTTAAACTCCTCAATGAATTTTAGATCCAGCGCCAGGGTCTGGCTAGTCTGCCCCGGCGAGCCTACCATGAGCCCACAACCCGTCTGAAAGCCGATTTCCCTTAGGTCCCGGAGGCAGCGCATCCGGTTGTCAAAGGACATCTCCGGTGGGTGCAGCTGGCCGTAGTGGCCCCGGTCGGCGGTCTCATGGCGCAGCAGGTAGCGGTCGGCCCCGGCATCAAAAAGCCTCTGGTAGCTTGCCCGGCTGCGCTCTCCCATAGAGACGGTTACCGCGCAGTCCGGGTGGCGCTTCTTGATTCCACCAATTATGCCACACAGCACCTCATCGGTAAAATGCGGGTCCTCCCCCCCTTGCAGCACAAAGGTGCGAAAGCCCAGACGGTAGCCCTCCTCCGCACAACCAAAAATCTCTTCCGCGCCAAGCCGGTAGCGGTCACAGGCAGCGTTATCCCGGCGAATGCCACAGTAGAAACAGTTGTTTTTACAGATATTGCTGATCTCCACCAGCCCACGCACGTAGACCGCGCTTCCATAGATCTTCCGCCGTACCGCCACGGCCTTTTCCGAAAGCAGCGCGGCTATGGAGGGCGAAAGCGACTCTACCAGGGTCTGGTATTCTTCCAAGGAAAGGCGATGCCCCTGGGCCAGGGAGTCAACCAACGCAGCAGCCGGCTCACTCACGACCAGGCACCCCCGAAAGGGCGGTTTTTACGCTAATGCCCGGCAGGTTTCCAATCTTCCCCGCCATGGTAGAAATAGTGTCTTGGGGGGCGTCCAGAGCGATACTGATAATATTAATATTTCTGGCCCGGTAGGGAATCCCCATTCTGCCGATAATATATTCGCCGTACTCGTGCAGCAGGGCGTTTAGCTTGTCTACCGTCTGGCTATCCTCAACAATAATACTCATAACCGCAACTTTTGTCTCCATAAAATATTCCTCCTATAAAAATTTAGAAGCGCCGTACCCAATGAAAGATACGGCGCAGCAATGCCACAAAAAGCCGTACCTTTCACGCAGGCGCTGGCCTTAGTGTCAGGCATGGAAAACCTATAAAAAATTATACCCTCTAGAAGGGATATTGTCAAGACTTTTGCTAGAACTTGTTTGAAACATCGAAAACGCCCGACTAAGGAATTTTTCCTACACTGTTGGGCACAGCCCCCCCGTATGGCTGCTACCGCATTTCCTCCGCCCCACTTTGATTTACCAGATAAATCAGCCGCACCCCCGCTTTCATCGCGTATTTCACGGTATATACCGTGCCGCCCCGGCCCCTCTTAGTGGTCAGGTAACATATACAGCGGCTACTGTTATCCACCATATACCGGTTCCGCCGCAGCAGGCAATCTTCCTCATAAAAATCACTTAAATAAATTGCCTCGTCCGCGGTACGCAGCAGCCCCTGATAGGTGGATATATTCTGCGGCGGCCAGCCGGCCTCCTGCCCCGGATAGGGCAAAGCCAGCACCAGCCGGAAAGGGTACGCGCCCTTATCCCGCATACGCACTACCTCCTGTGCCGCCATGGTATCAAATCCCAGGGCTCCCCCCGCAATGAACGTATCAACCCCCTCTTGATACAGCTCTGTCATCCTTTCCCGCAGCTGGCGGCGAATCCAAAGCCCCTCCAACTCCGGAACCCGCCTGTGGCCGGTAAAGCAGCAGCACTTCTCTCGAATCAGTTTCATGTTCTCCCCCCCATTCTATCCAGGGGAATCATAACACAAAACGGAAGGAATGTCAAAATGCGCCAAAAAAATTCACGGTCAAAACCGAGAGCACCACAGCCACCATATCCCCCAATAAAGCGGCCGGTACTGTATAACGCAGCTTTTTGCACTGGCAGGCTCCAAAATATACTGTAATAGCATAAAAGGTCGTCTCGGTGGAGGAGGCCAGCACAGAGGCAACGCGCCCCGTCTGGCTGTCTGGGCCAAACCGTTGGAGAAGGGAAAGGGTATAGGCCGAGGCCCCGCTGCCGGAAACAGGCCGCAAAACCGCCAGCGGCGCAATCTCCGGAGAGATACCCGCCGCTTTTGCCAAAGGTTCCGCCACACCACAAAGCAGATCCAGCAGGCCAGAGGCCCGCACCATATTTACGGCCACAATTAAGCCGATCAAGGTGGGCAAAATACGCAGCGAGGTGCCGATTCCCTCTTTTGCGCCGGTCAAAAAGGCGTCGAACACCTCCACCCCCCGGAAAAAGCCGAACATCAAAATAATTCCCAAAATTACCGGCAGCGCCGCCGCGCCTATCGCTTCCATCCGCCCACCTCCTTTCCCCACCGGGCCTCCGCTATTTTGCAGAACGCTACCGCCGCCCCCAGAGAAGCCAAGGACGTGACCCATATTTCCGGCAAAATGCCAAAGGGCGCGGCACTGCCGCAGGAGGCCCGCATAGCCGCCATATTGATGGGCAGAATTTGCAGGGAAGCTGTGTTGATCACTACAAAGAGGATCATCCCCCGGGTGGGCAGCGCATCCGGGCTCCGCTCCGCCATTGCCTTCATCGCCGAAAGCCCCAAGGGCGTGGCGGCATTGCCCAGGCCCAGTAGGTTGGCCGAAAGGTTCATGCAGATCTTTCCCTTTAGCTCCGGGTCATCCTTATAATCGGGAAACAACCGGTCAATGATCGGGGAAAAACCTTTTGCCAGCAGTTGGGTTAGGCCGCTTTCCTCCGCAATGCGCAAAAAGCCCAGCCAGGCACACAGGCTGCCCAGCAGAAAGATGGAGAGCTCCACCGCGTCGGAAGCTCCTTCCATAACAGCAGAGGAGAGCTCCCCCAGCCTTCCATTTACCGCCGCGCACACCACACTAAGCGCGATCATGCCGAACCAGATAGAATTGATCATGGGAACCTCCTTAAAGGGCCAGGGGCGTCTGCTACCCAAATCCGTGAAACTAGAAAGTACTCCGCCAAAATTCCTATTGACTTTGCGGCAAAAAAAGCTTATGGTATTCCATGTACATCATAAAGAAGAAAGGACAACGTATATGTTTGGAGAAAAAATTCTGAATTATTGGGACGACATTCTCAACGACCTGGGAAAAATGGTGGCCATTCCTTCCGTAGCCGTGCCCTCGAAAACCGGCCTGCCCTTTGGCGAGCCCTGCGCCAAGGCCCTTGATACTGTGGTGGAAATGGCCAGAGGCTATGGGCTTACCGCGAAAAATGTGGATTACTACGCTGCTCACGCCGAGTACGGCCAGGGCCAGGGCAATGCCGTGGTGATGGCCCACCTGGACGTGGTGCCTGCCGGAGAAGGCTGGAGCACCGACCCCTTTACCATGGTGATCAAGGATGGAAAAGCCTATGGCCGCGGCGTAACCGACAACAAAGGCGCGGCCATTGTGGCGCTGCACTGTCTGCGGGCCCTAAAAGACGCTGGAGTAAAGGGCAACCGCAAGCTGCGGGTGATTTTTGGCTCAGGCGAAGAGGTGGGCATGGCGGACATGGGCCACTATTTTTCGAAGGAGCAGCTGCCCGATATGGGCTTTACGCCGGACTCCTCCTACGGCATCTGCCACTGCGAAAAGGGAATTATCAACCTGCGCGTAGAAGGCGCCAACGACTCCCCGCTGATTAAGTCCTTTTCCGCTGGAACCGTGGCCAACGCCGTACCCGCCAAAGCCCAGTGCCAAATTGTCTGCACAGAGGAAGAACTGACCGGGCTGAAAAACGCTGCCGCAGACCATGAGGCTCTATTTGAGTTCACCCGCACGGCGGACGGGGCCTCTATTCTGGCCAAAGGGCGGGCCGCCCATGCCTCTACCCCCGCCGCCGGCTTAAACGCCGCCTCCTGTTTAGTGGACCTGCTGGCAAAAGCTTTCGGTGTGGAGCGCTTGGGTGGCTTCTTCCGGTTTGTGCAGGAAAAGATCGGCCTCTGTTCAGACGGAAGCAAGATAGGGGTTGCCCTTCGGGACGAGCCCAGCGGCCCGCTGACCTTTAATCTCGGGTTGCTTAGCGCCGGCAAAGACCAGTGCAGCCTAACTGTGGACATCCGTTATCCCGCCACCAAAGACGGCGGCCAGATCTCTGGGACAATCGAAAAAGCCGCCCAGCAGGCTGGACTAAGCTATACCCTGCTCTCTGACGCGAAGCCTTTGTATCTGCCAAAAGAGAGCCCCCTGATTACCCTGTTGTCTGGGGCCTACCGGGACATTGCCGGGGAAGAATGTAGTATCTTCTCCATGGGCGGCGGCACCTACGCCCGAGAAATGCATGGCCGGGGCGTGGCCTTTGGCCCGGAGTTTGCCGACGACGAACCCAGCCATATTCATGACGTAAACGAGCAGCTGGATCTGCGCCGGTTTAAGCTTCACGCCCAAATTTGCCTGGAGGCCATGTATCGTATGTTTACGGCAGAGTAAGGGACCGCTGTGTCCAATTTATATGCTGTACGCCGGACAGTATATGCAAAAAAGCCCAGGGGAAGCGGTTTCCCTTGGGCTTTTTTCTTATGTTTTTTTACCGCACGGCCCGCACCACACGCCGGGTGCGTTCCAGATACGGAATGGTCTCCTGGTAGTGGCGGCTGACCACACAGGAAAAAAGAATATCGATCATGGTCATTTGGGCAATCCGAGAGCTCATGGCTCCGCTGCGGATGGCCATTTCTGGGGCGCTAAGCCCAAAGTGCACGTCCGCGTATTCTGCCAGGCTCACCCGGCCATAGCGGGTAATGGCAATGAGAAACGCCCCATTCCGCTTGGCCAGCTGGGCGGCTTGCAGCACCTCCCGGGTCTCCCCCGACCAGGATAAGGCAACAGCCACATCCGCCGGAGTCAGGGAGGCCGCGGAAGAAAGCTGCAAATGGGGGTCTGAATAAGCCGTTACCCGCTTATTAATGCGCATAAACTTCTGTTGGGCGTCCTGGGCTACCAGGTTAGAGGCCGCGATGGCGTACAGATCTACCCGCTGGGCGTGGAACAGCTTGTCCGCCGTCATTTCCACCAGATCCGGCTCCATCAGGGACAAAGTTTCTTCTATGGCCTGAATATTATGGTGGCATACCTTCTTAATAACGTTCTCCGCCCGGTCTCCCTCCCGTATATCCGTATAGCGGCTCTTTTCCACATTGGCGTTTTGGGCAATGGCCAGCTCGGTAACCAATTGGATGGAAAAATCCCGGTACCCCTTGCAGCCCAGCTTTTTGCAAAACCGCACGACCGCTGCTTGGCTAGAACCGCTTCTCCCCGCCAGTTCCTCCACCGAAATCCCCACCATGCTGTCTAAGTTTTCCAAAACATACTTAGCTACCTTCCGTTCAGAGACCGGAAGGTCTTCTAAAACTTGGTTCATTTTCAATACTACTCCTGCCACACATCAACACCTGCCTATGAAATTTTGCTCCCACGCCAGCGCGGCACAACCCCAGGCCGCGCAATACTGGGGAGAGGTCACGGTTATGTTGGGCCGTTTACGTTCCAACTCCTCCCGCACATGCGCTTTTAGGTTCGGCGAATTTTCCAAAAGCCCTCCTGCGCACACGCAGCGCACCGGGCTCTCGGGCTCCCACAGCTTTTCAGCCGCCACTATGGCCAGCTTTCTTAAAGACGCCGCCACCTCACGCATAATGCGAAGCGCTGTCCTGTCCCCTTTATTATAAGCTATATCGCACAAAAAAGCTAGACCAGCTACATCACTTTTTTGCTTTTTTCCGTAATAAAGCGCCTCTACCAGTTCATCCACCCCAGAAAGTTTCCAGTGTTCCAGCACCAGTTCTGTCAGCGCGGTAGGCTTGCCTCTGCCATCTGCTTGACAGGCTACGGCCTGTAAAATTTTTCGGGACATATCATAGCCGCTGCCCTCGTCTCCCATAATATGGCCCCAGCCCCCGGCGCGCCAGGTCTCGCCCGCCTCATTCCTTCCATAACAAATAGAGCCTGTGCCAGCCATCAATAGTAAGCCCACACCAGAATCCGCGCCGCCCCGCAATGCCCCCCGGGCGTCGGTAGTCACCAGCAGCGGAAAACCGGGCAATACCCCGTTTAATATCTCCTCCAGCTTTTTCTGGGCATTCCGGCGTCCCGCCCCGGCGGAACCCACGCATACGCCCCGGCACCCAGACCTGGGCAAGCCGGACTTGGCAAAAAAATTTTCTATCAGTACCAATAGGTTGTGCCGCACTACATCCTCTGGTAGAGAAGAAAGGCCCGTGCCCCCGCCAAAAGCTTCATACAGCAGTTCCATTCCGCGTCCCGCCGCTATCAGCCGTGTCTTGGTACCGCCGCCGTCGATCCCAATCACATACTCCATGTTTTCCTCACATCATTCCTGGCAGTTCCCGCCGCAGAAGCTCCTCCGCTCTAGAGCAGATCCAGTGCGCCTTGCGGACATTCGGCTCCTGTTCCAGCAGGGAAACGGCGGTGTCAATGCTGCATCCGCATAAGAGCATTAGCAGCGCGGACTTTAGCCCGCCGCCAGAAGCCCGCAAAGCCTCTTCTGCTTCCCAGCGGCTAACTCCCACCGCCTGCATAATAATACGTACAGACCGATCCCGAAGCTTTTTGTTACTGGCTGAAAGATCTACCATCAAATTTTGATAGGTTTTTCCCAGACGGACCATTACAGCAGTGGAAATCATATTCAGCACCATTTTGTCCGCCGTGCCGGCTTTCATACGGGTACTGCCCATAATGACCTCTGGCCCCACTACGGGCACAATGGCCACCTCTGCCGCGTCAATCACTGTTCCTGGGCGGGCGTTGCATAAAGCAACAGTGGCTGCCCCCCGCTGCCGGGCCCGCCGCACCGCTCCCAATACATATGGGGCGTTGCCGCTGGCTGTAATGCCCACTACCGTATCATTTTGGCCCACGTTTAGCCGGTCGACGTCCTGTGCTCCCAGGTCCTCGCTGTCCTCCGCCCCTTCAATAGGGATACGCAGGGCCCTGTCTCCCCCGGCAATAATGCCTACCACCATTTCTGGGTCTGTGCCAAAGGTGGGCGGGCACTCGGAGGCGTCTAGCACCCCCAGCCGGCCGCTGGTGCCTGCCCCGGCATAGATCAGCCGGCCGCCTTCCTGCATTCCCTCAACGATCATTTCCACCGCCTGGGCAATCTTGGGCAGTTCCTGCCCCACGGCAGGCGCTATCTTGCAGTCCTCAGAATGTATCATCCACAAAATCTCTTCCGTGCCGCAAAGGTCGATCTCTCTTGTTTTTGGGTTGATCCCCTCGGTTACCAACTGAGTATAATCCATCTTCATGTTCACTTCCCTTCCTTCAAAAAGTGAAAGCGCGGCGGAGTAGTTTCAAAGTTCTTTCGGATGGTGTCGCAAACATTTTCTATTATAGAATTATTGGGCTTCAGCGTCAATAGTTTTTTAGAGAATCATACCGTTAACCGTCGGTTTTTGTTCATGCAATCTATTTATTTTTATTTTGCGATTGGCTAAAATCTTAACTTAAGCTTATCATAGCACCTCTTGGAGCAGAATGCAAGGTATTTTTTAAAAATATTTTTCTATATATCAAATATTACTTGAAATTATTTTTCATTTAGATTCATAATGAGCAGCCACCGCATAATTTTTTCTAAATGCGATGGCTGCAATATCTTATGAATAAATTCAATTTTTAGAACACATATACCAGCGGTTTCCACTCTACGCTGGCAAGGGCGCCAGCCAGCCGAATCCCGGCAGGTTCCGCAGCAAGGTAAAGACTCCTGCCAAAACCAGTACGCCACATAGTACGGACCAAAACCAGCGGCTCCGGCACAGCGGGGGTTTCTCTTTTACATAGCGAACCGCCTCTACAAGAAGGTAGAGAGCTGTGGCCGGCAGAAAAATCAGCATAAAAATATTATTCCTTGCCGCCAGGGCCACTTTCCCCCCCAGCAGGGCCAAAAGCATCCGCTGGGTGCCGCAGCCAGCACAGTAGAAACCCGTGGCCTCAAAAATTACGCAGCCAGGCCGCAGCAGCAGAACGGCCCCCAGAGCCAGCCCCAAAACCAGCAGCCCCCCTGCCGCTTTAAAAACACGGCGGGTCATTTACGAATGTACGCCAGCCCACAGGCTCCTGGGCCAGTATGGGTCCCCACAATACTGCCAATGTCCAGCTTGTGGATTTCCCGCTTTTTCAGCTCGGCGCTCATGTACTCTATAAAGTCATCCCGGGTCTTTGGTACCGCCGCATGGCCTATGGTTACCGAGAAGTCGGAAGAAATGGGCTCCTTCTCCACCATATCCTTCATAAACTTAAACGCCGCCTTCTTGCCTCTGGCCTTGCCCACTACCTCCACCAGGCCGTCCTGCAAGGTAATAATAGGGCAAATACCCAAAATACTGGCCACCAGGGCGCTGGTAGCGGAAAGCCGACCACCCATCTTTAGGTACTTCAGGTCATCAATCAGGGCCCAAAGCCGCACCCGGGGCACCAGGCCCAGGACCTCTTCGGCTATTTCCCCGGCAGAAAGCCCCCGGGCCCGCATTTTCGCGGCCTCTTCTACCAGTAGACCCAGGGCAAAGGTTACGTTTAGGGTATCGGGCAGATAGATGTTTTCTGCCCCCACCAGCTCCTTGGCAATGCGGGCGGACTGTAGGGTGCCGCTCATGCGGGAGGAAATAAACAGGCAGACCACCTGGTCGCCGCTATCCTTATATTCCTGGAACTTCTTCTCGAAAAACGCCGGGGTAATCTGGGCGGTTTTGGGCAGTTCAGAGGCCGCCGCCAGCTTTTCGTAAAACTCCTCATTGGATATGTCCACATGAGCGCGGTAGCTCTCTTCCCCGAAGTTCACTGTAATGGGCAGCATTTCCACCCCCAGCTCTTCACAGCGGGCGGGGCTAAGGTCGCAGGAACTGTCTGTCAGAATCTTTACCATAGTCTACTTTCCTTTCCACCTGGTTTCTATACGCTGTATTATACACGAAAATCCCGCCGGGGTCAACCTCCCGACGGGATTTGGGGTTACACATATTACGCCCAGCCTCTGGCGGCGCGGCGTTCCCTTTGGCAGCTCTTGAACTCTGCTTCTTGTTCCCTGCCGCTTTTGAAAAAGACAGGGTGGGCCGGTTACGAAGCGTAGCCCCGTAACGCGTTGGTTCGCTTAGCCGAGGCGGGAAAGCTCCCTAGTGGGCGCACTTTCTGCCCCGACCGAGCCCAGCCGATTTCATCGGCGGAGGAGACCAGCGGAGGCGGCAAACCTTTTACTCCGCCACACAAAGGGCAGCCTCCAGAAATTGTCCTGAAAACGGTTGGCCATGTGGGCTACATTCGCCTTTTTTACTACCCGGCTTCCTGACAACTGACTACCACCTTGATGGAGTCCGCCGAGGTCTGCTGGGCAATGGCCTGGGGCAGCTGGTCCAAGGAATAGGTATGGGTGATGATGGAGTCAAAGCGCACCTTGCCGCTGTTGATCAGTGCCACGGCCCGGGCATGGGTATCTGGATTCACGAAGGAACCCTTAATGGTCAGCTCCTTCTTATAGACGTCAAAGAGCTTTACCGGAAACTCGGCCTCTGGCTTGGGCACGCTGAACAACACAATGGTCGCGCCCTTATTGGCATAGGCAAAGGCGCTGGCCACCGCCGGGTTGTTGCCCACGCACTCAATGACCACGTCGGCGGTACCCTCCGCCTTGCGGCGCTGCTCTTCCTGGGTGGGGTCAATGGCCAGGTCCGCGCCCAGCTCCAGAGCCACTTGACGGCGAGCCTGATTCGGCTCGCTAAGAATCAGCTTGGCCGCGCCGGAAAGCTTGGCCAGCTGGAGCATCATCAGACCAATGGCCCCGCCCCCCACAACGCACACCGTCTGTCCCGGCTGGATGGCCGCCAGATCCATGCCGTGGAGGCAGCAGGCCAGGGGCTCGGCCATAGCGCCGGCCTTAAAGTCCACCGCCGGATTCAGCCGGAAGGCCTGGGCCGCTGGCGCCAGGCTGTACTGGGCAAAGCCGCCGTCCCGGGTAACGCCTACCGCCTGCATGGAGGGACATAGCTGCTTTTTGCCGCCGCGGCAGTACTCGCACTGACCGCAGTAGATGTTTGGGTCAATGGTTACGTGGTCCCCCACTGCCAAGGCCTCTACCCCGGGTCCCAGCTCTTCTACCACGCCGGAATACTCATGGCCCAGCACCACCGGCGGGGTCACGTCGGCAGACCCCGGCTCTCCACGGGAGATGTGCACGTCGGTGCCGCAAATGCCGCAGAACATATTTCTCACCAGCACCTCACCGGGGCCGGGATGGGGCAGCTCTCCCTCACGCAATTCAAACTGGCCATTTCCCAAGAAATAATTGGCTTTCATAAAATCACATCCATTCCAATTCTATGTATATCGGAAAGAAGGGGAAGCCCACAAACGGACCTCCCCCTTTCCAAAATGAATATTCACCAAATCGCAATCTTTTCGATAAAGAACCGCGCATCGCACTCCCACGGAAGCACCCCAAAAACGCGTTAGCTCACCGAAGGGTTTCCACTCCCACAGCGCGTAGCTTTGCGCGCCCCCGCGAAAAGGACGCGGCGTCCACGCTGCCGCGCTGGCTCAACTTACGGTTTCCACCGGCAAGTGAGCCGGAGCGAACGCCCCCGCGACTAATGATGCAACGCTTGCGTTGCCCCCGCGACGAATGGTCCAGCGCTTGCGCTGGTTATTCGTATTCTACCACGTTGACCCAGCCCATGAGGAACTCTTTCTCCTCGGGCTTGCCCTTTACAGACTGGGAAGCCGCTACAATGGGCAGCCACTTCTGCACATACTGCTTGGCGGTATCGGTCTTTTTGCAGAAGAGCTCCAGGTACTTCTCCGCGCCGTCCATGTCTCCGTTGAGCCAGAACAGCAGATAGGTGCGGGCCACGTCCGCGCTGGCGTTGCCCTGGGTAGCATGGGCCCAGTCCAGAACCGCGTAGCCGCCGTCAGGCTTAATAATCACGTTGCTGGGGTTAAAGTCGCCGTGGCACAGCTTGCGGTGCTTGGGCAGGCTGTCCAGCCGGGCGTCCAGCTCATACCGGGTGGTGGCGTCCAGGCCGGTCTGGGCAATCTTCCGGCGCATCTTGTCATAATGCAGGTTCAGCATGGGGGCGGTCTTGGTGTGCAGCTCAATCTGGATCTCCACCAGGCGCTCCAGGTACTCCTGCTTCTTCTCCGGGTTTTCCTTCATCAGCTGGTCCAGGGTTTTGCCCTCAATATAGTCTGTGACAATGGCCCACTTGCCGTCTACCATCTCTACGGCCTGCACATGGGGCATAGAGATGCCGGTCTCTTCCACGCGGGCAATGTTTAGGGCCTCGTTCAAAATATCAGCCTTCGAATAACCCTCGTCAAAAACCTTGATTACCTTGTCGTCTTCCCGATAAACGGTTTTGGAGGTACGTGCCGCTATAATTCTTGCATTTTCCAAAGTCATTGTGAATGCCCCTTCCTAAATTATTTGCCGTAATAGCACTTCAGATAAATCTCTTTGATCTCGCTCATCAGCGGATAACGGGGGTTGGCGCCTGTGCACTGGTCGTTAAAGGCGTTTTCCACCATCTCGTCCAGGGTATCCAGGAAGTACTTCTCATCTACGCCGTAATCTTTGATGGTCTTTTTAATGCCAATCTTCTCCTTCAGCTCCTCCAGGGCGGCAATCAGGCTCTCCAGCAGCTCGTCGTCGTTATTGCCGGGCAGGCCGCAGGCCCGGGCAATCTCCGCGTAGCGGGCCTTGGCATGGGGATACTGGTACTGGGAGAAGGTGCCCATCTTGGTGGGGACCTCGGCGGCGTTATAGCGGATGACGTCGGTCAAAATTACCGCGTTGGCCACGCCGTGGGGCAGGTGGTGGTAGGCGCCCAGCTTGTGGGCCATAGAGTGGTTCAAGCCCAGGAAAGCGTTGGCAAAAGCCATACCGGCAATGCAGCTGGCCTCGCCCATCTTCTCACGGGCAATGGGGTCGTTGGCCCCGTTCTCATAAGCGGAGGGCAGGTACTGGAACACCGCCTTGATAGCCTGTAGGGCCAGACCGTCGGTAAACTGGGAGGCCATAATGGACACGTAGGCCTCAATAGCGTGGGTCATGGCGTCAATACCAGAGGCGCTGGTCAGGCCCTTGGGCTGGCTCATCATGTTGTCCACGTCCACAATGGCCATGGTGGGCAGCAGCTCGTAGTCCGCCAGAGGCCACTTGGTGCCGGTCTTTTCGTCGGTGATAATGGCGAAGGGGGTCACCTCGGAACCCGTGCCGGAAGAGGTGGGAATGGCCACCATCATGGCCTTCTGGCCCATCTTGGGGAACTTGTAAATACGCTTGCGGATGTCCATAAAGTCCATGCTCATGGACTGGAAGTCCGCGTCCGGATGCTCGTACAGCACCCACATGATCTTGGCCGCGTCCATGGGAGAACCGCCGCCCAGGGCAATGATCACGTCGGGCTCAAAGCTGCGCAGCTGCTTCACGCCTTCATGGGCGCAGGCCAGGGTGGGGTCGGGGGCCACGTCGCCGAAAATCGCGTACTGAATGCCCAGCTCATCCAGTTTATCGGTAAGGGGCTTGGTGTAGCCGTTTTTGTATAGGAAGGAGTCGGTAACAATAAAGGCCTTCTTCTTATTGTACTCGGTTTTCAGCTCTTCCAGGGCCACGGGCATGCAGCCCTTTTTGAAATATACCTTCTCAGGCACACGGAACCACAGCATGTTTTCTCTCCTCTCGGCCACGGTCTTTATATTGATAAGATGCTTGACGCCCACGTTCTCGGAAACGGAGTTTCCACCCCAAGAGCCGCAGCCCAGGGTCAGCGAGGGGGCCAGCTTGAAGTTGTACAGGTCGCCAATGCCGCCGAAAGAGGAGGGGGTGTTTACCAGGATGCGGCAGGTTTTCATGGCCAGCTGATGCTGCAAGAGCTTTTCCTTCTGGGCCGGATGGATATACAAAGAAGCGGTGTGGCCGTAGCCGCCGTCCTCAATGAGGCGCTCCGCTTTCTGGATAGCGTCCTCAAAGTTCTTGGCACGGTACATGGCCAGCACAGGAGACAGCTTCTCGTGGGCAAACTCTTCGGAAAGCTCCACGCTCTCTACCTCGCCGATGAGGATCTTGGTGGTCTCGGGCACCGTAACCCCGGCCAGCTGGGCAATCTTAAAGGCGGACTGGCCCACAATCTTGGCGTTCAAAGCGCCGTTAATAATAATGGTCTTGCGCACCTTGTTCAGCTCGGACTTAGAGAGAATATGGCAGCCGCGCTTGACAAACTCGGCCTTTACCGCGTCGTACAGGGGATCTAGGGTAATAACGGACTGCTCGGAGGCGCAGATCATGCCGTTGTCAAAGGTCTTGGAGTGGATAATGGAGTTCACGGCCAGAATGGGGTCCGCGGTCTCGTCAATAATAGCGGGCACGTTGCCTGCGCCCACGCCCAAAGCCGGGGTGCCGGAAGAATAAGCGGACTTTACCATGCCGGGGCCGCCGGTGGCCAGGATGATGTCCGCCTCGGCCATAACCAGGTTGGTCAGCTCCAAAGAGGGGGCGTCGATCCAGCCAAACAGGCCCGCGGGCGCGCCGGCCTTTACGGCGGCGTCCAGCACAACCTTGGCCGCGGCAATGGTGCACTTCTTTGCCCGGGGATGAGGACTGATAATAATGCCGTTGCGGGTCTTTAGGGCCAGCAGGGTCTTAAAGATAGCGGTAGAGGTGGGGTTTGTGGTGGGGATAACGGCGGCGATTACGCCGATAGGCTCGGCAATTTTCCGAATGCCAAAGGCCGCGTCCTCTTCAATCACCCCGCAGGTTTTGGTATTCTTATAGGTGTTATAGATATACTCGGCGGCATAGTGGTTCTTAATAACCTTGTCCTCCACAACGCCCATGCCGGTCTCTTCCACGGCCTGTCTGGCCAGGGGAATACGCTGCAAGTTCGCGGCCATTGCCGCCGCGCGGAAAATCTCGTCCACCTGCTGCTGGGTGTAGGTGGCGTAAACTTTCTGCGCCTCGCGCACACGGGCCAGCATTTTTTCAAAGGTTTCCACGTTTTCCACGATCTCATAATTTGTTTCCATGAAATTGCCCATCCTTTGCTGTTTATTTTGTGCTGAATCGTTCTCTCAGGTGGTTGGAAAGGAGCGCCAGCGATACCGCCATATTCTCGTTTTGCACCAGTATGCCTTCCGGCACGTTCAGGTGGGCGTTGGCGAAATTCCACACCGCCAAAATGCCGCTTTCTATCAGCTGGTCGCACACCTGCTGGGCGTGCTCCCCCGGCACCGTGATAATACCGATGTGCACCCCCACCCTGTGGCAGAGGCCGGGCATTCGTTCCATTGGCAAAATCTTTTTCCCGGCCACCTCTGTGTCCGCAAGCCTGGGGTCCGCGTCAAAACCCGCCAGAATGTTCAGCCCGTACTGGGGGAAGCCGCTGTATGAGAGCAGCGCCTGGCCCAGCTTTCCCGCGCCCACCAAAATGGCGTCTTGGGTATTGTCATAGCCCAAAAAGCGTTCCAGCTCGCCAATCAGCTCCGCGCGGACATAGCCCACCTTTGGCCTGCCCAGGCTGCTTACCGCCGCCAGGTCCTTGCGCACCACCACGTCGTTGATGCCCAAAGCCTCGGCAATGTTTGTGGCGGACACATGCTTGCCCAGGGTCTTGGAGGCCCCTTTGAGAAAATTCAGGTATGCCGGCAGCCTTTGCAGGGTCTGTTTGGAAACACACCGGTCTGGCATTTTTTATCACCTCTTTTCTGGCCTTATCCTCTTACTACATATAATATAGCACATTTCAGCGGAAAAGGGAAGAGGCAAAAATGTATATCGATATTAAAATACCGATTATAATTTGTGCATATTTACGGGATACCGCCCAAAACCTGACAACGGGAACTTTGCCGTGTCAGGCCTCTCTCCAAAGTTTTTTCAGAAAGCCCTTTATTTTGCGCCTGTTATGCAATATAATATAGGTATTACTGTCTTTTGAAAGGGAGTTCGCTATGCAAAGCAATCCGAATTTTTTAGATACTGTCCACCGCCTTCACTTTGTAGGCATTGGCGGCTCGGGCATGTGCCCTATGGCAGAAATTCTGCTGCACAAGGGCTACGCCATTACTGGCTCGGACCAAAACGAGTCCGACACCCTGGACCGCATAAAAAGCTATGGCATCCCGGTGTATATGGGCCACCGCCCAGAAAATATCGGCGACGCCCAGGCCGTGGTTTACACCGCTGCCTGTAAGCCCGACAATCCCGAGCTGGCAGCCGCCCGGGAAAAGGGCGTTCCCACTTTAGAGCGCGCCGCTGTTTTAGGAATGCTCACGGACCAATACCCCCAGCTGGTGGCTGTTTCCGGCACCCACGGCAAAACCACCACTACCGCCATGCTCACCCAAATTCTGGTGGAGGCCGGCGCGGACCCCAGCGCCATTATCGGCGGAAAACTTCCTCTCATCGGCAGCAACGGCCGGGCTGGACACAGCGGCACCATGGTCTGCGAAGCCTGCGAGTATGTGGACACCTTTTTACTGCTGCACCCCGCCGTATCCCTTATTTTAAATATTGAGGCCGACCACCTGGACTATTTTAAAAACATTGATAATATTGTCAAGTCCTTTACCCAGTTTGCCAGCCAGACCAGCGGGCGGCTGGTGGTCAACGGCGGAGACCCCCGGGCCATGGCGGCGGTGTCCGGGCAGAGGGACAAGGAGGTTGTCACCTTTGGCATGGACCCCTCCTGTGATTATTACCCCACCCAGCTCAACGAAGAGCCCACCGCCTGCGAGGACTTCACCTTAACGCACCAGGGAGCCCCCCTGGGCCGGGTAAACCTTTCGGTGCCCGGCAAGCACAACCTGCTAAACGCCCTGGCCGCCGCCGCCGCCGCCCATTCTCTGGGGATCAGCCCAGAGAGCATTTGCCGCTCTCTTCAGGCTTTTACCGGCGTGCACAGGCGCTTTGAAATGCTGGGCAAGTTCGGCGGCGTTACCGTGGCCGACGACTTCGCCCACCACCCTACCGAGCTGAGGGCCGTGCTCTCCTCTGCCATGAAAATGGGCTACCGGCAGGTCTGGGCCGTGTTCCAGCCCCACACCTTTTCCCGCACCTACACCTTTTTGGACGGCTTCGCCCAGGCCCTGTCCATCCCCGACCATTTGGTGATGACCGAGATTTTGGCGGTGCGGGAGGAAAACACCTACAACATCCACACCAGCGACCTGGCGGCAAAAGTGCCCGGCAGCCGCTGGTTCCAGAGCTTCGACGAAATTGCCGACTATGTAATGGACCACGCCCAGCCCGGGGACCTGATCTTGACACTGGGCGGGGGCGACATCTATAAATGCGCTAACCTGATGGTGGAGCGGTATCGCAAACGCAGTTAAAAACTGGAAAAACCGCCTTTCAGGTAGGGCGGCAACGTAAAAAAGGGAATGATTTTGTGATAAAAGCGGTTTTTTTCGATATCGACGGCACCCTGCTGGACCACGGCCACGGCGGCGTAATGCCTGCCTCCACCCAGCAGAGCCTTTTCCGGCTGCGGGAAAAGGGCGTGAAATTATTGGTAGCAACCGGGCGTTTCCCAGCCATGGTCACTTTTATGGAGGAGCACTTCCCCTTTGACGGCTTTGTTACCATGAACGGCCAGCTGGTCTTTCTGCGGGACGGAACGGTGATCCACCGGCTGGCCCATGATCCGGGGGATATCCGCCAGCTGGTGGATATCTCCCGCCGGGAGGGGTTTCCCAGCCTGATTATTGAAGAAACGGAGTATTTCTACACCCTCCCCTCTCCCGCCATTGACGCGCACTTTCTGTTCGGGGGGCTGCCTGTTCCCCAGGCCGCCTATGACACAGCCCGGCTACAGGAGCACCCAGTACTGCAATTTCTCATCTATGCCCCCGAGGATTTGGCCCACCTGGCCCCCTTGCGGCATATTTACCCCACCAGCGCAGGCGGGAATGTCTATGATGTAATTCCCAAAACCGGCGGCAAAGAGGTCGGTATTGGGGCCGCGGCCAAGTACTTTGGCATAAGCCGGGAAGAGGTCATGGTGTTCGGCGACGGAGACAACGACCAGACCATGCTCCGCTGGGCGGGCGCCGGCGTGGCCATGGGCAACGGCACCCCGGCGGCCAAAGCCGCCGCGGACTACATAACCGCCCCGGTGGACCAGGACGGCATTGAGAAAGCCCTGGAGCATTTCGGACTAATATAATATGCGGCCCGGGCCAGCCTGCGGCCAGCCACGTAGCTCTTGATGGTGGTCCCCACCACCCGGTGGAACAGCGTGGAGCAATAATAGGGCGAGTACCCCACCTGCCGGGACATCTCCCCCAGCAGGGACTCGCTGGTCAAATGCGCCTCCAGCCAGTCGATCATCTTCTGCACCGTCTGGTTCCACTCCACCATTGGCTTTACCTCCACTGCCCAAAGGGATCTTTCGCATTTATCTTACCGCGTCCAGGGCCCAAAAATCTTGACCTCACTTGCAAAGCTGAAAAGGGCGGAGGGTTTTTGCCCCCGCCCTTTTGTTGCGCCGCGTTTTTGTTTAGATGTTGTAGATGGACACCGCGTCTCCAATGGTTTTTTCCATGGCCTCCCGGCCGTACTTATCCACCTCGGCCTTGTTCTTCTCGCCGTGGGTCAGGCAGCCCGCGCCGCCTATGCAGCCCCCCACACAGGCCATGCCCTCAATAAAGTTTCCGGCCAGGGCGTTCTTGCTCTTTTTCAGCAGGGCCAGGCGGCAGGCCTCTATGCCGTCGCAGGGCACGGCCTTTAGGTCGAACGCAATGCCCTGTTCCTTCATAGCCTGGGCCACCGCGTCGGACACGCCCCCGGACCGGGCGAAAATGCGCCCATAGTACGAGGCGTTGTCCAGCACGTCCTCGGGCAGGCTGGTAATATCCAGGTCCCGGCTGTCAAACAGGGCCTGAAGCTCCTCAAAGGTCAGCACCGTGTCAATCAGCGGGCGCACCCGCTCCTGGCGGGCCTCGGCCTTTTTGGCGGTGCAGGGGCCGATAAACACCACCTTGGCGGTGGGGTCGGTCTCCTTCAGGTACTTGGCCAGCCGGGCCATGGGCGACAGGTTGTGGGAGATATGCTCTTGCAGCTCGGGGAAAGCGGACTTGATGTATGCCACAAAGCCCGGGCAGCAGGAACTGGTCAAAAAGCCCTTTTCCGCCAGCTCCCGGGACTCCTCCATGGCCACCATGTCCGCGCCCAGGGCCGCCTCGATGACAGTGAAGAAGCCCAGCTCCTTCAGGCCGGTAATCACCTGGCCCAGGCTGGCGTAGGTAAACTGGCTGGAAATGGAGGGAGCCACCACCGCGTACACCTTGTACTGGGTGTTGTTCTCGCTCTTTTTCAGCATATCAATGACGTTGAGCATAAAGGACTTATCGGTTACCGCGCCAAAGGGGCACATATACACGCAGGCCCCGCACTGGATGCACTTGCTGTCGTCTATAGCCGCCGCGTTGTCCTCGTTGATGGTAATGGCCTTCACCTTGCAGGCCACCTGGCAGGGGCGCTTGCGGTCCACAATGGCGGAGTAAGGGCAGACCTTTGCGCACTGGCCGCACTCCACACACTTGGTCTTGTCAATGTGGGCCACATGGTTGTGGTCAAAGGAGATGGCGCCCCGCTTGCACACGTCCTCGCAGCGGTGGGCCAGGCACCCCCGGCAGGAGTCGGTGACCTCGTACCCGGCGGCGGGGCACTCGTCGCAGGCAATGTCAATGACCTCAATGATGTTGGGGTTGTCCGCGTGGCCGCCCATGGCCATTTTCACCCGCTCGGCCAAAATGGCCCTCTCTTTGTATACGCAGCAGCGCATGGTGGGCTCTTTGCCGGGGACGATGGTCTTGGGAATATCCATCATATTCTCCAGGATCTTATCCTCCCAGGCAAGCCGGGCGGTCTCCCGAAGAACCTTATATTTTAAGTACTGTACCTTGGTGTCAAAACGTCTCATCTGGTGTTTCTGGTGCATCTCATGCAGCTGATCCGGTGAAATCGATTGGCTCACTTTGGCTGTCTCCTTTCAGGGGGAAAAAATCAAACTTGCGCCCGTCTGCCAAAAGCCCCCGCGTATTTCATCGGGAACAAGTTTTTTCATTAAAAGTAGCTGACCTTCACCCGCTTGCCCATCTGCTTTAAGCAGCTGACCAGCTCGTCGGCCAAGCTCATTTTGATGCTGAAGGTAATGGGCAGGTCCGGGTTCTGGTGGGCGGGGTTAATGGCCCGGCCCACAAAGAAGTTGATGTCCGTGGCCTCCTCAAACAGCAGGCGGCTAATCATGGCCGCGCCGTCCCGCTTCATGCCCCAGTCCTCATACCGGTCGTTGTCCTTTAGGTAGTCCTTGGCGTATTCCAGCACCCGGGCCACGGTAATCACGCCCTCGGTCACCAGGTCCACGCCCTCTATCTCGGCGGTGGGCGGCAGGTCCGAGCCCTCAAAGTTCAGGCTGGGCTTCAGGGGCTTTCGCAGGAACTTGGAGGCAATGGTAGAGGTGGTGCCCCCGCAGATAATGTGCTTGCCCTCTTTGGAGAAGAACAGGCTCATCATCCGGTCGCAGTCGTCTCGGTTGGAAGGGGGGCCAAACAGCATGTTCATGGGCTCCCTCTTGCGGATGCGCACCACGCAGGAGGTCACGTCGTCCTTGGGCTGGCCGCCGTACAGCTTGTAGCACTCGTCCACCAGCATGGTAGAAAGGGTCTTGGCCGTATAGCCCGCCAGAATGATGGTCTCCATAAAGCTGGTGATGTCCTCCATGGACCAGCCGAAATTGTACTCAATGCCAATGCCCGCGTGGGGGCAGCCGTCGCTCATGGCAATAAAGGCGTCGTTCTCCCGCAGGGGGATGGTGGACTTAAAAATCTGCTTGCCCCCAATGTTCATCTCGGTCTTGGGATAGTCATAGTTCACCCCGTCCCGCAGAAGAATCACATGGGGGTTGTCGTACTGAATCAGCTCGGCGGTCTGGTTGTTCAGCAGGTGGATGATGGTAAAGGTGGAGTAGGCTACCCCGTGCTCGGAGCTTACCGGCAGGGTGGCCGCCACCGCGGAGACGCACTCCTCCAGGGGCAGGCCCGCGGCCATCATGGTGGAGATAATCTTCGAGGTCAGGGTGGAAAGAATGCTGGCCTTCACCCCGCTGCCCAGGCCGTCGGCCAAAACCACCACGGTGGAATCGTCGCTCTGCTCAATGACGTCCACATGGTCGCCGCAGAGCTGCTCGCCAAAATGGTTGATGCTCTTATAGCCGATATCGGCGCACAGGTCATTCATCGGTGATCGACTCCTTCAGCTTTGTCAGGGCGATCTTAGTCTCGGCGGCGGTCTCGCCCAGCAAAGAGGCAATGTCCTGCACAATGCGCATCTGCCTTTCCACCACCTTATCGGCCACCTCTACGGTCTGGCGGCTGATGTCCTCCTTTTTCACCCGGGCCTGCTCTTCGTCCGTGATGTCCCGCAGCAGGCCGATGAGAATGTGCAGGTCCCGGTCATAGACCACGCTCTGCTCTACATAACATTTATATTCCGCCAGGTACACCCGCTGGTCCCGCACGTCCCGCTTGGTGTTCAGTACGTTGAGGAACACCGTGGGGTCCAAAATGCGCACCACCGGCTCGCCCAGCACGTCGGAGGCGGAGCGGATGTTCATAATCTTCCGGGCGGCGGAGTTGATCTGCTGTACCTCCAGGTCCTCGTTGAGCACAATCAGGCCGTTGGGGGTATTGTTCACAATGGCGTCGGAGAAGCTCTCGGCCTTGTCCTTTAGGAAGGGCAGGCACATGCTGATCTCTGCCTTGCCCTGGCACACGGCCACGGCCTTTTCCCGGCAGGTATTGTACCCGCAAGAGCCGCAGTTTAGCTCTTGCGAGGGCTTGAACTTGCCCATCTGGCGCAGCACGGTGTTAATCTCCGCCTCGGTGGGCTGCTGGCTCTGCATCTCCAGGTAGGGGAAGCTCTTCTTCATGGACCGGGCCTCGGGCTGGCGCACCTCGAAGTCCCTCTCCCCCGCGTAGTTGGACACAGCCACATAGTCCCGCACCGGCGAGCGGTCCTCCATCACCGGCCCGCCTACGCAGCTGCCGGCGCAGATGGACATTTCGATAAAGCACTTGTGAATCTTCCCGTCAATAATGTCCCGCAGGGCTCCCATGCAGTTTTCCGCGCCGTCCAGGGCCAGATAAGCATAGCCCGGGGCGTCCAGAGACATGGTCTTAAGGATGCCCCCCGTGGTGGGGAAAAACCGGGCCCGGCTGCACTCTTCGTGGTCCAGCTCTTTCTCCAGCTTCACCCCCGCGGCCTCCAGCCATTGGGTCAGCTCCTCAAAGGTGAGCACGCAGTCCACCACGCCCTCGTAGCGGCCGGCCTCGTCCTTTTTGGCCACGCAGGGGCCAACGAATACGGTCTTTGCCCCGGGCACCCGGCGCTTAATGTCTTTGCAGTGGGCCATCATGGGGGAATCAATGTCCGCCAAAAATTCCAGGGCGGCGGGGAAGTGCTTTTGAATCAGCAGGTTGACAGAGTGGCAGCAGGAGCTAATCACCACGTCCCGGCCGTCCTCCTTCAGCATGCGTTCATACTCGCTCTTCACCATGGTGGCGCCCAGGGCGGTCTCTTCCACGTCCATAAAGCCCAGCTGCTTTAAGGCCTTTTTCATGGAGCCAATGCCCACCCCGGGGTAGTTTGCCACAAAAGAGGGCGCCAGGCTGACAATGACCGGCGCGCCGCTTTGCAGCAGCACCTTGGCCTTTTCGGTCTCGTCCACAATCTCCTTGGCGTTTTGGGGACAGACCACAAAGCACTGGCCGCACAAAATACACTCGTCGTGAATGATATGGGCCTGACTGCCTGAAAAGCGGATGGCCTTTACAGGACAATGGCGGATACATTTATAGCAGTTTTTACAGTTCGATTTCTTCAGCCGCAGAGATTCCGGCATTGGGGCAGTCTCCTTTCGCTATAAAACTGAAAGCCGGCTTTTTTTAAACCTTGGCCTTAATGTTGGTCTCAAAAAACTCTTCCACCGTTTCGGGAGAAACAGAATGGAACTGCTCGTCTACCGTAACGCACACACCCTGCTGGCACTTGCCCATGCAGAAAGTGCCGCCCAGGTCCACCTTGTCTTTCAGTCCGTTGTCCGCGATGAGCTGCTGAAGCTGCTCCACCACCTGGCGGGACCCTTTTATGTGGCAGGAACTGCCGATACACACTGTTACTTTCATGAAATTGACCTCCTAAGAAAATATTGTGGGGCTGTCTGACATTATTTTAGCATTTTCGTGGAATTTTTGCAATCAGAAATTTTCTTAATCTTGAGGGCCTATATCGATAATTTTTTATCGATATTTCACCTGTCAATTAAGCCTTATCCAAAAAACCGGTGGAAAAAAAGTAAAAAAATCCCTTTTGTTTTCCGGGTTTGTTTGGCATCGGGCGGGCTCTGGCGGGGCCGTCCCTTCCATCATACGCGAAAAGCGCCGGGGACATGCCGGCGCTTTTGACCCTTGGACGCTTTTTTTACAGCCGAATCTTCATCCACCCGCCCTGGCGGAAGCGCAGGAACGTCAGGATAAAGCGCAGCACCTGGTCGCAAAAGGTGCCCAGCCAGGCCCCGATGAGCCCAACGCCCAGAGGGTAGCACAGCAGCCAGCTAAGCCCCGGGCGAACCAGGGTAACGCTAATCAGGGAAACCAGCGCGGTAAACTTGGTGTCCCCCGCCCCCCGCAGGCAGCCGAACACCGTCACCTGCTCAATCTGGAAGAACAGCGTAATGCTAAGAATGCGCATAATGGTCACGCCATAGTCCAAAATCACCTGTTCATGGGAAAAGAGCATAAAAATCTCTTTTCCAAAGAGGAAGTACACCACAGCCACCCCAAAGGCGCAGATGAGCCCAATCTTCTGGCAGACATTGCCATACAGCTTGGCCATGTCCGGCCGCTTGCGGCCCAGGCTTTGGCCAATAAGGGTCACCGCGGCCACCGAGAGCCCGTCTCCAAAGGAGAAGGACATGCTCATCATGTTCATGCCAATCTGGTGGGCGGCCAGCTCGGTGGTGCCCAGGTGGGCCACCGTCATGGCAAACAGCAGAAAGCCCACCCGCAGGCACAGCTGCTCCACAAAGGCGCTGGAGCCCACGTTGGCCAAAGACTTTAGGCTGGCCCGGTCCGCCAGCCACCCCTTTACGGACCGCAGGTTCAAAAAGCCGTCTTTCTTAAGTACAGAGGCCAGGCTAAGGGCGCAGGCGCACACTGTGCCAATCACCGTGGCCAGGGCCGCGCCCCGCACCCCCAGGGCGGGAAAGCCGAAGTTTCCCCCAATCAGCAGGTAGTTGAAAACCACGTTCACCCCATTGGAGATGATATTGGTAACCATGGCAATGCGGGTGTTCCCGGCCCCCCGCTGGGCCGCGTTCAGGGCCAGGGAAACCGTGGAAAAGCCCAGGCCGCCCATAATAATCTGCAAATACTCCACCGCGTACGGGTGGGTGTCCGGCTTTGAGCCCACCATGCGGATAATGGGCCCCGCAAAGGCCACAAAAACCAGGCTGACCACCAGGGTAAGGGCCACGGTGGCCAGCAGCGCGGTGCGCAGCACCCGGTTGGCGCTTTCCCGGTCCCCGGCCCCCCTGCGCCGGGCCACAATGGCGGAGACCGCCACGTTCAGCGAGAGAAAAACGGCCAGGCCCAAAAACTTTGGCTGGGTGGTCAGCCCCACCGCGGCAATGGCGTAAGAGCCCAGGGACCCCACCATGATGGTATCTACCAGGCCGGCCAGGCACACGAAAAAGGATTCCAGCACCGAGGGCCAGGCCACGTTTAGGGCGTCTTTCACAATCTGCCCGCTGGGGGGCACCTCCCCCAGCTCCATGCCCCGGCAAACCTTTTGAGGGTTTACAAACCGCACGCTCTTCCACTCCTCTGCAAAAATAGTTGTTTATGCAATTATTATAGCGCCCCTTACCGGAAATTGCAAGGGCCCCTTGTTTCGCCCAGACGCTTCCCCCAGGGGCCGCGCAGCCACAGGCCAAAAGGACCGCCCATAAAGCCCCTATTCCCAGGATCTCCCGCCCAAAACCGGCCTGCCAGGGGCAGCCCGGCAGGCCCCCCGCCCCAAAAGGCAAAATGTCCACAATCCACAAGAAACCCCTTGCAACGAGCGGAAATTTAAGCTATAATATGGATGAGATTTTTCTAAAGAAAGGAACGTGTTTCCATGGCAAAACAATTTGTATGCACCAAAACCGAGCCTGTGGTACAGACCCAGGCGGGCAAGCTGCGGGGGTTCATCATCGACGGCACCTATACCTTCCACGGCATTAAGTACGCGGACGCCCAGCGCTTCCAGGCGCCCCAGCCCCCCGCCCCCTGGGAGGGCGTGAAAGACGCCTTTTCCTATGGCTACGTGTCCCCCATGCTGGACCGGGAGGGCTGCCAAGGAGAAATTATGGTGCCCCACCGCTACTGGCCCAAGGACGAGCACTGCCAGTACCTGAACCTGTGGACCCAGTCCATTGACCCCAGCGCCAAAAAGCCCGTCATGGTCTGGCTGCACGGCGGCGGGTTCTCGGCGGGCTCCTCCATTGAACATATCGGCTACGACGGCGAAAATCTCTCCAAGTACGGCGACGTGGTGGTCGTCACCCTAAACCACCGGCTGAACATCCTGGGCTACCTGGACCTCTCCCCCTACGGCGAGAAATACGCGAACTCCGGCAACGCGGGCAACGCCGACCTGGTGGCCGCCCTTCAGTGGGTGCGGGACAACATCGCCAATTTTGGCGGCGACCCGGACAACGTCACCATTTTCGGCCAGTCCGGCGGCGGGGCCAAGGTGTTTAACCTGATGCAGATCCCAAAGGCGGACGGGCTGTTCCACAAGGGCATTATCATGAGCGGCGTGTTTGACGGCATGATGAAGCCCAAAAGCCACGACAGCCGGCCCCTGATCGGGGCTATGCTGAACTACCTGGGCCTGACCGAGGCCCAGGTGGAAGAGCTGGAAACCCTGCCCTATGAGCGCCTGGCCGAGGCCTACAAGGCCGTGGCCCCGGAGATTGAAAAACAGGGCCACTATGTGGGCAACTGCCCCATTGAAAACGACTTCTATGTGGGTGACCCCCGGGACGTGGGCTTTACCGACCACGCCAAGACCATCCCGGTCATTGTGGGCTCTGTGTTCGGCGAGTTCGACTTCGGCCCCGGCATTGCCAACAAATACAACCTGACCCAAGAAGAGCAGCTGGAAATCCTGCGCAAAAAGCTGGGCAGCCACGCCGAAGAACTGGCCCAGGCCTTCCGCCAGTGCTACCCGGAAAAGTGCCTGGTGGACCTGCTTAGCCTAGACGGGGTCTGCCGCGAACCCAGCAAGGACTTCGCCCGCAAAAAAGCCGCCCATCCCCAGGCCCCCACCTACTGCTACCTGTTTAACCTGGACATGCCCCTGGACGACGGCCACTGCGCCTGGCACTGCGCGGACATCCCCTTCTTCTTCCACAACACGGACAAGGTGTTTGTCTGCGATATTCCCGGGGTCTCGGACCTTTTGGAGGACCGCATGGCGGGCAGCTTTGTAAACTTTGCCCGCTACGGGGCGCCCAGCTGCCCCTCTTTGCCAGAGTGGACCCCCTGCGCCCCAGACGACGTGGCCACCATGATCTTCGACCGGGAGTGCGCGGTGCGCCATAACCACGACGACGCCCTGTACAAGGCCTACCTGCCCCATGCCCCCAACCCCTTCGCCCCCCGCAAGGAAGAGGAGGACGAGGCGCTGTTCCTGCACTAAGGGGGCTTATTCCCCCCCAAACAAAAAGGGATGGAAAAAAGACGCGGTCCAGGTGCGGGGAAGGTCTCCACTGGAGACCGTTTTGACCCGACCGAGCCGGCAGACGAGACCAGCCGAGACCGACGCCCCTAAGCCGCCGGAGGCAAAACATGTTTCCGCCCTTTTCGGTATTTTCGCAGAAAATGCCGACTTCTCCAGCCATAAAGCTTTGAGTGGTGGAAGGTCTGCGGGCCTAGTTTACCGCCAAAAACGGGCTAAAGAGCTTTACGCCGGCTCTTTAGCCCGAATTCTATTTGGGAGAGCCCAAAAGGAGTATTTTTTATGACGATATTTTGGCCTCCGGCGGTTTAGGGGCTCTGCCCCCAAAAACCCCGCAACCTTTGTAAAGGTTGACGAAACTTTTACTGTTCCGTTGCCGGAGCCTCGTTCGTTTATCAATGCGTTTGGACACTCCCCTCTGTTTCCCGGCCTTGCCAAGCGCGGGTTTTTGGTGTATCATGTAGAAAAACCTCAAAAGGACTGAAGCCTATGACCAAACAAGAAGTGGCCCAAAAGGCCGTGGACGCCCTAAAGGCGGAGTATCCCGACGCCTTGTGCTCTTTGGACTACCAGGACCCCTTGCAGCTGCTGATCTCCACCCGGCTGGCCGCCCAGTGCACAGACGCCCGGGTCAACCAGGTCACCCCGGCGCTGTTCGCCCGGTTCCCCACCCTGGAGGACTTTTGTGAGGGCACCGAGGAAGAGATTGGCGGGCTCATCCACTCCTGCGGCTTTTTCCGGGCCAAGGCCCGGGATATTCTGGCGGCCTGCCGGAAGATCCGGGACGACTTCGGCGGCCAGGTGCCAGACAACATGGAGGACCTATTAAGCCTGCCCGGGGTGGGCCGCAAAACCGCCAACCTGATCCTGGGCGACATCTTCCACAAGCCCGCCGTGGTCACCGACACCCACTGCATCCGCATTGCGGGGCGGCTGGGGCTGACGGCCACCAAGGTCCCCGAAAAGGTAGAGCGGGACCTGCGGGAGCTGCTGCCCCCGGAGGAATCCAATAACTTCTGCCACCGGCTGGTGCTGCATGGCCGGGCGGTGTGCACGGCCCGGTCCGCCAAATGCGGCCAGTGCTGTATGCAGGAATTCTGCCCAAAGGCGGGGGTGTAGCCCAAAAAAAAGCGGAAATCCCTCATCTGTGGGACACATTGCGCGGTCAAGGGGCGTCAGGCCCCTTGTAGGGGTCAAGGGGGCAAAGCCCCTTGCCGCCGGAGGCGACCTTGCCCTTTAGGCGGCGCGGAACGAGGAAAAAGGGGCCCAGTTTTCTCTGAACGACAGGCAAAAAAAGGTGCACAAAGGCCGCGCCGCCATAACACAGCGCCTTGTAAAAATCCGCGAAGCGAGATTTTTACAACAGCGGACGGCTCCCACCCAGTCCCCCAAGAAGGGGGCCGTCTCAACAAAAAGGATATAAAGAAAGATAAAAGAAAGATAAAAAGAAAGATAAAAGAAAGATAAAAGAAAGATAAAAGAAAGATAAAAGAAAGATAAAAGAAAGATAAAAAGAAAGATATAAAACAGCAAAAAACAATCGACTTAAGGCAACACCGCACAAAGACCGCACGAGCAAGTTTGCTCGTGGGCTTTGCACACGATTTGCCTGCACTTTTTCCGTCATAGTACAACCATACTATTGCGCACAGCTTTCGCTTGCCAGAATATCGCAAAGAGCACTTCGTGCTAAAGAGCACTTCGTGCTAAAGAGCACTTCGTGCTAAAGAGCACTTCGTGCTCTACCATAAATGGTCTGATTGGCCGCACCCAAGCTGTACACTCTGACGAAAAAATTGACTGCGCGACTCACGCGCAATCTTTGTGCGGGGTTGCCTTAAAAGCAAAAGGAGGAGCAACCCATGAAATACGATTTTGAAACCCTTCTCGACCGCTCCCACTGCGGCAGCGGAAAATGGGACGAGATGAAAAAAAAGAACCCCCAGGTGGGGCCGGACGTGGTGCCCCTCTCGGTGGCGGACATGGAGTTTAAAAACGCGCCGGAGATTGCCGCTGGCCTAAAGGAGTACATGGACACCCATATTCTGGGCTATACCGGCCCCACGGACGAGTACCGGGCCGCTGTGTGCCAGTGGATGGAAAAGCGCCACCACTGGCATATTGAGCCAGAGTGGATCTGCTGCACCCACGGGGTGGTGGCGGCCCTGGTCATGGCTGTGGCCGCCTATACCCAGCCCGGGGACGGGGTGATTATCATGACCCCTGTGTACTACCCCTTTTACATGGCCATTGAGTCCAACGGCTGCCAGGCGGCCCGCTGCCCCCTGGTCTACCAGGACCACGCCTATTCCATAGACTTCGCCCTGCTGGAAGCCCTGGCCCAGGACCCCAAAAATAAAATGCTGATTCTGTGCAGCCCCCACAACCCCGTGGGCCGGGTGTGGACCCCGGAAGAGCTGGCCCGGGTCTGCGACATTTGCCGGGAGAACCAGGTGCGCATCCTTAGCGACGAGATTCACTTTGACATCATCCTGCCCGGCCACAGCCACACGGTAATCTCCAACGCCGCCCAGCCCGGGGACGACATCATTGTGTGCACGGCCCCCAGCAAAACCTTTAACCTGGCGGCCATGCAGACCTCCAATATCATCATCCCCAACGCCAACCACCGGGAGCGGTTCCAGGCCGTGCAGCAGAAGTTCTGCGACCACGGCCCCGCCGCCCTGGGGCTGGAGGCCTGCCGCGTGGCCTATACCCAGTGCGAGGCCTGGATGGAGGAGATGCTACAGGTGATTGACGCCAACCGCCAGCTGGCCGTGGACTTTATCAACCAGCGGCTGCCGGAGATCAAGCCTGTAGAGCTACAGGGCACTTACCTGCTGTGGCTGGACTGCACCGCCCTTTGCAAAACCCAGGAGGAGCTGGAAGAGCTGATGGTGCAAAAGGCCCAGCTGTTCCTGGACGAGGGCTATGTGTTCGGCCCAGAGGGCGCGGGCTTCGAGCGGGTGAACCTGGCCGCGCCCCGCCGGGTCATTCAGGCCGCCCTGGAGCGGCTGGAAAAGGCCGTGCGGGGAAATTAAGGCAGCGCGCAAGCCGCCCTACAGCCCCAGCGCCCGCCGGGCCAGCTGGTCGGCCCGATCGTTGTACTTGTCGCCCGAGTGCCCCTTGACCTTGACGAAGCGAATCTCCATGGTCTTTGCCGCCTCCCGGCAGGCGGCGGCATAGCTCTGGGTGCCGGGCTTGTTGGCCTTCCAGCTGCCGTCGGCCCAGCGGGCCAGGCCCTCGTAGTCGTGGTAAATCTCCACCGCCGGAACGCCCTGCTCCTGGCAGTAGCGCAGCACGGTCAGCACGCCCATAATCTCCCCGGCCACGTTGCGCATTTGGGCCAGCTGGGGGTCTGTGAACCTTTGGGAAAACTCCCGCCGCTCCTGCCCAAAGAACAGCACCGCCCCGCAGGCAAAGTCCCCGGTGCGCTGGTCATAGCTGCCGTCCACATAGGCCACGGCCCTGCCCTGGCCTCCAGGGCCAGCGGCTTTTGGGGCCTCCTCTCTGTCGGTAAAGCCAGCGCCCTTTATATCTTCCCCGCCTTTCAGGAACGCCTGGGCCTCCTGTAGGGTGGGGAAGCTTTTATACACAGCCCCGGCCACGCCGTGGACCTGGCGCCTGCACTCCTCCCATGTAAAGTAGATTCCCTTGCCGCCTTTGCCGCTGCGCACGGCGTAATATTTCTTTGCCATTGGTGCCTCCCGTTGGTATTTTATCCCTGTATTTTTGGCCAATGGGGCCCCGCCCGTTTTCTCTTTTGCCAATACGGGCCCCCGCCCTTTGGCCTTTGCCGCCTGTTTGCTCTTTCCTTGTTGGCCTGCCCCCTATTATATCCTCCAAAAAAATAAAAAGCAACCGCAACCTTTTCCCCAAACCCCCGCTTCTTAACTGGTAGAGCCTATTTGGCAACGCCAAAACACGGTCTGTTTTGCCCAAACATGGCGGCTTCGGCCTAAAAAAAGCCTGAAAAGGCGCCAGCCGCGAATTGTGCGGTGTTGCCTTAAAAACAGCCCCTAGGAGGTGGACCACAAAAAACCTGTTGATATGTCTTCGCGGTTGATGTATAATATATGGTAGATGATGGGTAACTGCTGCCCAAATAACAAGGAGCGCATTGGTTTATGGAAAATACAACGATTAACAAAACCCCCGGTCCCCGGGATAAAAAACAGATTGCCCTCATGGTGCTGGCCTGCGCGGCGGCTGTGGCTGTCATCGGCCTGTGCGTGTGGTTTTTCTGGCTTCGGGGCTACCTGGCGGCCAGCGGCGCCGACCCCGTGTACGTTCGCTCCGTGGCCTCCATCACCGGCTCCAGCGCCAGCGCGAACCCGGTGTTCGCCGGCCTGGTGGAGCCCCAGCAGCTGACAAAGGTGAGCAAAGACGACTCCCGCACCGTGGCGGATATTATGGTGAAAGAGGGGGACCCCGTGCGGGTGGGCGACGTGCTCTTTATCTACGACACCGAGGAGATGCAGCTCTCCATCCGCCAGGCGGAGCTGGAACTGGAGGGCATCGCTAACCAGATCAGCACCCTCAAGGACCAGATTAAAACCCTGGAGGCGGAAAAGAAAAAGGCCAGCAAGGACGACCAGTACAAATATACCGTGGAGATTCAGGACACGGAGTACCAGGTAACCGTGGCGGAGTATAACCGCAGCGTAAAGCAGAGCGAGCTGGAAAAGCTGCGGGACTCCCTGGACAACGCGGAGGTTTTTTCCGAGGTGGAGGGCACCGTGCGAGAGGTGAACGCCACCCCTAAAACAGACGCCAACGGCAACCCCCTGCCCTTTATCAGCATCCTCTCTTCCGGGGGGTACCTAGTAAAGGGCACGGTTACCGAGCTGAACCCCAACGCTATCTACGAGGGCCAGTCCGTCATCGTCCGGTCCCGGCTGGACCCAGAAACCTATTGGCAGGGCGTGGTCCAGCCCATCAACTACTCGGAAAATATCCAGGACAACACCCAGGCCAGCATGGGCTGGGGAGATAGCGGCGCGGAAAAGAGCACGAAGTATAACTTCTACGTGGCCCTGAACAGCCTGGAGGGCCTAATCCTGGGCCAGCACGTGTACATCGAGCCCGACTACGGGGTCAGCTCCCAGCGCACCGGGCTGTGGCTGCCCGCCGCCTATGTGGTCAGCGAGGGGGGCGGCAGCTTTGTGTGGGCGGCGGACGAAAACGACAACCTGGAGCGCCGGGCCGTGCTGCTGGGCGAGTATGACCAGGGGGAAGCCCTGTATGAGATTAAGGACGGCCTGGCCCCCGCCGACTACATCGCCATGCCCAAAGAGGGCCTGGTGGCAGGCGGCCCCACCACCACGGACGCCAGCGCCCAAACCGACGAGGACCTGGGCGGCGAAACGCTGGACCCCGGCCTGGGGGTGAACCCAGACACGGACGCGGCCCCAGACGCTGGCTTTAACGCGCCCGAAAACAACACGGTGAAGACAGAGGAGGGCGCAGACCCCCAGGGCGATGAAAACACAGAGGGCTCCTCCCTGCTGGAGGACGGCGCGGAGGGCTTGGCAAGATGATGCTTGAACTGCGGAACATTGAAAAAACCTACCTCCAGGGCAAGCTGGAGGTTCCGGTGCTCAAGGGGATCTCCCTTTCTGTGGAAGAGGGCGAGTACCTGGCCATTATGGGCCCCTCGGGCTCGGGCAAAACCACCCTGATGAATATTATCGGCTGCCTGGACAGCCCCTCCTCTGGGGAGTACATTCTGGAGGGCCAGGACATTGCCCAAATCGGCGAAAAAGCTATGTCCCAGGTGCGCCTGCGCAGCATTGGCTTTGTGTTCCAAAGCTTTTACCTGCTCTCCCGGCAGTCCGCCCTGGATAACGTGGCCCTGCCCCTGCTGTATGCCGGGGTGCGCCGCCGGGAACGGCTGGAGATTGCCCGCCGGGCCCTGGAGCGGGTGGGCCTGGGGGACCGCACCGGCTTTAAGCCCACCCAGCTCTCTGGCGGCCAGTGCCAGCGGGTGGCCATCGCCCGCTCGATTGTCAACAACCCGAAAATTCTTTTGGCCGACGAGCCCACCGGGGCCCTGGACACCCAGTCTGGCGAACAGATTATGGAGATTTTCCAGCGCCTGAACCAGGAGGGGGTCACCATTGTGATGATTACCCACGAGCCGGAAATCGCGGCCCACGCCAAGCGCACCCTGCACATTCGGGACGGGCTTTTGGTGGACCGGGCGGGCCGCCCCACCCAAAGCCAGGCAGCGGGCCCAAAGCCCCCAAAACCAGCGCCCCAGGAGCCAAAGGCCCCTGCCGCCCCCCAGCCCGCCGGAGAAGCAGCAGCCCCCCAAAGCACCGGGGAGCCAGCAGCCCCCCAGCCCGCCGGGGAATCCTTGGCCCCTAAAGAGGTCTGGAAGAAGCTCTGGGGGCGAATCAAGCCCCAGGAGCCAAAGGCCCCTGCCGCACCCCAGCCTGCCGGGGAAGCAGCGGCTTCCCAAAGCACCGGGGAGCCAGCAGCCCCCCAGCCCGCCGGAGAGGCAGCGGCCCCCCAGCCCGCCGGGGAATCCCTGGCCCCTAAAGAGGTCTGGAAGAAGCTCTGGGGGCGAATCAAGCCCCAGGAGCCAAAGGCCCCTGCCGCCCCCCAGCCTGCCGGAGAAGCAGCGGCCCCCCAAAGCACCGGGGAGCCAGCCGCCCCCCAGCCTGCCGGAGAAGCAGCAGCCCCCCAAAGCACCGGGGAGCCAGCCGCACCCCAGCCCGCCGGAGAGGCAGCGGCCCCCTCAATCACCCCGGAACCAAAGAATTCCCAAAGTCCACAGGGCTTTGGGAATTCTGAAAGCCCCGCTTTCCAGCCCATTAGCGGGAAAACCATTATCGCCGCCCTGGAACGCCAGCAGCGGGAACAAAACAGCGCCGTAAAGGGGGAGGAAACGTCTGATGAGCAATAAAAAAAATCTTCGGCGGCGGCTGATCATCCTGGCCGTGGCGCTGGCTGTTACGGCGGCGGTGGTTCTGGGGGCGTCCCTGTTTATTCAGTACCAGAACGACCAGAAAACCGTAACCGTGCAGCCCGCCATGCATGTGGCCTACCCCGAATATTCTGGAGAGACCAACACCCAGGGCACCGTGGTCTCTGACTTTGTCCAAGAGCTTTACGCGGACGGCAGCAAGACCATCAGCGAAATCCTTGTCACAGAGGGCCAGGAGGTCACGGTGGGCACCCCCCTGCTGCAATATGACAAGACCCCCCTGGAGCTGGACGTGCGCGCCAAAGAGATCGCCGTGGCCCAGGTGGACGTGAAAATAGACGAGGCCAACCGCCAGCTGAAAAAGCTGCAAAACACCAAGCCCTACTCCACCCCCAGGCCCACCACCCGGCCCACGGTGCGGCCCACCGCCCGGCCCACCGCCCGGCCCACGGCCCGGCCTACCGCCCGGCCCACCCAAAAACCCACGGCCACCCCCAGCCCCACGCCCTTCCCCACCCCGGACGTGAATGTGTACCAAAAGCTGGACCTGGACTCCATCCCCTATAAGGGCACGGGTACTTCCGAGGACCCCTATGTGTTTTTGTGCAAGGAGGGCTGGACCATGTCCCCAGAGTTCCTCCGGCAGCTTTTGGGCCTTTCCGCCACCCCCACCCCGGTTCCCACCCAGGAGCCTACCCCCACCCCCGGGGACCCCAGCGAGCCCAGCGACCCCAGCGAGCCCAGCTCCGTGGGCCCGGACAGCTCCGGCGAGCCCGACCCAGGCCCTGGCAGCTCCGCCCCCGAAGAGTCTGGTCCCGAAGAGCCCCAGCCAGCCCCCCAGGCCCTTTTCTGGGAGGGTTCCCCAGAGGTTTTGGACCTTGCCAGCCAAGAGGAGGAGGACGGCGGAGACGGAGAGGACCAGGACCCCCCGCCCGGCCCCGGAGAGCCTATCTCCAGCCTGGGGTCTCCCTTTGCCGCCACTTTCGAGGTACGCCAGCATAACTCCAACTACGGCCAGCTCCTCTCCTCCTTCACCCTGGACGGCCACCAGTTTTCCGCCGCTTTCAGCCTGCCCGGGCTGATGGGGGGCGCTGCCGCCGGGCAAACGGCGGTAAACCAGGCCCAGCAGCTGGCCCCCATGCAGTTTGCGGCCACGCCCAGCCCCACCCCCAGTAATAATTATAATGATATGAACTACACCTCCGCCCAGCTGAACCAGCTCATCAAGGAGAAGAAGCAGGAGATTACCGGCCTACAGCACAACAAAAAGGTGGCCCAGCTGGAGCTGGACAAAGCCAAGCGCACCCTGGAAAACGCCACGGTGCTGGCCACCATTGACGGCCAGGTCCGCAGCCTTTTGGACCTCGAGACCGCCCAGATGGAAAACCGCCCCTTCCTGGTGGTTTCCGGCTCCCAGCAATACTATATCTCCGGCCTGCTTAGCGAGGACCTTTTGGGCAAAATCAACGTGGGCGACATGGTCAATGTAATGAGCTATTGGGACGGCATGAGCTTCACAGCCCAAATTGTGTCCATCTCCGACTACCCGGCCCAAACCTTCAACAGCAACGGCTACTGGGGCGAGGGCAACCCAAACAGCTCCAGCTATGAGTTCACGGCCATGATTATGGACCCGGTGGAGAACATCCAGGTGGGCTACCCGGTGGACGTGACCCTGAACGTAAACAACGCCGGGGACGGGGAGACCATATATATGGACCGGGCCTATTTCCGGGAGGACGACGCGGGCTACTATGTGATGATGGCGGGCCGGGACAACCGGCTGAAAAAGCAGTATATTGAAATCGGCGGCCCCTCCCCCTGGGACACCAGACGCTATGCCCTCAAGTCCGGCTTTACCCTGGACGACTTCCTGGCTTTCCCCTATGGCCCGGACGTGAAAGAAGGGGTCCGGGTGGTGCTGGAGGAAACCGGCGAGCCCCCCTGGCCCGAGGACGGGGCCCCCATTGACCAAAACTTCCTGGACCAGCTGCAAAGCGGCGGCTACGCGGCCTATTCCCTGGGCCAAGAGGCGGCCCCCGGCGGCGAAACGGAAGCCCCCGGCGGCGAAACGGAAGCCCCTGGCGGCGAAACGGAAGCCCCTGGCGGCGAAACGGAAGCCCCCGGCGATGAGACGGGCGGCACAGCCCCAGGGGTTCAGCCCCGGGACGGGGTGCCGGAAGGGGCCGTGATTACCGGGCAAGACGAAAACGGCACCTATTTTAAAACCGAGAACGGAGGTGGCATCATCCTTGATTGAGAATATCCGCCTGTCCTTTCAGGGCATTTGGGCCCACAAAATGCGCTCGTTTCTCACCATGCTGGGCATCATTATCGGCATTGCTTCCATTATCTCCATTGTGTCCACCATCAAGGGCACCAACGAGCAGATTAAGAACAACCTCATTGGCGCGGGCAACAATGTTACCCGGGTGCAGCTGTATTATTCCGACTGGAACAACCCCTATGTGCCCGAACCCTACTCCGCCATGCCCCTGGGCATCCCCCAGGTCAGCGACGAGATATACCAGCAGATTCTGGCCATGAAAAACGTGGTCTCCGCCTCGGTATACACCTGCCGCCAAAGCAGCGGGGGCTACGGCGGCAACTTTTATTATGGGTCAAAGGCGGTCTCGGGCTGCGCCACCTATGGCGTTGACAACGCCTACTTCACCACCTGCGGCTACTCTCTCAAGGAGGGGCGGCTCTTTGTGCCCAACGACTTCAGCCAGTTCCGGCTGGTGGCCATTGTGGATACGGACACCGCCCGGATGCTCTTTGAGGGCGTGGAGGCCGTGGGCCAGGTGATCGAGTACGACGGCGTCGCCCTCACCATTGTGGGCGTGGTGGAAAAGGACGTGAAGTTCGAGCCCGTCATCAACAGCATCGAGGACTACGATAACTACGTGGGCAACACCAGCGCCGGGGGAATTTATATTCCCAACGCCGTGTGGCCCGCCCTGTACGCCTATGACGAGCCCCAGCAGGTGGCGGTGCAGGTAAGCTATACAGAGGCCATGTCCACCGTGGGCAAAGAGGTGGCGGACCTGCTGAACGCCACCATTACCCCCACCAGCACCGAAAACCAGCTGCAATATAAGGCGGAGGACACCCTACAGCAGGCCAAAGACCTGCAAGACCTAAGCAACGCCACCAACCAGCAGCTGATCTGGATAGCCAGCATTTCCCTGCTGGTAGGGGGCATTGGGGTCATGAACATCATGCTGGTGTCCGTCACAGAGCGCACCCGAGAGATTGGCCTAAAAAAGGCCATTGGGGCCAAAAAGGGGCGCATCCTGTGGCAGTTTCTCACCGAGGCCGCCGTGCTTACCAGCCTAGGGGGCCTGCTGGGCGTGGGGGCGGGCATTGGCATGGCAGAGCTCATCTCCCACCTGGCCCAAACCCCGGTGGCTATCAGCGGTTCCGCCATTGTGCTGGGGGTGCTGTTTTCCATGGTCATTGGCATCATCTTTGGCCTTTTGCCCTCCGTAAAAGCCTCCAACCTAAACCCCATCGACGCCCTCCGCCACGAATAGCAGCGCCAGCGCTGCACCTTTAGTCGCGGAGTCGTTCGCTTCCGGCTCACTCGCCAGTGCGAACCGCCAGCATAGCCAGCGCGTTCCTCTGCCCGCTTCCGGCGTTCCCCAGCGCAAGCGCTGGACCATTAGTCGCGGAGTCGTTCGCTTCCGGCTCACTCGCCAGTGCGAACCGCCAGCCCAGCCAGCGCGTTCCTCTGCCCGCTTCCGGCGTTCCGCAGCTGCCCTCTCTCTCCCTTATAAGTTTCTCTCTAGCCAATACGGGCCCCACCCCTCGCCCCCTGTCCGCGCAGCAGCGCCAGCGCTGCACCCTTAGTCGCGGAGTCGTTCGCTTCCGGCTCACTCGCCAGTGCGAACCGCCAGCCCAGCCAGCACGTTCTTCTGGGGGCTTCCGGCGCAACTCGTTCTTTTTTTGCTTGAGCCAATACGGGCCCCGTCCCCTTCGGCGGTGTGTGACCTCTGTCCGCGCTGGCTGGGCTAGAAGTTATCGGCGGCAAGTGAGCCGGAGCGAACGCCTCCGCGACTAATGATGCAACGCTTGCGTTGCCGCTGGCGTTGCCTAAATATATATAACAAAAGGAGGCTAAATGTTATGCCTACAGAAAATGAGACCAAAATCATTCAAAAGGCCACGATTTATGACATCCGCAGACTTCTCAAAAAGTCCGGAAAAGACTCCTTTACTGTGGAGGAACTCTGCGACTGGCTAGACACTATCGCGGACGCCAAAGACCAAGAATAAGCGTAACATGCCAGCGCCAGCGCCAGCGCAAGCGCTGGACCATTAGTCGCGGAGGCGTTCGCTCCGGCTCACTCGCCGGTGGTAACCGCCAGCCGAGCCAGCACGTTCCTCTGGGGGCTTCCGGCGTTCCCCGACCCCCTCTCTCCTTTATAATTCTCTTTAACCAATACGGGCCCCACCCCTCGCCCCCTGTCCGCGCACCAGCGCCAGCGCCAGCGCAAGCGCTGGACCATTAGTCGCGGAGGCGTTCGCTCCGGCTCACTCGCCGGTGGTAACCGCCAGCCGAGTCAACACGTTCCTCTGCCCGCTTCCGGCGTTCCCCAGCGCCAGCGCTGGACCATTAATCGCGGAGGCGGGCAAAGCTGCGCCCTCGCCAGTGCTAACGGCCAGCCCAGCCAGCGCGTTCCTCTGGACGCTTCCGACGTTCCCCGACCCTCTCTCTCCTTTATAATTCTCTTTAACCAATACGGGCCCCCGGAGAGGGGGCCCGTTCTTCTTTATGTTTCTCTCTAGCCAATACGGGCCCCGCCCTTTCGGCTCCTGCTAACCCTGCCCGCGCTGGCTACGCCCACGGTTTGCGGCGGCGAGTGAGCCGGAGCGAACGACTCCGCGACTAATGATGCAACGCTTGCGTTGCGGTGTGTTACGGCTTCTACCTATAGTTATAACAATATACACTTTGTACACGACTTTATAAAACACCGTAACACAACACAACACGTAACACATTCTATCTGGAAAAACGGAAGCCTAGAAGCATAGACGCCACCGTCCCCTCCCGGGGGCTTCCTTTGGGCCGCTTTCTTTTCAGCTGCCCCAGCTGCCACAGCCCCCGCCGGAACAGGGGCAGGCTTTCTGCCCGGTGGCCGTTTTCTGCGCACCACCTCTTATACGCCTCATACACCGCCATCACCCGCTCCTCCCCTTCTGGGTCGGGGGTCAGGCAGTCCCCGGCAAACCGGGCCAGCTTGTCGCTGTCTTGGCGGTACTGCTCTGTGGCGGCCCGCACCGCTGGCGGGGGGGCAAAGCCCGTCTTGGCCCAAGACATAACGCCCTCTAGGCACCAGTTCAGCACCCCAGAAAGCTCCCCCCGCAGCCGCGCCTTTAGGCCGTGGTCCTGCTCCTCTGGGGAAAAGTGCCGCTCAAAGGGCAGCACGTGTACCCGCCCAGACCGGAACACCGTTACATCGTCTGTGCGGGGCAGGTGGTTGGTGTTGATGAACAGTTTGAACCTGGGCCGAAACTCGAAGCTGTTCTCGTGCAGGTAGCGGGCGGTCAGGGTGTCGTTGCCCGTCAGGGTCTTGACCAGGGCGGAAGAAAGCACCATCTGCTTGTCCGGCTCACTAATATTCACGGCCCGGGCCCCGCACAGCTTTGCAATGTCCTCGCTGGGGCCCGCGCTGCTTATCCCCTGCCGCAGGGCAATGGTCTCGGGCCGGGCAACCTTGCCATATCCCCCCAAAAGGCTCATGTAGGTCTCCATCAGCGTGCCCTTGCCGTTGCGGGTGGTGGGGCCGTACAGCAGGAAAAAGCACTCTTCCCGGGTGTCCCCGGTCAGGCCATAGCCCAGGGCCTTTTGCAGGTACCCGGCCAGCTCCCGGTCCCCGTTCATGGCCGCCAATACGGTCTCCTCCCACAGGGGGCTGGCGGCCTCTGGGTCATAGTTCACCCCGGCCAGGGTGGCCAGCATATCCCCCGGGTTGTGGGGCCGAAAGTCCCGGGTGCGCAGGTCCAGGGTGCCGTTCTGGCAGTTCAGCAGCCAGGGGTCCTGGTCAAAGTCAGAGAGCCGCGCAGGGTACACCCCTGCCGCGTCTTTCAGCACCGTTTCCCGGTAGCGGCGGTTCTGCCACTTCTCCGCGAACCGCCGGTACTCCTCCCGCTCCCGGTGGTCCAGCAGGGTCCCTGCATAGCCCAAAAGGGCGTCTGCCAGCTGCTTGCACAGCTGCATCACCTCCAGGCCGCCGGGGTCTGGCTGCCACAGCTTGCCGCTGTACACAAACCACTGCCCCCGCTGGGGCAGGTACCGGGCCACTGCCTGGAAAAAGTCCGCGAAAAGGTTTCCGCCACCCAGGTCTGTGCATGGGTAGCGGGGGTTCATTTCCGGCACGGCCAAAGCCAGCCGGGCGAAATCTACTGGATAATTTTCTTTAAAATTCATGGCTTCCCCCCTTGACAAACTTCCACTGGCATGCTATAATGCAATTGCCTAGTGACTTTGTGCCCTTTTCCGGTGGGTTATTTCCCCCGGGAGAGGGCATTTTTTTGTTATACCAGCGCAAGCGCTGGACCATTAGTCGCGGAGTCGTTCGCTTCCGGCTCACTCGCCAGTGCGAACCGCCAGCATAGCCAGCGCGTTCCTCTGGACGCTTCCGGCGTTCCCCGACCCCCTCTCTCCTTTATAATTCTCTTTAACCAATACGGGCCCCCTCTCCGGGGGCTCGTTCTTCTTTCCTCCCAGCGGCAGCGCAAGCGCTGCACCCTTAGTCGCGGGCAACGCAAGCGTTGCATCCTTAGTCGCGGGGGCGTTCGCTTCGGCTCACTCGCCGCCGATAACTTCTAGCCCAGCCAGCGCGGACAGAGGTCACACACCGCCGAAGGGGACGGGGCCCGTATTAGCTCAAGCAAAAAAAGAACGAGTTGCGCCGGAAGCCCCCAGAAGAACGCGCTGGCTATGCTGGCGGTTACCACCGGCGAGGGCGCAGCTTTGCCCAACTCCGCGACTAATGATGCAACGCTTGCGTTGCCGCGCTGGCTCGGCTGGCGGTTACCACCGGCGAGGGCGCAGCTTTGCCCGGGGAAGGTCGCCAGTGGCGACCGTTCTGACCCGACCGAGTCGGCAGACGAGACCCCCGCGACATTGGATGCAACGTCACGTTGCCGGAAGCGTCCAGAGGAACGCGCTGGCTCGGCTGGCGGTTACCACCGGCGAGTGAGCCGGAGCGAACGCCCCCGCGACTAATGGTCCAGCGCTTGCGCTGGGGGTATAATATAGGTTTTCTTACTATCCCCTACTATTCATCATATACTAGAACAAACGTTTTGTCAAGGGGGTTTGCGAAATTTCTCCCTGGCAGGAAACTTTTTTTGCGCCTCGCCTGGGCTTGGAACCCGCGCTGGCCGCGCCCCCCCACCGCCTGGAACATACCCTGCCCCCGCCAGCGCGGGAGAAAGCCCTTTTCTATAAAAATACAATAAAAAAAGCGCGGCAAGCCGCGCTTTGGGGTTGGTGTTTTGGCAGCACCGCACAAAAATTTTGCGCAGGATGCACAAGAGTGCGCCATAGATTCCCCCCCTTCCATGGTTTCGTCAGGGGGGCAGATTCTCCGGCGGTTAGGCCCGCCCCTTTTTTTGGCGCTGGGCCGCAAAAATATTCTTTGTAATCTGCTCCTGGTCCGCCTCGGTCATTCCGATGAACCGGCACCCGTATTCAAATTTGCCAGGGTCTTTCTCGATGACGCGGACAACCTGCGCAAAAAGCGCCGACTCTGGCCTGTCCTCCAGCAGCCTGACCTTTAGCAGGAACTTATCGCCCTCGTGGTACCGCTCCCCCGCGCTGACCCTGGCCCCGCCCACGCTGATATTCAGCAGCTTGCAGGGCTTTTCCCCCGTCTCCAGGCCGCTGAAGGTTGCCATTGTGGCCTCGCGGTTGATTTCCAGGCGGAAAAAGGCCCGGTCGTTGCCCACGTGGACCACGGTCAGCTCTTCTGCCCGCCATATATGCTGGGGGCCGGGGGTGATGATGCCCTCCATGCTGACCGCTTTTCTCTCATAATCGCTGTATCCCCGAATCTTGGCGCGGATGGACTCCGCCTCTTCCCGAATTTCGGATTCAGAATACTGGTGCAGCTCTGCTTGATCTCCCTGCGGGTTAAGCAGCTTTGCCACAAAAAGGAACTGCCCCGGGTCCGTTGTCACTTCCACCCGCATCCCGGAATAAACCGAAAGCTTCTCCTGCGCCGCTTCGCTTTCTTGCGGCGGCTGCGCTTTCTCTTTCTTTTTGAAAAGGTCCAGTAACCCCACGATATTCCTCCCCGCTGTTCTGGTTTTTTTCCAGCGCCTAATTTATCGCTCCTCCCGCAGCTGTTTCAGCGTTTCATCGGCCCAAACAACCCGGTTCCGGCCGCTTTTTTTGGCGTCATACAGCATGGTGTCCGCAATTTTAACGTAAAAGTCGTAGTCGTTCCCCCGCTCGGGGATTACCGTGACCCCCCCGATGCTGACGGTGACCCACTGGGCCACCGAAGGGTTGTGGGAAATGCGCAGGTTTTCTACCTGGAGACGAATTTTTTGCAAATACCCAAAAATTTTCTGGGAAGAGCCGCCCATTACCAGGGCCACAAACTCTTCGCCGCCGTACCGGGCCAAAAAGTCTGTGCTGCGCTGTAAGTAAGAAGCGGCCGTTTGCGCCACGGCGGCAATCACTTTATCCCCGGCGGGATGGCCAAAGGTATCGTTATACACCTTGAAGCGGTCGATGTCAAACATACAGATGGAGATGGGAACGCCCAGCCGGATTGCCTCGCTCCACATAACGGCGCTGCGCTGTTCATACCCGCGCCGGTTGGCGACCCCTGTAAGCTGGTCGGTCAGGGACTGCCGCTCGATCTGCCTGCGGTAGCGGTACAGCTTCACGTGGGTATTCACCCTTGCCTGCACGATCAGGGGGTCGAAGGGCTTTGTAATATAGTCCACCGCCCCCAAAACAAGCCCCCGCCGCTCGTCTGCCACGCCAGACAAGCTGGTAATCAATATCACCGGGACGCTTTGCGTAATAATTTCCTCCTGGAGCTTTTTTAAAAGGGTAAAGCCGTCCATGCCCGGCATCACCACATCCAGCAAAATCAGCGAAAAGTTTTCATCACTGGCCCAGCGCAGCCCATCTTCCGCTTTTTGCGCCACGGTAATGTCGTACTCGTCCTCCAAAATTGCTTTTAGCCGGGCCGCCTGCACAACACTATCGTCTACAATCAAAATTTTTTCCATACGCGTGTTCCTCACTCTATTTACTGAAACCGCCCCCTGACCACTTTCTTTTTGCCCTGCTGTTTGGGCCGCTTATCCAGCCGGGTAGCCCCCCGCATAATCTAGCCGCGCGCCCAGCCGCTAACCAGCCGGGTAGCCCCCGCATAATCTAGCCGCGTAGCCAGCCGCATACTAGCCACGCGCCCAGCCACTAACCAGCCGGGTAGCCCCCCGCATAATCTAGCCGCGTAGCCAGCCGCATACTAGCCGCGCGCCCAGCCACTAACCAGCCGGGTAGCCCCCCGCATAATCTAGCCGCGTAGCCAGCCGCATACTAGCCGCGCGCCCAGCCGCTAACCAGCCGGGTGGCCCCCCGCATAATCTAGCCGCGTAGCCAGCCGCTAACCAGCCGGGTGGCCCCCGCGTAATCTAGCCACGTAGCCAGCCGCATACTAGCCACGTAGCCAGCCGCTAACCAGCCGGGTGGCCCCCCGCATAATCTAGCCGCGTAGCCAGCCATGTAACCACCTGTGTACCAGCCGCGCGATATTGGAAGAACCGTCCGGCCTTTTCACCCCCCGCGCTCCCCCAGGCGCGGTCTTTGACCCCGGGAAGTAGTGAACGTTTATTACTATGATAACGCGGATAAGCGCCAAACCATTTTTCAGCGGTACGTTTCTCGTTTCTCCTCCAGGGGGGAAAGTTGGTCCGGCTGCAAATAGCCGCTAAGCCCCGTGGCCAACAGCTGAAAGACGGCGTCCTCGGTCTCCTGCTGGTTGGGCAAGGTTCCCTCGATCACATATTTTGCGTACAGAACGGTTGTCGTGAGGACATGAAACCACAACAAATCCTGATGGAGCCGGTCCAGGCCTGAAAACGCCTTTTTGAACACGTGGACGGTTCCCAGAAAGGACTTGAAATGATCCGCGTCCCGGCTTTTGACATACTTGGAGAAAAACGCGCTATCCCGGAAGCGGTGATAAAAAATCGTTTCGTCCGGGTGGGACGTCCAAAACCGGAAATAGGGCAGCCACAGTTTTTTGATGGCGCCCAGAAGGTCTGTATGCCCACCCAGAGGGTGGAACTTTAAATGTTCAAAAAGCGCCGCCACCTGCTGGTCCACATGCTTAAAGCACTCTATCAGCAGGTGTTCCTTGCCATCAAAGTGACGGTAAATGGCCCCAGATGAAACGCCCGCCAGCTCGCTAACGTTCTGAATCCGCACCCCTTCCAGGCCATAACGCCGCACGGCCCGCAGGGTCGCAAGAATAATTCGTGTTTTGGTGTTTTCCAGAGTAATCCCTTCCCTCCCATACACAAGTACCATGTTTCCTGTCGCCTGCTTACAAAGAAATTATATCCTATTTTGCTCCTTTTGGCAATACTTTTTCGTGGATTCCTTCCCATACCGCCACGATTCAGCAATGTGGCCAAATGGCCCAGAAGCTTCTTTGCAGCAAAACCGGGAAAGGGCTTGCGACAAAAAACCCCTGCCCGGTTCTTTTTCTTTCAAACAGCCCCCTGGCCCCACGGTGGAATTTCCGCTGGACCCCCCAAAGGCCGCAGCCCCCCCCCTCTGCCCGGCGGATTCGATGGTTTCCCCCCAGGCTGGCCGCCTTTACAGAATCTCCCCTTCCAGAATCTTTTGAGCCGCCTGTCCTTTTGTAACGCCGTGGTTCATGGCCAGTTTCTCAATATGCCGGTGGGCCTGGGGTTCATCCATGCCGCAGGATTCGATCAGAATCCACTTGGCCCGGTTTACCAGGCGTATTTCCGCCATCTTCTCCTCCAGGGAAAGGGTCCTCTTTTCCACCTGCCGCAGCTTTTCCCGGGCGCTCACCATCCATCGAAGGGCCTGGTCCATGCCGGGCCTGGACAGGGGTTTTCCCAGGGTGAACACCCCGTGTATCGCGGTTCTGGCGTAGGCCTCGCCCCAAAGCTCCGCCCGGACCATCAGTACCACCACCCTTTCCCGGGACCCGCTAATATCCACGGCAAACCCCAGCCCGGCGCCGTCTGGAAGGGGCGAGTTCACCAGCACAAAATCAAAGGCCCTGTCCGCAAGCAGCCCCCGCCCCTGGCTGATGCTTTTGGCAAAGCAGGTGTGGGCCCGGAATACGCCGGGTAAAACCCCCAGCCGCGCCCCAGTTTTTCCGCCGCTTCCACCGCCCTTTGCAGAAGCCGCCGGGTATCGCCGGGGAAGTCTGTTCCGTCGGGCAGGCTTATGCCGCTGAACATGCGCACCACCCTGCCGTGCTCTGGCCGCCAGGGCAGCACCGCCAGGGTATCGGGGTCTGGGTGCAGCAGCAGGTCTGAACCGGCCTGGTCCCCAAAGCCCGCAATGGAGGAACCGTCAAAGGGAATTCCCTGGGCAAAGGCCCTGGGCAGCTCCCCCGGCAGGATGGAAAGATTCTTCTGCCGGCCAAATACGTCGCAAAAAGCCAGCCGGATAAACTTAATATCCTCTTCCTTTACATACTGTAGGACCTCGCTCTGCGTATATTTCATGGTCGCCGCTCCTTTCAGTTCATCACATACATCTGCCGGTAGGGGTTCCCGCTGTCCGGGGTTACAGCGGTAAAGGGGCTGTTCATCACCTGGGAAATATCATATCCAAAGGCGCCGCAAAACGCCTCCAGCTGCCCGCGCGCGTTCTCCAGCTCCTCCTGGGCCGCTGGCCGCGCGGTGACCTGCGCGGGAAAGGGGAGCCCTTCCCAGCAGCCCCGCAGCAACAATTTTCCTCCGTGCATCCCGGTGCAGGGGAAGTTGCCCACCGGCCTGCCGCCGTTGAGCGCCAGCACAATCATAATCCCCCCGGCCTGGTATTCTCCCAAAAAGCTTCCGGCTCTGCCGCCTATTATCATCACGGGGACCTTGTCCTTATACGCTTTCATGTGGATGCCGGCCCGGTACCCGGCGTCTCCCTTCACCAATATGCGCCCGCCCCGCATGGCATACCCCGCCGCGTCCCCAATGCTGCCGTGCACGATGATCTCGCCGGCGTTCATGGTATCGCCCGCCGCGTCTTGGGCGTTCCCATATACGGTGATGCTTCCGCCGTTGAGATAAGCCCCCAGGGCGTTTCCGGCCACGCCCTCTACCGTCAGTTCGCCGGCGTCCATGCCGGCGCCAAGAAACCTTTCCCCGCAGCAGCCGGTAAGCCTACAGGCGGCGGTTTTTTGCAGGCGCTGGTTGATCTCACGGGAACCAAGGCCCTGTATGTTGATTGTTTCCATATTATTCCCCCGCGTGTTTGATGCCTAAGATATCCAGTTCCTTTTGGGTGAGCCCTATGCCCCGAAGCATGAGCCGGTTGCCTTTAAGGGCCTCGATGGAGTTGATCCCCATTCCCCCCATAAGCTCCTTTATCTCATGCCTCCAGGCTGTCATCAGGTTCACCAGTCTGTTGGCGGCGGCGTCCGGGTCCAGCCGTTTCACCAGCTCCGGCTCTTGGGTGGCAATGCCCCAGGCGCAGCGCCCGGTTTGACAGGTGCGGCAAAG
>NZ_JAWXXL010000005.1:0-194746 GCF_034334985.1 Acutalibacter intestini | reverse complement strand
AGTATTCCCACCATGCTGGACAGGGCCATGCAGACGCTCTACCGTTTTGCACTGGAACCGCTGGCAGAAATGAGTGCTGACCCTTGCTCCTTTGGGTTCCGCCCGGGGCGCTGTCCCCAAGACGCCATTGAACAATGCTTCAATGACCTTGCGAAAAAGGTGTCGCCCAAATGGGTGCTGGAGGGAGATATAAAGGGGTGCTTTGACCACATCAGCCATCGGTGGATATTGGAACACATCCCCATAGACAAGAAGATACTCCGCAAGTGGCTGAAATGCGGGTACATTGAAACGAAAAAGCTGTTCCCGACCGATGAGGGTGCGCCGCAAGGTTCGCCTATCTCGCCGGTAATCTGCAACATGGTGCTGGACGGATTACAGCCGCTCTTGAAAAAGCATTTCCATCAAACCACCCGTAAGGGTAAGCAATACTCCCCAATGGTCAACTTTGTACGCTTCGCCGATGATTTCATCATCACCGGTGAAAACCGACAGTTACTACAGGAACAGGTACTGCCCATGGTGCGGGAATTTATGGCGGAAAGAGGTTTGCAGCTTTCGGAGGGAAAAACGGTCATTACCCATATTGACGACGGCTTTGATTTTCTTGGCTGCAACATCCGCAAATACAAGGGCAAGCTGCTGATTAAACCGTCCAAGAAAAATCTCAAAGGGATTCTGGATAAAATCCGGAAAACCGTGAAGAAGAATCCCACCATCAAGCAGGAATGGCTGATTCGCAAGCTGAATCCCATGATTCGCGGCTGGGTCAATTACCAGCGGTTCAATGTGTCTGCTGTGGCGTTTGAATATGTAGATTATCAAGTGTTCAAATGTCTGTGGGCTTGGTGCAGGCGCAGGCATCCAAAGAAAAGCAAAACGTGGATAGCCACAAAATATTTCCACCGTATTGGCAACCGAAGCTGGACGTTTTCTGTTCCAACAAAGCAGAAAATGAACAATGGGGAAACCCTGTTTATACGGCTGGTTTACGCTGCCGATACGGATATTATCCGCTTTACAAAAATCCGCAACTGTTCCAATCCATTCGACGCGGACGACCGGGAATATTTTGAAAAACGCAACACCGAGAAAATGCGCAATAGTCTGAAGGGCAGAAAGATATTGGCGAAACTCTTCCGCCAGCAGAATGGTTTGTGTCCTGTTTGCGGAAAGAAAATCACCGTGGACACCGGATTCCAGGTCTATGATGATAAAGGAAATCGCCAGAATCACAAGCAAATGCTTCATCCGGAATGCTATAGAAAGGTTCGTAAAAATGATGTTTCCTTTGAGCCGGTTCCCGAAGGGGAGCTTTGAAAGGCTTGAGCCGTATGAGGGGAAACTCTCATGTACGGTTCTTAGGGGAGGCTCCGGCAGTAATGCCGGGGTCTTACCCGACCAGATCATTGACCAGCTGGTGGAGGTCTATACCCCGTGGATAGATGCTGCTATCTCCAACTACAATACGGATTTTTATTACCCGCCCCGGGGCTACCTTTGGGTGTGCTATGAGGAAGGTCAAATCTGTGCCTGAGGTTTCAAGATAATACGCGACAAATATTTCCTGTGAGCCGCCGCCCACAGGGAATAAAATCCACTTGAATCAGTATGGTTTGCTTCGCCGAATCGCTGGTAATGCACAACCTCCCGCTCCCGCAGAAACTTGATAGGCCCAGCCACATCCGGGTCGTCCGCGAAACGTAGGATGTTGTCATAGCTCAGCCGGGCTTTCTGCTCTGCCGACAGGTCCTCGTTCAGATCCGCGATTGGATCGCCGGTCACCGCAAAGGTAGCCGCGCTAAAGGGCGTGCCCGAGGCCGCCTGGGGATAGACTCCGGTGGTATGGTCCACAAAATAATCGTCAAATCCCGCTGCTTGAATTTGCTCCGTGGTCAGATTCCGGGTCAACTGGTATACAATGGTGCCTACCATCTCCAGATGGGCCAGTTCTTCAGTTCCTATATCTGTCAATATAGCGCTCAGTTCCGGATAAGGCATAGCATATCGCTGGCTTAAATACCGCAACGATGCGCCGATCTCCCCGTGGGGCCCGCCATACTGGGTTATAATCATCTTCGCCAGCTTTGGGTTGGGGTTCGTGATGCGCACCGGGTACTGTAGGCGCTTTTCATACACAAACATCAGTCATTCGCCTCCGTTTCCCAGGGCCAGGGACCGTTAATCCACGCCCAGCGGCTGGTATTTTTGCTGCTCTCGTCCAGGGGGCCGTACTTTTCCTCAAACTCTTTTACAAGGCTTTCCAGTCTCTGGCGGTATTCCTCCAGCCGCCGGGCTGCCTCACAGTTGTTGGGATGGGTGTCCAAAAAAAGGTGCAGCTCCCAGCAGGCAAAGCGCATGGCGTTAATGCGCCGCCGCATGCTCATTTCCTGACTTTCGCTCACCTGGGCTCCCTCCTTCCGCCGTAAAAGGGTTTATCCAGCACCGGGAACAGCGTCCCCGCATCCAGCGCCCGCTCGGCGCTGTGCAGGTTGCTGCTCCACTGCTGGAACGGCACATAGGCCATGGCCGGAACCGGGTTCGCCGGCAGCGGAGTGGGGTCTTCGCCGCAGGGCATAGCGCCGGGCACAAAATTTTCTGCCAATTTGATTACCCCTTTCTTTCTGTTTTGGGGAAGATTGTCCCCTGTTAACCAGAATATGCCATCCACTGTTTTTGGTTCCCTCTGCCCCAGTCCGGGAATATTCCCCACTGAAAGACAGGAAAGGACGAAGCTGCTTAAAGTCCAGCTTCGTCCTTATCATTACATAACATACCCAAACTATATTTAGATTGGCTAGGCCTTGTTTGAAAATAGAGAAAGTGCCGGATTTTTGCCCTGGCGGGCGCGGTTTGACAAAGAAAACCGCAAGGAACACTTTCGTATTACGAGGATTTTCCACACACAAATCCGCCCGGACAGGGCAAAATGACAGTGTTTGCGATTTTTCAAACAAGCCCTAGAGTCTGTTTGAAAACTGGAGAAATGCTGGATTTTTGGCCAGAAATGAGGGATTTCAAGGAAAAACCACAAGAACGGCTGCCGTCTTTCGAGGATTTTTGACACCGAAAGCTCCTTTTCTTCTCAAAACAGACAGTATTTCGGAGTTTTAAAACAGACTCTAGAGCTTGTTCATATCGTTGAAGCCATATTTTCCAGAGAATTTTTGAGCTGGCTTCCAGTGAAAAGACATCAAACCCTTCATGGACTTTGGGTTCTGTCAGATCTTATCCACGCAAAACCTACTGAAATTCCTGGAAAAGATGGGATGTAATGACTTGTGTGAACAGGCCCAAATACCGGCTTACTCCGCGTAAGGCGGCCATCCCATCTTCTTTCCGCCCAGCATGTGGAAATGCAGATGCCGCACACTCTGCATTCCGTCCTGGCCGCAGTTATTTACTACGCGGAAGCCATTTTCCAGGCCCAGCTCCCGGCTTAGCTTTGCAGCCACCTCGAAGATATGGGCCACTACCCCGCTGTTTTCCGGGGTAATCTCCGCCGCACTGGCAATGTGTTCTTTGGGGATAATCAGCACGTGTACAGGGGCCTGAGGCTCCAGGTCCTTAAAGGCCAGTACGGTATCATCCTCGTACACCTTGGCGGAGGGTATCTCCCCTGACACTATCTTACAAAATACGCAGTCTGACATGGTTTCACACTCCTTTTTATCATATAATTATTTTCTAATCCGGCACTTCTTCGGCTGCCATACTTTCCCCCAGCCGCTTATCCAACAGAGCCAGAACGCTGTTTTGCACCTGTTCCGCTGTCCGGCCCGTGGTATCAATCCGCACACCAGGCAACTTGGCAAAACGCTCCAACGAGCGGATACTAAGTTTCAAGTTCTCCTCTGTACGCCATGGACAGAGTTCATCCCCCTGCCAGCGGACCCTAAGCGCCTGCTCCGCGCAAAGTAAAGTAAACCATACAGGTTCTAAGCCCGCAGCCTGGGCCCCTCTGTCCAGGGCCCGGCATACCTCCAACCGGTCCATCAGCCAAGACACCACAACATCCCGGCACTGAGAACAATGTTTATATCCTACCAGCATATGCAGGATATTGTCCACCGCCATGGTCCTGGCCTCGCTGTTTCCTATAAAGGGCTCTAGGTCCAAGCACCAATCCCCGTCAATAAAAGCACATTGGGGCAGCGACCGCTGTATTAGCCGGCCTACCGTGGTCTTTCCCACGCCCATGGGTCCGTTCAAAAAGATAACTCTCTTTGTCATTACCGCATCTGCTGCCGTACCAGTTCCGGCACAGCCGCCAGGGCCTCGTCCAGCTTGGTCTGGTCCTTGGCTCCCGCCATAGCAAAGTCTGGCTTGCCGCCGCCATTGCCCCCTGTAATCTGCGCCACAGCCTTTACCAGCAGCCCGGCCTTCAGGCCCTTATCCTGGGCAGGCCTGTTGCAGGCCGCCGCCAGGGTAGCCTTTCCCCCCGACACCCCGGCGAACACCGCGGCCACCGGCTGGGCGCTCTCTTTGGCCTTGTCGCACAGGGCCCGCAGGGCGTCGCTGCCTGTGCCGGAGAGCAGGGCAAACACCACCTTCACTCCCTCCACGTCCTGGGCGTCCCTAAAGACCCCCTCCAGGTTCATGGCAGCTACTTTTGCGTTTAGGCTCTCAATCTGCCGGTCCTTCTCTTTCAGCTCGGCCATCACCTGCTTGGCCCGGGCGGGCAGCTCCAGGGGATTCATCACCTTCATGGCTTGGGCGGTCTCTTGCAAAGCCCCCAGGTGCAGGCCCAGCTGCTCCAGCACCCCGGCCCCGGTGACGCCCTCGATGCGCCGCACGCCCGAGGCTACCGAGGATTCGGACACAATCTTAAACAGCCCCAGCTGGGCGGTGTTCTGCATATGGGTGCCGCCGCACAGCTCTCGAGAGAAACCGTCGGTGACAAAGACCACCCGTACCACGTCGCCATATTTTTCGCCAAACAGCGCCATGGCCCCCAGTTTCTTGGCCTCGTCAATAGGCATTTCCTTCACCTCTACCGGCACGGCCCGAAGAATTTCCTGGTTCACGGCCTGCTCCACCCGCACCAACTCCTCAGGAGTCACGGCGGAAAAGTGGGTAAAGTCAAAGCGCACGTGCTTCTCGTTCACCAGCTGGCCGGCCTGCTCCACGTGGCTGCCCAGCACCTTGCGCAGGGCGGCTTGCAGCAGGTGGGCGGCGGTATGGTTGCGCATAATGGCCCGGCGGCGGACAGGGTCCACCTTGGCCAAAAGGGTGTCCCCCACATTTACCGTGCCCTCCCCTACCACAGCCCGGTGCAGGAACACGCCCTCGTGCCGGGTGGTGTCGATCACGTCTACCACAAATCCTTCACTTTCCAGTACGCCGCTGTCGCCTACCTGGCCGCCGCTTTCCCCATAGAAGGGGGTGTGGTCCAGCACGATGGAGACCTCCGCGCCTTCGCCGGCGCTTTCCACCCGCTGGCCGTTTTCCACAACGGCCAGTACCTTGGCTTGGGCAGACAACTCCTCATAGCCCAAAAATTCCGTGGCGGGCAGCCCGGCCACCGCCGCGCCCTCGCCCTTCCAGGCGTCGGCTCCCGCGTTCTTTCGGGCGCTGCGGGCCCGCTCCTTCTGCTGGCGCATCAGCTCCATAAACCGAGCCTCGTCTACCTCCATGCCCCGCTCGGCCAATATTTCCCGGGTCAGATCCAGAGGAAAGCCAAAGGTGTCGTTTAGGGTAAAGGCGCTTTCGCCGGAGAAGATCTTTGCCTCCGCTTTGTCAATGAACTCTGTAAGCATGGCCATGCCCTGGTCAATGGTGCGGCCAAAGCTCTCCTCTTCATGGGCCACAACCTTGCGGATGGTCTCCCGGCGCTCTTTCAGCTCAGGATAGGCCGCGCCGTTCTCTTCAATCACGGTGTCCACAATGTCCACCAAAAAAGCGTCCCGCACCCCCAGCAGCCGGCCGTGGCGGGCGGCCCGGCGCAGCAGCCGGCGCAGCACATAGCCCCTCCCCTCGTTAGAGGGCAGCACCCCGTCGCCAATCATAAATACCGTACTGCGGATATGGTCGGTGATCACCCGCAGGGAGATGTCGGTTTTTTGGTCCGCGCCGTAGGCCACGCCGGAGATCTCGCTGATTTTCTTCATGATGTTCTGCACGGTGTCCACCAGGAACAGGTTGTCCACCCCCTGCATCACACAGGCCAGGCGCTCCAGGCCCATGCCGGTGTCGATATTCTCCCGGCCCAGGGGCGTGTAGTTGCCCTGGCCGTCATTGTTGAACTGGGTGAACACCAAGTTCCATATTTCCACATAGCGGTCACAGTCGCAGCCCACGTCGCAGCCAGGCTTACCGCAGCTGTGCTCGGGGCCCCGGTCAAAATAAATCTCCGAGCAGGGACCACAGGGGCCGCTGCCGTGCTCCCAGAAATTGTCCTCCTTGCCCATGCGTCGCATATGGCTCTCGGGCACGCCCACCTCCTGGGTCCAAATATCCCAGGCCGCGTCATCCTCCTGGTAAACCGTAACGTATAGCTTATCGGCGGGCATTTTCAGCACTTGGGTAAAAAACTCCCAGGCCCACGGAATAGCCTCTTTTTTAAAGTAGTCGTTAAAGCTAAAGTTGCCCAGCATCTCAAAAAAAGTGCCGTGGCGGTCGTCAATGCCCACGCTGTCAATGTCCGGGGTGCGGATACATTTTTGGCAGGTGGTCACCCGGACGCGGGGGGGCGTTGACTCGCCGGTAAAGTACTTCTTCATAGGGGCCATGCCCGAGTTGATTAGTAAAAGACTGTTGTCCCCCTGGGGCACCAGCGAAAAACTGGGCAGGCGCAGGTGGCTCTTCGACTGGAAAAATTTCAAAAACTCCTCACGGAGCTGGTTCAAACCGGTCCATTGCATGGTAAACGCTCTCCTTTTTTAAGTAATATAGGTTTGTTTTTTATCGGACAGATTGCGGGCCTTGCCGCTCCTCCAGCCAATCCACATCTAATGGATAGGCCTGGTCTATCAAAATATACTCCAGCCCCCGCTTCCGGCACTGGCGCAGGTTCTCCTCATTCTCTCTCAGAAACGCCTCATCCAGCGTAAAGTCCCAGGCTCTGGCCTCCACCACGTCCGCGTACCGGGCAATCTCCGCCCCGTGCTCCCCCACATACCGCCGGGTCATCACCAGGCAGCGGTAGCGGATCTCCCGCAGATAACAGGGCTCGAAGCCCTCCCGCCAGTCAAAGGGGATGTAGCAGCCCTCCACCACCAGGTTCTGCTGGTTCTCAATGGCGGTTTTCACCATCTCCCGGATGATGGGCCACAGGTAGGCGGTCAGCTGGGGGCCGTCCTCGGGGGTCAGGGTGGTCTGGCCGCTGCGGATGAGCCCCATCTTCAAATGGTCGATGGACAGGTACGGCCAGCCAAAGCGCTCCAGGATGCGTTGGGCCAGGGCGGTCTTGCCAGTGTGGCTGGCCCCGGCAATAAGCACCACCACAGCCTAGCCCTCCTTCTTAAAGTACTCTATCCCCATAATCAGCAGCCCCAGCAGCAACAGCCCACAGCCTATGGCCAGCGGGGGCATCATGCCGCTTTGGATGACCGCCGTTACATAGCGGCCTTGGGCGGTGGGCCATTCTGACACATTCTCTATATAGGCCGCGCCCACCAGCAGCGCCGCCAGGCCCCAGATGGTGCCTAACAGGGACAAAACGCCTCCGATGACCGTACGTTTTAATCCTTTCATGATGCTCTCCTCCTCGTTTTTATATAGTCCAGCAAGGCCTCCGCCAGGCTATATACCAACAGAATTTTCATCAGCCACCAAGCCGTGCCCAGCAGGGCACAGACCACGGTTTTCAAAAACCCCCTCACCTTCTCCCTCCTTTCATCACACAAAAAGGCCTGCCTGTCCCAAATCTTGGGACGGGCAAGCCCGCGGTACCACCCAAATTGCCATAGAAATTCTCTTGGCCTGCTTTAGCCCGGTTAACGCCCGGGAAAACGCCGCCGTTCTTCGCAGCGGATGCGCCGCCCCGCCTGGGGCCCAGGAGCGGCCCGCTTTTCTCCGTCATACGGCTTGCACCCACCGCCGTCTCTCTATTGTGGCGTCAAAAAGCTTTTCTCCGCGCAGGTCCATATTTCTTTTGCCATAGTATACCCCTTTTTGCTGGGTTTGTCAACATTTTCGGGACTAAAGTTAAAAGAGGCGCGGAGAACAGCAAAAAGGGGTGCCCTCTCTCCTGCCAGTAAATCCGGCCAGGCCCCGCTTTGGGCCGCGTAGTCTCTCCTTGTGGAAATCCACACCGAACTATCTCTGGCCTCAGGGTAGAAATCTGGCAAAAAACAGTTGCTATTGCAACTAAAAGGATGTATAATGGGCCTATCACATAGTTCATACGGAACCCCCGGCGCCAGCCAAAAAGTGCCGGACCCTGCAAGGAGTGCTGTCTGTGAAAACGATCTTTGCCTACCTAAAGCCCTACATACCCCGGATGAGCCTGGGTCTATTTATAAAATTTACCGGCAGCGTGGTGGAGCTTCTGCTGCCCTGGATCCTATCCCATATGATCGACCAGGTAGCCCCTAAAAAGGATATGGGCCTCATTGCCCTGTGGGGTCTGGCCATGGTGGCCACCTCTGTGGTGGCGTGGCTGGCCAACATCCTGGCCAACCGCATGGCCGCCTGGGTGGCCCAGCACACCACCCAGTCCATTCGCCACGACCTGTTCGAAAAAATTTCAGAACTCTCCTGCGGCCAGGTGGACGCCTACTCCATTCCCTCCTTAGAGTCCCGGCTGACCACCGACACATACAATATCCACCAAATGCTGGGCATGATGCAGCGTATTGGCGTGCGGGCCCCCATTCTGCTGGTGGGCGGGGTGCTCATTACCCTTACCCTGGACCCTGTGCTCACTTTGGTGCTGGTGTGTACTTTGCCCTTGATTACCTTACTGGTGTTTACCGTCTCCCGCAAGGGGGTGCCCATGTATGGCGCCTTGCAAAAAAGCGTGGACAACATGGTACGCACTGTGCGGGAGGCGATCTCCGGCATTCGGGTGATCAAAGCCCTGTCCAAAGTAGACTACGAAAAAGAGCGCTTTGCCGGGGTGAACGCCCAGGTAGTAGAAAAAGAGACCCGGGCCGGCATGACCATGGCCATCACCAATCCCATGATGAACCTGCTTTTAAATCTTGGCCTAACCGCGGTAGTGGTTGTGGGGGCCTTCCGGGTCAACGCCGGACTCACCCAGCCCGGGAAGATTATCGCATTCCTTACTTATTTCACCATTATCCTTAACGCTATGATGGCCCTTACCCGCATCTTTGTCACCTTTTCCCGGGCCTCCGCTTCCGGTCAGCGTATTGCGGAGGTCTTAGCCACGCCCCAGGACCTGGCACTGGTTTCAGCCCCAGCGGCGGACTCTCCGCACCATGTGGAATTCCAAGGGGTGACCTTTTCTTATGGCAAAAAAGAGCCGGACGTAGAGGAAATCAACTTCCGGCTGGGCCGGGGAGAGACCTTGGGCATCATTGGGGCCACCGGTTCAGGAAAGTCTACCATTATCCACCTGCTCATGCGCCTGTATGACCCAGACAGCGGCCACATTTCCATTGACGGCCGGCCTGTGCGGTCTATCCCCAGCCAAGAACTGCATACCAAATTTGGGGTGGTGTTCCAGGGGGACGTGCTGTTTGCGGACAGTATTTATAATAATATTGATTTCGGCCGGGGGCTCCCCCGAGACGCAGTGGAAAAGGCCGCCCGCTGCGCCCAAGCCATGGAGTTCATTTCTCAACTGCCAAAAGGGCTGGACCATATGCTTACCGCCAAGGGTACCAACCTTTCCGGCGGACAAAAGCAGCGAGTGTTGGTGGCCAGGGCTCTGGCAGGCTCGCCGGAGATATTGATTCTGGACGACTCCTCCTCGGCCCTGGACTACAAAACCGACGCGGCCCTGCGCCAGGCCCTGCGGGAGGAATACCAAGGGGTGACCACCGTGATCATTGCCCAGCGGGTTAGCTCTATTCTGCACGCGGAGCACATCCTGGTGATGGAAGAGGGCAGGGTGCTGGGCAGCGGCTCCCACCAGGAGCTGCTGGACTGCTGCTCTGTTTACCGGGAGATTGCGGCCTCACAGATGGGGCTAGGGGGAGAAGGCTGTCTCTAAACAGAACCCTGTTGCGGCTGTGGCCAAGGGCGGCGGGCCGTTATTACGGCGTTGCCGAAAAGCGCCGCTGTCCGGCAGCACAGTGCCTCTTCTTCCCTATCGCCTTTGTAAGATGTTTTAGACCGATGCTCCTTAATTTGCTTTTTCCCGCCGCTTTTTTAGTGATATAGGCCGCCTCTGGGTGGCACCGTCCTTATGACCGTGTAATGAATTGCGCCACACACTTTCATTCCCCCCAAATCCAACAAAAAGGAGCCTCTTTACCATGCCTCCTCGTTTTATGCCCCGCGGCCCCATCGAAAAACCCAAAGACCGCAAAAAGGTCCTGCTGCGTCTGGGGGGCTACATTCTAGCCCACCGGTGGATGGCCCTTTTCGCCATATTGCTTACTGTGGGCGGCAACCTACTGGCCCTATTCGGCCCTTGGCTCTCCGGCCGGGCCATTGACGCCATCGGCCTCTCCCCCGGCGGGGTGGACTTCCCCCAGGTATTCTTCTACTGCGGGCTGATGACCCTGTTCTACGCTGCCTCCGCCGGGCTCTCTTACGCCCTCTCAGTGGTGATGCTGAAGTTAAGCCAGAAAATCGTACTGCAAATGCGCCAGCAGGTATTCGACCGGCTGACCCAGCTGCCCGTCAGCTACTTTGACCAGCGCCAGACCGGCGACATTGTCAGTCACATCTCCTACGACATCGACACAGTAAACGCGTCTCTCTCCAATGATCTGCTGCAAATTGCGGCCAGCGCTATTACCGTGTTGGGCTCTCTCATTATGATGGTGGCCATTTCCCCTTTGCTGGTGCTTGTGTTCGTGGTCACCATCCCCCTTTCGGTCTTTTTCACCCGCTATATGACCCGCAAGGTGCGGCCTCTGTTCCACAAGCGTTCTGTTACGCTTGGGCAGCTGAATGGCTTTGTAGAGGAGGTCATCAGCGGCCAAAAGACCACAAAGGCCTACCACCAAGAACAGACCATGGTGGAGCGCTTTGACCAGAAAAACAAAGAGGCCGTGGACGCCTACTACAACGCCGACTACTACGGCGCCATGATCGGTCCCTCGGTGAACTTTATCAACAACCTGTCCCTGGCCTTTATCAGCGTCTTTGGGGCCGTGCTGTTCCTTTTAGGACGCATCTCCATTGGCAGCCTGTCCTCCTTTGTGCTGTATTCCCGGCGGTTCTCTGGGCCCATCAACGAGATGGCCAACATTGTTAGCGAACTGCAATCGGCCTGCGCCGCTGCCGAGCGGGTCTTTACCCTAATGGATCAGGAGCCCGAACCCGCCGATGCCCCCGGGGCTATGGAAGCCACAGAAGTACAGGGGGATGTGCGGCTGGAGGGCGTGCGCTTTGGCTATAGCCCAGACAAGATCATTATCCGCAGCCTTGGCTTACACGCCCCACCCGGGGGGCTTATAGCCATTGTGGGGCCTACCGGCGCGGGCAAGACCACTTTGATCAACCTGCTCATGCGCTTCTACGACCCCCAAGAGGGCCGCATCACCCTAGACGGCACGAACATCCAAACTATCACCCGCAAAAGCCTGCGGCTCTCTTACGCCATGGTCTTGCAGGACACCTGGCTGTTTACCGGCACCATCTTCGAGAACCTGGCCTATGGCAAAAAGAACGCCCGCCGGGAAGAGGTGGAAGCCGCCGCCAGGGCCGCCCGCATCCACCGGTACATAATGTCCCTGCCCAAGGGCTATGACACGGTGCTGGACGAGAACGGGGTGAACATCTCCCAGGGGCAGAAGCAGCTTTTAACCATTGCCCGGGCCATGCTTTTAGACGCCAGGATGCTGATTCTGGACGAGGCCACCTCCAACGTGGATACCCGTACCGAGCGGCAGATTCAGACCGCCATGCGCACCCTGATGAAAGACAAGACCTGTTTCGTCATTGCCCACCGGCTCTCTACCATCCAGAACGCCAATAATATCCTGGTGGTTCGGGATGGCGACATCATAGAGCAGGGGTCCCACCAGACCCTAATGGCTCAAAAGGGCTTCTATGCCGAGCTGTATAACTCTCAGTTCTCTTAAGACAAATACCGCACCATTCTAAGATTTTTCGTCCGATGTGTGTGCGCCGCCAGTCAGCTATATATGGTTTTGCGATTCTGGCAAGCGAAGGCTGTGTGCAATAGTTAAGCAAGGCGGCGCTTAAAAGGCGCTGGCCGTGAATTGCGCGGCGCTGCCTTAAGCCTTCAAGAGGCGCCGCCCCAGGCCCCTGCCGCTTTTGAAAAAATGGACGGAGCCCTTTTTTCCAATTTTTCGGATATTGGGCAACCGGCCCCTACCCTAAAGAAAAAGACCGGGTGAGGGCGGCGGGAAGCGGGGGGCCTCCATTCCATCTAAAAAATCAAGTGTAGCGGCGGAAGCCGCCTCTCTATGACGCGGCTCCCGCCGGCACAGTTTTTTGCTCCTAAAACGCTATAGCTCCGGGATTAATTTTTTATAATATGGCCACAGTCCCACCTGGTCTGGGGTATGTTCTGGCTGCTGCCAAAAGTCGTAGCCCGGGTAGTCGTTTCCCTCCACGATCACCGGGCCATTGGGCGTGATGCACACATCCCAGCCTATGTAGCGCATTCTGGGCTCTACCAACGCGGCCTTTAGGCATAAGTCCACCGCTTCTTTTACAAAGGGGATCTGGTATCCCACCAAGGGGATGCCAGTGTCTGGGTGGTGGTCCAGCACCCGGAGATCCGAGGTATGCCCTGGACCGCAGATGGTCCCGGCCTTTTGGTCAATGGGACAAAATAGCCCGCCGCTTTCCAGGTTGTCCACACGGCGCCCGCCGCAGCCTGTTTTGATTACAGCGTACACACAGTTGGGCTTCCAGCTGCCGGGGCCCCCGGTCAACAGGGTAACAATGCGCAGGGTGTTAATGCTCTGGGGGTGCAGCCGGGCTAAATCCTGGTGCTGGGCCAGGGGCTCTTCCACCACGCCCATCCCATGGGCTTTCAGGTAATCCAGCAGGATTTCCGGCGAGGTAAAATTCCTTAGCTCCACTGCCTCAATCCCCTTGCCGCTCTCTCCCACGTCGGGCTTAGCAAAAAGCTGGGTATTTCCCTGCATCAGCCGGGCCAAATCTTGAGCAGACGCGTTCTCCACCACCAGAAAGTCCCGGCCCAGATACTCCCGGAACCGGGGATAAAAACTGGCTTTGTGGTCAAAGTCATAGGCGGCTTGGGAATCGTTCACCAGGGTGACCAGGCGCTTGTTCCGCAGACGGGTCACGTAGGTTTTCCGATGCCAGGCGTCCATGTTGTAGAATTTGAACATTACATAGTCGTGATATCCCGCACCGTACCGGGTCAGACACCAGAGCATGTCTGCCAGCAGCACGGGGCGGCTTTTTCCGCAATGGGCCCGGGCCAGGTCTATGGAATTCATCAGGGCCTTGGGCCGCGCCCCGGTGATAATGTGAAACAAATAGCGTCCCCAAGCAAAACAATTGAAATCCGGCATTCTATATAATCTCCTTTTTAGTAAAAAGCATATCACTGCTTTCTATAAATACCCTCTACTTATTAGAAGCGCAAAAAGGAGAAAAGTAAACACAAAAATCAAATCATTAAGAATTTTGTAAGATTTAGAGTCATATTCAGGTTTTTTGTATCCTTTAAACCCGCATTCCGTCCCAGGCCACCACAGCCCGTACCGGGGCATGCCGGTCTAAATAGTCCTGATATTCTTCATGAGAAAACGCCTGTACCTGGTTGATATGGGTAATGTACACCTGGGTGCTCCTGCTTACCGCGCCGCAGTTTTCCAGGGCGGCCAGCTGGCGGCAGAGCCGGCGGGCGTCCATATGGCCGGAATCCTCTCCCTGCTCCAGGGATCCAAAGGTCCCCTCCATAATCACAAGGTCTAGGGCCGCGCCGCGCTCTTTTGCATACCGCGCCAAAAAGCCCAGGTTTTCCGGACCATACAGGCCCGTATCGCAGGCGTAAAGCCATGTCCCCCGCTGCCAGTCTATTAAATAATTCTGAGCCGTTTCGCCATGGCCATAGGCCTGGTGGCATGTGGCCAAAGGCGTCACTTTTTTGCCGCCTATTTCATAGGTTTTGTAGGGATCCACCGGATAAAGGGCAATCTTCCCCTGTTCCTTCAGCATTGCCAAAATATTGCCAAAAGTTCCGGAAATATGGGCGGTCTCTGTTACAAGCCGGTCCGCCCAGGCCAGGCCTGCTGAGGAAATGTAAAAATGGATAGGCGCTTTCATATCGGTCATGGTAAGGATCGAAAACGTGGCCGCGGAAAAATGGTCCTCGTGGCTGTGGGTGACCAGCACCTGCCGCACCCGGTCCAAAGGGGCATGGTAGTGCTGAGACCCGGCGGGCACATCGGGGCCAAAGTCTATTAGCGTCTCCGGGTCCAGAAGGAAAGCGGACCTAAGGCGGAGCTCATTCCCCAGAATTCCCGGGGCCTTCTGGACAGCCCGGGCTCGGGCGCAAACCTTACAGCCACAAAAGGGGTTAGGATATAGTTCGGCGGCTCCTGTACCTAAGAAAACGGATTCCCCCATAAGAATCACTCCTGTTTATATTTTTCTCATCATACCAGACTGCCCTCCTTTTTGCAAGGGTAAAAATGCCCGTTCCTGTTCTATCACCAGCCTTTTGTGGCATAAGTTTTATAGAAATTCCTTACGGTGGAAATGGGGAGCCCGGGACCTGGGCCCGCTGGCTCTTCCGCTTTTCGCTCTGCACAAAACGCGGCTCTCCTGGGCCCCTCAAAGGAGGCGGAGAAATGTTTTGGACCATTAAGGTGAAGAGAAAAATCCTGGCGGCCGCCCTGGCTCTGGTGGTGGCCGCCGCCCTGTGCCCAGCCTTAGGCCGGGTGTGGGCTGCTGGGACCACACAAGACTTTATCAAGTGGGTAGATTTTGACGTGCCCGCCTCTTTGCTGCGCCAGACCCTACAGCTGGACACAGAAAGCTATGGATGCGACAGCCCACACACTAGCTGGGTAGACCTTCTGGCATACCTAGCGGCCAAGTACGGCGGGGACTTTTCTCTTTTCAAGCAAAAGGATCTGGACCAGCTGCTGGAGCGTGTTTCTCAGGGGGAAAGCCTGGAGGAGATTGCCCTGGGAATGCCCAACTTTGACTACTACCAAGAAGCTTATGGCGCGGTGCTGGGGGGCTTTGTGGGCGAGTTCCAGCTGGAAGGAGAGCAGGGCTGGGAGACCTGCTATGGCCTAAAAGCCTACTCGCCCATTGCAGAGACCTTCCCCTATCATGACTACAATGACTTCGGCGTCAGCCGGGAATATGGCTACCACCGCCGCCACCTGGGCCACGATATGATGGCCCAGGTGGGCACGCCAGTGGTGGCGGTGGAATCTGGGGTAGTGGAGGCCATGGGATGGAACCAGTACGGCGGCTGGCGGGTTGGCATCCGCAGCTTCGACGGTTTACGGTACCACTACTATGCCCACTTGCGCAAGGACCGCCCCTTTGCCCAGGGGCTGGCCGTGGGTAAAACTGTAATGGCTGGAGACGTGATCGGCTATGTGGGGCGCACCGGCTACAGCGCCACTGAAAATGTGAATGGCATTGAGCAGAGCCACCTGCATTATGGCCTACAGCTGATTTTTGATGAGAGCCAAAAGGAGGGCAACGGCGAGATCTGGGTGGACGTATACCAGATCTGTCAGCTGCTACGCGGCCATCAGAGTACGGTGCAGCGCAACGATGAGACCAAAGAATGGACCCGGGTCCACGGCTTCCAGGAAACAGCGCCGGAAACATCCTCCCCCTCAAAAACCAAGAAACTCCCATAAACTGGTTGCAATCTTCCGGGCAGCACGGTACAATAGACTTACAGTAAGCGCCTCTGGCACACCTGCCGGACCAAAAGAGAACTCTTCTTTTGGTCCGCGTTGCCTATACTGGCGCTCAACGAAAAACAGAGAGGATGTTACCCCCTATGAAGTCTTTTATGGACAGGGATTTTTTACTCAGTACCCCTGCGGCCCAGGAGCTCTACCAAAGCTATGCGGAAACCATGCCCATTGTGGATTACCATTGCCATATCGACCCAAAGGAGATCGCCCAGGACCGGCGGTTTGAGAATATCTCCCAGGTTTGGCTGGGAGGCGACCATTATAAATGGCGGCAAATGCGCTGGGCCGGAGTGGAGGAGGAATTTATCACTGGCAATGCCCCAGACCGGGAGAAGTTTCAGAAATGGGCCGAGACCATGGACAAAGCCGTAGGTAATCCCTTGTTCCACTGGAGCCATCTGGAGCTGCGGAGGTTTTTCGGCTACGAGGGCGTTTTAACTGCCAAAAGCGCTGGAGAGGTCTGGGACTTTTGTAATGCCAAGCTGCAAGAGCCGGATATGAGCGCCCGAAACCTAATCCTCCGCTCCAACGTAAAGCTGCTGTGTACCACCGACGACCCCGCAGACGACCTGTGCTGGCATAAACAGCTGTCCCAGGACCAGGGCTTCCCGGTGCAGGTACTGCCTGCCTGGCGGCCGGACAAGGCCATGAACCTGGAAAAACCGGATTATCTGGACTACCTGCGGCGGCTGGGCGACGCGGCGGATATTGAAATTAACAGCTTTTCCACCCTGAAAGCGGCGCTGAAAAAACGCATGTCTTTCTTCGCCTCCATGGGCTGCCGCCTGTCCGACCACGGCCTGGAGAGCGGGGTATTCGCTCCCTGCGACGAAGCGGCTGTGGAGGCGGTATTCGCCCGCCGCCTTGGGGGGGAAGCCATCGGAAAAACCGAACAGGAACAGTTTAAGACAGCGTTTCTGCTGTTTGCCGCCAGCGAGTACGCCCGGTTGGGCTGGGCTATGCAGCTGCACTATGGCTGCCACCGGGACAGCAATGCCGCTATGTTCCAAAAAATCGGCCCAGACACTGGCTTTGACTGCATCCACGACCAGACCGCCACCATGAAGTTGGCCGCCCTGCTGGACCAGCTCAACAGTCAAGGGCATCTGCCTAAAACCGTCCTCTACAGTCTAAATCCTGCCGACGACCCGGTTCTGGACGCCATGATTGGCTGTTTCCAAAGCGCCGGGGCCGGGTGCATGGGGAAGGTGCAGCATGGCTCGGCCTGGTGGTTTAATGACCACCGGGCGGGCATGACCCGGCAGCTGACCTCCCTAGCCAATCTGGGCCTTCTGGGCAGCTTTATCGGTATGCTGACAGATTCCCGCAGCTTTTTGTCCTACCCCCGACACGAATACTTCCGGCGTATTCTCTGCCAGCTGCTGGGCGGCTGGGTGGAAAACGGCGAGTGCCCCTGGGACCCAGAATGGCTGGGCCAGCTGGTGAAGGATATTTCTTATAATAACGCGGTGCAATATTTTGGCTTCGAACTGGAAACCATATAGCAGGCTTTCCCAGTGGCGGAGCGTAAAGATTTCGTTGTCTCATCTACTGGTTCGGGCGCTGCCTCCCAGTGAAAAAGAGTCTCGCTCTCATTGAGCATAATGGGTTGCTTGTCCAGCTTAGGGCCGAAAGCGGAGAGGCCCCTTATAAGGAGTGTCCTGGTCCGGCCGCTGCGGAAGATGAAACCATCCGCTGTGGCCAACACTTGACGGTCTCCGCTGGAGATCACCGCGCAATACCCCTCCAAGAAGAATCAGGCGGCAGAAATCTCTCTGCCGCCTGATTTTTTATTTTCCGAAGCTCAACATCTTCGTGTCCCCCTGGTGGGACTTCCAAACGGAAACAATCTCCAACGCGTCGTCCAACACCACCAGGTCCGCTCGTTTGCCTGGCTCAATGCTGCCAATCTCCTCCGCCATCCCAATGGCCTGGGCTGGGGACAGAGTAGCCGCCCGTACCGCCTGGGAGAAGGGCACGCCGTAGCTCACCAAGTTTTTGATCTCCTGGTGCAGGTTGGTCACCGAACCAGCAATGGTACCGTTTTCCAGGGTGGCTAAGCCCCCCCGCACAGTGACCATCTGGCCGCCCAGCTCAAAGGCCGAACCCTCTTCCATACCGTTGGCTCGCATCGAGTCGCTGACCACTACAGCCCGGTGGCCCAGCGCCTGAAACGCGGTCCGCAGCACCGCCGGATGGATGTGGTGCCCATCACAGATCAGCTCACCCCGCACCCGGGAATCTTCGAACACAGCCCCCACCACCCCGGGCTTCCGGTGATGCAAACCGTTCATCGCATTAAACAAGTGGGTGGCATGGGTCACACCCCAGTCAAAAGCCGCTTTGGCTCCATCATAGTCTGCCACGGTGTGGGCAATAGAGACCGTGCACAGCTCTTTTGCCTTCTTTACGAATTCCTCTCCTCCAGGCTGCTCGGGGGCCACGTCTACCAGCCGCACAATGCCCCCGTACTGATGGAACATTTCCTGGAACATAGCAAAGTCCGGGGCCGCAATGTCCTCTTCCCGCTGTGCGCCCTTGCGCTCTTTGGAGATAAATGGCCCTTCCATGTTCACACCCACCACCCGGGCTCCATCCTCTAATGGCGCGTCAAAACATTCTTTGGCCGCTGCCAGGGCATTTTCTATCCCCGGCCGGGCAATGGTCATGGTGGTGGGACAAAAGGAGGTCACCCCGTGGGCCAGCAGAAACCGGGCCATATTGTCAATCGCCTCCCGGCCTCCGTCACAAGTGTCCGTACCGGCGCAGCCGTGAATGTGTACGTCCACAAAACCCGGGACAATGGTATACCCCTGGCAATCCACGGCCGTATCTTGGTCCCTGCGGGGAAGATGCTCCCCCACCGCAATAATTTTCCCTCCCTCGATCTCTATATCACCCTGGACCAGACGAAAGTCCCGATCAAGGTAGTTTGCGTTGATGATGAACATAATTTTTACATCCTTTCATAAGATAGCGGAACAAATGCCTTCTTCTCCAAAATGGCCCCATTTTCTGTTTCAACATGGTCCTTATAGAGGGGCAATATCCGCCAAACCGCTCTTCATTACTTTTGCCGATAGGCCCCCTCGTCTGGAGAGCACACCTCTGGCTGTTCGCTGTATCGGTGAGTGGCCGCCAAAAGGCACCGGGTTTTCACCGCACAAAACAGTTTCTCCCTTTCTGCCTCTCTTCGCCAAGATAGCGCGTTCTTCCATTTTTTACGTTTTAGCGCCGCAATGAACGCAAGGCCCGGCTGCCCGCAGCAAGAGTTCTTCCGTCTCACTTAGTAATTCAGAAACCGCACTGGCCGTTGTCGTCCCCTTGGCCTCTGTCTGGAGAAGGGCTGTCTCCTGTATCCCTGTCCGTTTCTCGCCTCTTTTACAGCAGCAGAATGGTATTCAGAATCACCAGCAGCGTAACCCCCGGCACCCCCAGCACCCCTGCCGCCGCCAGGCTCAGCCGGTTCACCGCAATGGCTACCCCTGTATATCCGCTGGTCACATTCACCAGCGCCAAGGCCAAAAAACCCAGCAGCGCAGAAGTAACAAAGCTTTTCATAGGCCAGTCCCCCATAAAGTTTTGTTTAACTCTATGCTGCCTTGCCCCTTGGTTATTCCTCTTGGGGCATAAAATCAATACGCCCGGTGGCCACGTCTGCCCCGGCCACGATGATACCGATCTCCTGACCCATCATCAGCACCCGGCCGCTGCGCAGGTCCCGGTGCATAATCTCCCCGTCAAATTCAAAGTCGCAGCCCTCAAAGTCGCTTAGGCTCACAAAGCCCTCGGCGTTATTGAAAAGCTTCACGAAAATCCCCTTTGGAGTCACACCATTAATGACCCCCACATGCTTTTCACCCAGGTGGGCCCGCATATACTCAGCGGTGTAGCAGTCCTCCGCGTCCCGCTCACCGGTAACGGCCCGCACCTCGTTCTGAGAGGAAGCCTCCGCCGACTCCCGGGCAAATTCGCCATACTTTTTCTTCAGCTCCCCTGGGTCTGCCCCAGCCACCAAGTCGCTGAGGATTCGATGAATCGAAGTATCCGGATAGCGCCGGATAGGAGAGGTAAAGTGGCTGTATTCCCCTAAATCCAGGCCAAAATGGCCCAGCTCCCGGTGGTCGTACCGGGCCTTGTCCATGGTGCGCAGAATACGGGAATTCACCACCTGCTCCTTGCTGCCGCCCTTTACCCGGTCCAGCACAGCCGCGAAATCTTTTGTGCCAGGGGTGCCCCGCTTCAGCTCCTTGCAGGGCACAGAGAGCCTGTCCAGCAGGTCGCACAGCTCCACCACCCGGTCGGGGTTGGGCTTTTCATGGACCCGGTAAAGGAAGGGCACCTGGGCGTCCAGGGAAGCCTTGGCCGCGGCAATATTGGCCGCAATCATCAGCTGCTCAATCAGCTCCTCCGCCGGACCCTGGGTGCGGGGCAGCAGGTCAATACACACCCCATTCTCGTCCAGCACAAACTTCGTCTCGTCACTGGAGAGATTCATCTGCCCCCTGGCCTTGGCGTTCCGGTCCAGAATATCCGCCAGTTCCTTGGCGGTGTCCAGGCTGTCCCGCACCGGGGCGTATTTATCCAGAATATCCTGTCCGGCGCTTCCATCCAGAATCTGGTTCACTTCGCGGTACACACCCCGAACTTTGGAGTTGATCACCGTCTTTTCAAAACGATAAGCAGTCATATGGCCCTCCTGGTCAAAATCCATCAGGGCCGAGAAGGTCAGCTTTTCAGTACCGGCATTTAGCGAGCACACCCCGTTGGAGAGGGCTTCTGGCAGCATGGGGATAACCCGGTCCGCAAAGTAAACAGAGGTGCCCCGCAAAAAGGCCTCCTGGTCAATGGGCGTACCCGCCTTTACATAGTGAGACACGTCCGCAATGTGCACCCCCAGCGTATAGCCATCTACAGTTTTGTGGGCGGATACCGCGTCATCCAGGTCCTTTGCGTCCGCGCTGTCAATGGTAAAGACCGGCTCGTCCCGCAGGTCCAGGCGGCTGTCAATGTCTGCCTGGGTGACCGTCATTTTGCTGATCTCCTCTGCCTGGGCCAGCACCTCCGCTGAAAACTTGGTGGGAATACCACAGCGCTCGATAATAGCGTCCGCGCATACCCGGGCCCGGTCGCCGGTGCCGAACACCAGCTGTACCGCTGCCTGGCTCCAGTCCCCCCGGCCGTCCTGACGGGGCTCCAGAAGTACCTTGTCCCCGTCTTGGGCCCCGTTTAGGTTGGCGGCGGGCACCACCATGTCATAGCGAATAGGCCCGTCCGGAGTAACCCGAGCCCCGGCCTCGTCCACATGTACCGTGCCGGTTATCTTATTCTCCGCCCGCTTCACCACCCGCCTTACCCGGCCGCTGGGTCCACGGTCTCGCTTTTGCAGGTCACAAAGCAGCACCGTATCTCCCAAAAACGCGCCGTTCAGGTCCCGGCCTGGAACGAAAATATCCTCGCCAGTCTTGGGCCTGGCAAAGCCGAAACGCTCGGAAATCGATACCAGCGTGGCCTCCACTTCCCGGGCAGGGGGAGCCAGCCGGGCCCAGTGGTCCTTGTCCACTTTCACCTCGCCCTTTTCCTCCAGGCTGTGCAAAGCCTGGTAAAAGGCGTCCTTATTGCTGACGCCGGACTCTCTTTGCAGAGACTTGGAGGGCACGCCGTCTCCGCCGCAGCGCTTCAACGCGGCCACAATAAGCTTTTCTTCCATGGTTGTGGCAGCGCTGGGCAGCTGATAGCTCTCCACGCTGGAGGGGCCGCTCACTCTCGAATGGCCCGACGGCCGACCGCTGAACTTACGGCTGGAAGATTGATTTTTTTTCATAATATGATTCTCCTTTTTACTGTAACTAAAGCATTGGCGGTTGGAACCAGGCTGTGTATACAGAGCCCGGCTTTTTGTTGTCACCCGGTTTCCACTGAATCAAAATCCATCCGTCCGGCATTTGCAGCGCACCGGCTTCCAGGACATGCTTGATCTAATCCAAATTGTCCTTTTATCCTGTAATGATGTTTAGGGTCTCCTGGTCCGGCTGCCACAGGTCCGGTGCCATAATAACCTTGCGCCCCGCCCGGTGTCAAACATCAACCCGTCCATATCCAGATAACATTTACAGCCCCCTCACCAGCTCCTTGAAGTGCCTGCCTCTGGCCTCAAAGCCCGGGTACATATCAAAGGATGCGGACGCCGGGGACAGGGACACCACGTCCCCGGGCTTTGCCGCGCCCCGGGCCAGGGCCACCGCCTCTTCCATATTCTTGGCGTGCAGAATCTCCGGTGCGCCCTCCTGGTAATCCTGGGTTTTCCTCACCGCCGCCTCAATCTTCGGCCCCGTGTCCCCCATCAGCACCAGGGTCTTGACCTTCTGGCAGACGGCGGGCCCCATGGGCTCGTAGGGAATGTGCTTATCGTAGCCCCCGCAGATCAGCACAATTTTATTCTGATAAAAGCTCAGGGTGCCCGAAAGGGTCCGGCTGGGCGAGCTGGCGATGGAATCATTATAATACTTTACTCCGTCCAGCTCCCGTACAAACTCCATGCGGTGCTCCACCCCGGCGAATTCCCCGGCTACCCGGCGCATGTTTTCCGGGTCCACATCTCCCCAGGCGGCGGCAATGGCGGCCATGTAGTTTTCCACGTTGTGCCAGCCTGGCAGCCGGATCTCACTTACGCCCATCAGCTTTTCGCCATTGACATAGATGGCCTCCCCGTCGCACCAAACGCCCCGGTCCGGGCGCTGCTTACGGCTAAAAAACCAGCGGTCGCCCCGCGCCTCTGGGGCAAAACCAGCGGTAATCTCATTGTCTAGGTTCAGCACTGTCCGGCTGAAAGCCCCCTGGTGCAGGAAGATATTCTTTTTCGCGTCAATATATTCTTCCATATCCTTGTGCACATCCAGGTGGTTGGGGGCCAGGTTGGTAACCACCGCCACCTGGGGGCCGTAGCGCATAGAGATCAGCTGAAAGCTGGAGAGCTCTGCCACCACACAGTCTCCAGGGGCTATGCAGCCGATCTCGGGCAGCAGGGGGTTCCCGATGTTCCCCCCAAGGTGCACGGTTTTGCCCTGGGCCTTTAAAAACTCGGCTAAAATGGTGGTGGTAGTAGTTTTTCCGTCACTTCCGGTAACCGTATAGGTCTTGCAGGGGCATAGGTCAAAGAACACCTCCAGCTCGCTGGTAACCACCCGGCCCTTTTGGCGGGCAGCATCCAGCTCTGGCAAATGGAAGAGCATTCCTGGTGTGCGGAAGATCACATCCTCTTCCTCCACGCCCTGTAGGTAACTAGGCCCCAGCCGCAGGGCCACCCCCAGGTCCCGAAGCCTCTGCCCATTTTCTCCCAGCTCCTCCAGGGAGCGGCGGTCCCGAGCCGAGACTGCCGCTCCGCAGCTGATAAACATACTAATTAGCGGCATGTGGCTGCGGCCAACGCCGCAAAAGGTGACCTTTTTGCCTCTCATTTCATGAAAAAATCGCTCTTTGTCCATATCCTGCCTCCTGAGTAGACCAAATCAGTCCTATGAAATATACGTCGCGGAGCGTGGTGGGGATTGGGGCGAGAAAGCCTTCGCGGCGGGCTGGTGGGGCCTCTGGCCGTTAGCGGCATCTGGCGGGCCGCTGTTCCGACTTTGCCGGAAAACGCCGCTTTAGGCAGCGCTCACCTGGTGCTTCCGCTTTTTCTGGTGGGACGGGGGCGCTTTGGGGGACCCACCTTTTCTTGGGTTCGCGCCCTCTTTAAAGGGCAGGGCTTCTCGCCCTAGAGGTCCCCTTGACCCTTACTCCCTTTGCTTACTTTTCTCCGTAGGCGCTGTACAGGTGGTAGTACACCCCGCCTTTTTCCATCAGCTCCTGATGGGTGCCCTTTTCCTCGATCCCCTTCTCTGTCAGCACCAAAATCACCGTGGCGTTCTGAATGGTGGAAAGCCGGTGGGCAATGGTAAAGGTCGTGCGCCCCTTAGAGAGCTTTTCCAAGGACTCTTGCACGATCTTCTCGCTCTCGTTATCCAGGGCGCTGGTGGCCTCGTCCAAAATCATAATAGGCGGGTTCTTCAAAAAGGCCCGGGCTATGCTGATGCGCTGCTTCTGCCCGCCAGAAAGCTTTACGCCCCGCTCACCTACGTAAGTATCATATCCATTTGACAGCCCTGTTATAAATTCATGGGCCCCGGCCTGGCGGGCGGCGGCCTCTACCTCTTCCCGGCTGGCTCCGGGCTTGCCGTACTCGATATTCTCAAACACCGTGCCGGAGAACAGGTACACATCCTGCTGCACAAAGCCGATCTGTTCCCGCAGGGATTGCAGCGTCACGTTTTTAATATCCTGGCCATCAATAAGAACCCGCCCTTCGGTTACGTCGTAGAACCGTGGAATCAGGTTGCACAGGGTGGTCTTTCCGCTGCCGGAAGGGCCCACCAGAGCCACGTTCTGGCCGGGCTTCACATCCAGGTTCACCTCAGAAAGCACCTGCTTGCCGTCGTCCGCATAGCTAAACCCTACGTGCTCAAAATGCACGCCGCCCTCTTTTATTTGCAGGGGCTTGGCGCCAGGCTCGTCGAAGATGTCCACGTCCGCGTCCATAATCTGGAAAAACCGCTCGATACCGGTCATGCCCTGCTGAAACTGCTCGGCAAACTGCACCAGCTGCCGCACAGAGGTAATCAGCGTACCTACATACAGCATATAGGCTACCAGGTCCGCTGGGCGTATGCCGCCCTTCATCATGAAAATAGCCCCGGCCAGCAGCACCAAAAAGTGCATGAGCCCGTCAAACATACGGTTGGTGGCCTCAAAGCCGCCCATCAGGAAATAGCGCCCCCGCTTGATGTGGAAAAACTTTTTGTTGCCAGACTCGAACTTCTCGGTCTCCACCGCCTCGTTGGCAAAGGATTTTACCACCCGCACACCCAGCAGGCTGTCTTCCACCTGGGCGTTGATCTCGCCGATTTGGGCCCGCTGCTGGCGGAACTGGCTGCGCATTTTCGAGTTGAACCAGGCGGCGGCCAGCACCATAAAGGGCACCACGGAAAAGACGATCAGGGTAAGGGGCACGTTTACCCCACAGAGGATGGCGAACGCGCCGATGATCTTAATGCCCGCCATAAAGAATTCCTCCGGGCAGTGGTGGGCGAACTCGGTGACGTCGAACAAATCGGAGGTGATGCGGGACATAATCTGCCCCACCTTCATGTTGTCGAAGTAATGGAAGCTTAGCTTTTGCAGATGGGCAAACAGGTCTGTGCGCATGTCGGTCTCCATCTTCGCGCCCATAATATGGCCGATGGAGGCCCGAAAAAAGGTGGCGCCCGCGTCCACCAGGCAGAGGAACAGGTACAGCACACCGATTTTCAACACCAGCTCCAGGGTCAGGGCAGCCAGGTCGTTAATGCCCGTATCGGTGACAAAGCGCACCAGCAGGGGCAGTACCAGCTCGCAAAGGGTGGTCAGGGCGGCGCAGAACAGGTCGAAAACCAGCACGCCCTTGTACTTACCAAAGTACGGCAAAAACCGCCGTACCAACCCCTTAGGGCGTTTGTTGTGACTTGTCTCCATAGGGCACCTCTCAAGTTCATAGTTTTTCCATATTATACCACGGATGCGGCGGCGTTGCAAATTTTCTTCCCCAGCGCAGGGGCGTACAAAGCCCCACGCTTCCACTGGGTAACCTGTCCGTCTGGTCGCAGGGGCTGGCGGGTCCACCGGCGGGGGCAATGTAGTACCGCTTTAATCTCTCGCGGGCTTTTTACAGCTCCGCCGCCTGGGCCAGCACCCGGGCCAGGTCCTCCCGGATCAACAGGTCCGCCCTATTGTCATAGGGCGTGGGGTCCCGGTTCACAATCACCAGCTTGGCCCCTGGGGAAAGATACGTCACCAGCCCCGCCACCGGATACACCACCAGGGAGGTGCCTCCCACCACCATCAGCTCCGTGTTTTCGGCGTAGGCAATGGCACGGGCCAGGTCCCCCTGGTTCAGCTGTTCGCCATACAGCACCACGTCCGGCTTCAGCGGTCCCCCACAGGCGCATTTTGGCACGCCTTCACAGTCCATCACGTAGCGCATGTCATACTGCCGGCCGCAGCTTTGGCAAAGGTACCGGTCCTCATTGCCGTGAAGCTCGATGACGTTTTTGCTGCCCGCCATCTGGTGCAGGCCGTCGATGTTTTGGGTGACCACCGCCTCCAGCAGGCCCTCCCTCTCCAGCTTGGCCAGGGCCAGGTGGGCGGGGTTGGGCTTGGCGTCCGGATACAACATTACGTGGCGGAGAAAGTCGTAAAATTCCTGGGTGTGCCGTACATAGTAGTCGTGCGAGAGCATCTCCTCGTAAGAAACGCCCTGCTTCTTCTGCATATAGAGCCCGTGGGCGCTGCGGAAGTCTGGGATACCGCTGGCTGTGGAAACCCCCGCTCCTCCTAGGAACACGGTGTGCCGGCTGCTGCGCAGCCAATCCTTAAGCTGTTGGGTTTTTGTCATAAAGAGCCGCCTTCTTTCAGCGTCAGGCAGACCGGACAGTGGTCGCTGCCGGTGTACTGGTCCAGAATGGCCGCGTCCGTCAGGGCGTCCTTCAGCCGCTCATCCGCCAAAAAATAGTCGATGCGCCACCCCACGTTATTGGCCCGGGCGTTGGCCCGGTAGCTCCACCAGGAGTAGGCCTCTTTTTCCGGGTAAAAATACCGGAAGGTATCCACAAACCCGCTGCCCAGCAGCTGGCAAAACTTGCCCCGCTCCTCATAGGTATAGCCTGCGTTGCCAATATTGCTTTTGTCGTTTTTTAGGTCAATGGGCCTGTGGGCCACGTTCAGGTCTCCGCACACTACCACAGGCTTTTTCTCCCGCAGCTTTGCAAGATACCCTCGCAGAACGTCCTCAAATTCCATGCGAAAGCCCAGGCGCTCCAACTCTCGCTGAGCGTTGGGGGTGTAGATTGTCACTAAGATAAAGTCCTGGTATTCCGCCGCAATAAGCCGCCCCTCCTGGTCAAAAGCCTCGACGCCAATCCCATAGCTTACTGAAAGAGGCTCTATCTTTGTAAACACCGCCGTGCCCGAGTATCCCTTGCGCTGGGCGGAGTTCCAGTACTCACGATAGCCCGGAAACTGAAAATTCCCCTGTTCCCGCTGCATTTTTGTCTCTTGCAGGCAAACCGCGTCTGGGTTTTCCTGGCCCAACATTTCCATAAAATCTTTGCCCATACAAGCCCGCAGGCCGTTCACATTCCAGGAAACCAGCTTCATTTCCCATCTTCCTTTACTGATTGTTTTAATCTATTATCACTGCAAATTGTTAACAAACTATAAATTTGTCCTTTTATTCCTATAGAGGCTATGCGGCGTAGGGGATTTGTGCTATAATGTCCAAAGGGCATTTTAGTAAAGCTAAATCTGCGCCGCGGATTTTCAATACAACTTGCGGTTATTGCTATACATCCTCAAAATTTCTTATCCGCACGGGCGGGCGAGAAGTATCCCCGCCTCAATACTATGATTCGGAGGTAGAACCATGCAGAATCCCATCGTTACCATAGAAACCAACCAGGGCGTTATCAAGGTGGAGCTTTTCCCCGACGTAGCCCCCAACACAGTACATAACTTCATCTCTTTGGTGAAAAAGGGCTTTTACGACGGCACCATTTTCCACCGGGTGATTCCCGGCTTCATGATTCAGGGCGGAGACCCCGAGGGCACCGGCATGGGCGGTCCCGGCTACGGCATCAAGGGAGAGTTTTCCGCCAATGGCTTTGAGAACAGCCTAAAGCATACCACTGGGGTCATCTCCATGGCCCGGTCTCAGCGGCCCGATAGCGCGGGATCCCAGTTCTTCATTATGGTGGCAGACGCCGCCTATCTAGACGGACAGTATGCGGCTTTCGGCAAGGTAACGGAAGGTCAGGAAGTGGCCCAGGCCATTGTCAACGCCCCCCGGGACCGGGACGACCGCCCGGACCAGGACCAGATTATGGAAAAGGTGACGGTAGAGACCTTTGGCGAAGAGTACCCCGAACCCACCACCGGCCCCGAACGATAAGGCAGGGCGGTTCCTTACAATAGACGCTTTCAAAACCGTATAGCCACAAGAGAGTGGAAAACAAACGCGGTCAAGGTTTGGAGGAAGATTTCCGGCGGGGACCGTTCGAACTCGGCCCCACCGGCAAGTGAGGCAGGTACCTTGCGGGGATCAGGGGGCCGCCAGCAGAAAGCTTTTCTTCCCCAGAAACAACTAAATTCCAATCCGCTCCAACACCAGAGGCCTCTTCGGGGGCCTCTCTTTTGTTACCTTCACAGCTTTCTGGAACCGCCGAAGCCCAGCCTGGCAGCGCTCTTCGCTGTTGGCGTAAAGCCGGGCAATGGGCTGGCCCTTCTCCGCATACTCGCCCTGGGTTTTCAGCAAAACTATGCCCGCCCCATAGTCGATCTGGCTCTCCTTGGTCTCCCGGCCCGCGCCCAATTCCATGGCCGCCAGCCCGCAGGTCTGTGCGTCCAGCCGGGCAATATAGCCGCTCTCCGGCATGAGGGCCTCTGCCCGCTGGGACGAAAGGACAAACCGCTCCGGCTCCTCAATATAGCCGCTGTCGCCGCCCTGGGCCTCCACCATCTTCTTTAGGGTAAGTAGGGCCGCGCCACTCTTCACAGCGCCCCGCACCTTCTCTAGGGCCTGATCCCGGCTCATGTCCTCCTGGGCCAGCCGGACCATGCCCGCTGCCAGCTGATAGCAGAGCTCTGCCAAGCGAAGGTCGCCCTGGCCCCGCAGCACCTCTATGGCCTCTATCACTTCCAACGCGTTGCCGATGTGCCGGCCCAAAGGCGCTTCCATATCCGTAAGCAGCGCCGCTGTGCGCCGGCCCGCGCCGCCGCCGGTCTCTACCATCAGCTGGGCCAGCGCCCGAGCCTCATCAATGGTTTTCATAAAGGCCCCGCTGCCCACCTTTACGTCCAAAAGAATGCCGTCTGCGCCAGAAGCCAGCTTTTTGGACATGACACTGGCCGCGATCAGAGGGAGGCTCTCTACCGTGCAGGTAACGTCTCGCAGCGCATACAGTTTTTTGTCCGCTGGGCATAGGCTGCCGGACTGCCCCACCAGGGCAATGCCGGCTTCTCGTACAATCTCAAAAAAACGGTCCCGGGGGATGTCCATTTTTAGGCCTGGGATGCTCTCCAGCTTGTCTACCGTGCCGCCAGTGTGGCCCAACCCCCGGCCGCTCATCTTTGCAATTTTTACCCCGCAGGCCGCGGCTATTGGCCCCACGATGAGGGAAGTCTTATCCCCCACGCCTCCAGTGGAATGCTTGTCCACTTTTACCCCTGGAATGGGCGATAGGTCCGCCATATCCCCAGACCGGGCCATCTCCAGGGTCAGGCCCACGGTTTCCGCTCTGGTCATGCCCTGGAAGAAAATGGCCATTAGCAGGGCTGAGATCTGGTAGTCGGGCACAGTACCCTGGGTAACAGCCTCTACAAACCAGGCAATCTCTTCCTGGGAAAGCTCTCCCCCCTGGCGCTTTTTATAAATCAGGTCCACCATGCGCATGGCGCTACACCCCCTTTAGGTTATCGGGGCCAAATGCCATGGGCAGCAGTTCTTCCAGGGTCATGCGCTTTTGTTCTCTGCCGTCGTATAGGATGATCTCAAAGTTTGGGGCGCAGAACTCCCGCATGACCTGGCGGCAGACGCCACAGGGGGCGCAGAAGGAACTGGGCTCCTTTCCCGCCGGACCGCCCGCCACGGCGATAGCGGTAAACTGCCGCTGGCCATCTGCCACAGCCCGAAACATGGCGGTACGCTCCGCGCAATTTCCCGGGGAAAGGGACGCGCACTCAATGTTGCAGCCCGTATACACCGTACCGTTGGTACAAAGCAGAGCCGCGCCCACGGCAAAGCCAGAATAAGGGCAGTAGGCGTTCTGGCGGGCCGCAAGGGCCTGTTCCATCAAAAAGTCATGATCCATGTAAGACACCTCCAATAAAACTGTGATATAAAGATCAAAGGGAACGAAACGCCAGGCGCGGACGAGCTTCGGCCAAACCGGCATCAGTCTCCTAAAAAAGGTTTGGGGCGAAGGGCTTCAGCGAGGCCCCGCCCGAGCCGGCCGAATCGGGGAAGCTCCCCAGTGGGACGTGCTCTGACCCCACAGAGCCGGCAGACGAAATCCGCTGAGACTCAGTGCCCCCAGGGTCTTGTCCCTTCCCATAACAGCGCGGCAAAGTAAGGCATTTGTTCTTCCCTTTATTCCAGGTATGTTGCCGCCAGAACGCATGGGCCCTCTATTGTGATTGTTCCGGCCCCAGCAGGCACAAAAATACTGTCCCCGGGCTGGAACTCCACTGTATTCTCCCCGCCGCTCACCTGTCCGCTGCCGTCCATGGCGATCAGCGAAAGGAAAGAACTTTCGTCTACCTGCCAGCTTACCTGCTCCTCTACCTGGAGCTTATCCACCGTAAAGTATTTGCAGCTGGCCAAGCGGGCCCTGCTTCCCCCAGGAATAGCCTGGGCCTTGCCCTGCCGGTCCGCTGTGTCAGAGGGCGTCAGCTTGGATACAGCCAGCGCCTTTTCCACATGCAGCTCCCGGGGCTTTCCGTCCGCCCCCAGCCGGCCATAGTCGTACACGCGGTAGGTACAGTTCGAGTTCTGTTGAATCTCGCAGATCATAATACCCGCCCCAATGGCGTGCAGGGTACCGGATTCAATAAAAAAAACGTCGCCCGGGTGTACATCCACTCGGTTGAGTACCTCTTCCACAGTGTTGTCCTCAATCTTTTTCCGAAACTCCTCTGGGCTCACCTCCCGGTTTACCCCAAAGTACAGAAAAGCCCCGGGCTCACAGTCCATCACATACCACATCTCAGTTTTGCCGTACTCATGCTCTACCCTCTGGGCATACTCGTCACTGGGATGCACCTGGATGGACAGAGCTTGCTTTGCATCAATAAACTTGATGAGAATGGGAAAATCTTCAAAGGCCTGACAGCGGCTGCCCAAGACCTGGGGGTTTTTGCGAAAGTACCCGGCCAGCTCCATACCGTCGAATTCGCCGCCCACAATTCTGCTCTGTCCAGCGGGGTGCGTGGAAAGCTCCCAGCTCTCGGCCACCTTTTCAAAATCGCAGGGCTTGTGGTAAAGGTCGCGCAGCTTGGTGCCGCCCCAAAGATAGTCTTTAAACGCTGGGCTAAGTTTTTGGATCTTCATAGCAAGTGCCTCCTAAATAATTAGTAAGTGATAAATATTAAACAACTATCTCAAAAACAAAAAACACAGAGTATGCCCCATACAGGCCTTCTCCCGGCGGCCCGCGCTGGTTTCTCTTTTAGCCCGCCAGTTCCCTAAGCACCGCGCCTACAACGCCGCCCGCGCTCTCGATACTACTATTGGATTCCTCTACCACCACCGCAAAAGCAATAGGGTACCGGCTATTATCGCAAAATCCCACCATCCAGCAGTTGGGGGCTTTCTCTTCCCCCACCTCGCCGGTGCCTGTCTTGGCGCACACGTTCATTCCCTCGGGAAACAGGTAATCGCCGTAGTAGTTTTCCACATTGTTTCGCATCATATATTTCAGCTGCACTGCCTCGGCTTCTGTCACCAGGTCGCGGCCGCCTCCAGGCGCTAAGCCCGCAAACAGGTCCATGCCCTGGGTCAGCCGGGGCTGCGTATAACTGCCGCCATTGGCAATGGCTCCCATCAGAACCATCATATGGTAGGGGTTGCATAGGTCTGTATACTGGCCAACCCCTGCCCAGCCCAGCTGGTTGGAGCTGACCCCGGAAAGCCTGGCCTCGCTCTCCGCAATCTCAATATTTCCAAACTCCAGCGCCTGGTTAAAACCCATCTGCTCCGCCTTTTTTTGCAGGGCCCCAGCCCCCAGATCATTGGCCAGCTTGGCAAAGTACAGGTTGCAGGAGTTGCCCAGGGCCCCGGCCATATCCAGTTCGCCGTGGGTACCCATACAGGTTATATTACTGCCGCCGATCTCCTCGGACTCCCAGCACTCATAAGTGCGCTGGCTCCAGGTATCCGGCCACTCTTCCATTGCCGCCGCCGCGGTGACCAGCTTGAATATGCTCCCTGGAGTAAAGGAGCCGGACAAGGTATTGTCCAGGTAAACGCCTTTGTAGGCGTCATTTTCCTCAATATCCTCAGGCTGGTTTTCTGGGTCAAAGGTAGGTGCGCTTACCTTGCAAAGAATGTCCCCGGTCTTATAATTGTAGAAGATGGCCCCACCGTTGTGGCCATTCAAGGCGTTGTAGGCCGCCACACAGGCGTCCTGGTCCAGGGTCAAGTTCACGGTGTTGCCAAGCTGGTTAAAGAAGGTCTCGTTTAGGCCTGTAATCAGGTTGTAACCAGTAAGCTTGGTACGCATGGTGTACTGCACACTGGTACTAATGTACCCTGCCGGGTCTCCCACTGTGTGCAGCAGGGCCCGGCGGGCGGCCTCACTCTCGCTATAAATCCGCTTTCCCTCCTGAGTGGAGGCCAGCAGGACGCCTTCCCTGTCGGCAATATTACCCATACCAGCGGCGGCCTCGCTGCCATAAATATGTTCATTGTAGGGCTGCATAGCCCATTGGCCGCCATGGAAGATCACCCCGTACAGCAGCCAGCCCACGCCGCCCAAAAAGGCGATCAACACAATATAAAGGGCAAAGGAGCGGAACCCCACAGTTTTCATGAATAGATGTCCTCCATTTTCTCTTTAGGTTCCGACGGGCCCGGCTTTTCCGGAGCGCCGCCCAGGATAGAATGCGCGCCTGTAGAAAGGTCCTCAAACTCCGCCCCAGCGGCCCCGGCCTCCGGCTTCTTCTGCCAAGAAGAACCCGCCTCCGCCGGCTCTGGGCGTTCTCCCGCCACCTGCGGCGTTTCTCTTTCCGGCACATGGGGTAAGGGCGCGGTGTAGAAATCTTCGAACTCCGCGCCGGACAAAGGGGGCTCCGGCGGCGCGGAATCCACCGGCGGATGAGCCATATGAACGCCTCCCACCAGTCGGGGTGTTGCGGTGGACGCCTGCATAGCACTGGCCTCCACTGGCGCAGCCTCCATCTTGTACCGAGGCCGGGGCGTTGGCTGGCGATTGGGCTGGGTTCTGGGCGGCTGGGGCGCCGGCTGGCGGTCCCCATGCTTTCCGGCCCGACGGGCTGCGTAGGTACGCTCGTCCGCTGCTTTCAAAAAGGCCATCAGCCCCCACACTGAAGCCATACTGGATCCCCCCGCGCTGACAAAAGGAAGGGTTACGCCCGTAAGGGGCAAAATATCTGTTACCCCAAACACGTTCAGGCAGGTCTGGAACAGCAGCATTCCCGCCACCGCGCAAGCCCCGATGGAAAAAAAGGTGGAGCGGCTTCTGGTCACGTCACTGCGGGCGTACAGGGTAAACAGGGCAATGGTCATAATCACAATCAAGCCCAGCAGCAGACCCTGCTCCTCGCAGAGCATACCGAACACCAGGTCGCTGTCCGCGGCAAAATAGTTTCCCAGATACCCCTTGCCCAGCCCCATGCCAAACAGCCCCCCGCTGGCCAAAAAGGTCAGCACCCGAGTCTGTTGCAGGCCTGTGTCATAGGGATCGTCCCACACGTGGCCCCAGGCGCTGAACCGGTCCGCTACATAAGGCATAAAGGTGAGCACCAGAAAAACTCCAAAGGCCGCGGCTGCCAGGATCAGAATAATGGTGCGCACGCTGCCCGACCGCATAAAGGCAATAATTAGGAAGGTTGCAAAGAAGATCACCGCAGTGCCCAGGTCCCGCATTAGAAACAGGAACCCCACACAAGCCCCGGTAAACACCAGGAACTCGGTAATATTTTTTTTCGTCTGAAGCCTGTCCAGCGTAGAGGTGCCCACAAAGACAAAGGCAATTTTAATAAACTCAGAGGGCTGCACACTAATGGGGCCAATGTAAATCCAGTTCTGTGAGCCAAAACTGGTGGTACCAATAAGCAGGTTTAGCACAAACAGGCACAGGGCCCCCACACCAATGGGCAGGCGGTACTTGGCCACCCGGTCCATATCATTCATAAACCAGATGAGAAAGCAGAACAGCACTATGCCCAAGAACATGGCCCCCAGCTGGCTAATAACGCCGTGCAGGTCATAGGCAGCCAGCAGATTGACGCCAATCCCCGAGAGCAGGTAAGCCACGGTCTCGATCTCAAAGCTAACCCTGTGCTGAATGGCCATGGAGTAAACATACAGCCCCCAGCCCATGAAAAGCACGGCGGCCTCTGGCAGCAGGGCGGCGGGCTGAAATGTTCCCGTGGCTACGCTGCCCTGGAGCGCCATGAGGATGTGCACCAGGCTGGCCACGAACATTAGCTTGAAGGGCGAGGCCGCCTCCCGCAGCAAAGCGGCAAAGGCCCGGCGTTTTTTTTCCGGCGGCTGGGGAGAATTTTGCAGCACAAGGGTCACGTTCCCCAGGGTCATCCGGTCGCCAATGTTCACCAGCTTCTTATCCTTTATCTTTTTTCCATTTACCGCGACGCCGCCTTTAGAGCCGGTGTCGCATACCACCCAGCCCTCATCCCGGCGCATAAACACCGCGTGGTCTCGCGAGACCGCTGTATCTGGCAGGCAGATGTCGCAGCTTTTGGCCCGGCCCATGGAGTTTTCCCAGTACAGTACCGGAAACTGGACCCCCGAAGCCGCGTCCACCAGCATAACCACCGGGTCCCGGCGGCGCTGGCCGCGCTTAAAAGAAGTGTAGCAGCGCCAAGATACATAGAGGGCGAGAAATGGCACAATCATGCGGATGATCAGCAGTACAGCGGGCAGAAACCCTGACTGCAAAAAATGTTCAAACTGTTCCAAACCCATTCTCCTTTGTTCTTTTAGGGGCTTTCCGTTTTCCCAGAGCCTACCGGATCTCTGCCACTTCTCCCGCTCGTTTATAGATTGCTCCCGGTGGCACCGCGCCCCGCACCATAGACAGGGGATACACCCGGCTGCCCCGGCCTATCACGGTTCCGGGGTTCAGCACGGTATTGCATCCCACCTCTACCAGGTCGCCTAAAATCGCCCCAAATTTCTTCAGTCCGGTCTCTACCCGCCTATCTCCCGCCAAAACCGTAACCGGGCTCTTATCCTGCTTTACGTTAGAGGTCAGCGCCCCTGCCCCCATGTGGGCCTTGTAGCCCAGGATGGAGTCCCCCACATAGTTGTAGTGGGGAACCTGGACCTTATCAAACAGAATAACATTTTTTAATTCCGTGGAGTTTCCCACCACGCAGCCCGCCCCCACCAGGGCGTTGCCCCGGATAAAAGCCCCGGGCCGCACCTGGGTTTCCGGGCCAATGACACAGGGGCCGGAAATATAATGATTCGGGAAGATCACGGCGCTCTTGTGCACCCACAGGTTCTCTCCCCTCAGTTCATAGTCCTCGCCCAGCTGTGGGCCCAGTGCCAGAATGAATGCCCCGATCTCTCCCAGCGCCTGCCAGGGGAACGCGCAGCCTTCCAGCAAAGGGGCGGCGGCGCTGTACTCCAGGTTGAACAAATCTTTGGTCGCAAGGGTGATCTCACACATCATACAACAACTCCTTTTTTAATACAAATAGGCGGAGGGCGTTGGCAGAACCACCCGCCGGTCCAACGCCGTCCCGCCCTGTTTCTATTCCTTCCATAAAGTCAACCATAGAAAAGGCCACCCCGGGACTACGTCCCAACTTAAGGCAACACCGCACAAAGACCGGCCTACGGCCTTTGCACGTGATTTGCTTGCACTTTTTCCGTCATAGCGCACCGCTTTCGCTTGTCAATCGCTAGATTGGCTACACTCAATCTGTACACTCTGACGAAAAAATTGACCGCGCATCTCTCGCGCAATCTTTGTGCGGTGCTGCCTTAACTTGGTTTTTCAAAGCAAAGCTCGGTTATCTGCGCGGCCAGGCGAAGCCAGGAATGTCCTCCCCGCATTTTTTCCGCCCCCGGCCGCGCAACATTTTCCTAAAGCCTGTTCACACAACTTGCATGTTCAGATTTCGGAATGGACTTTGAGCCGGTTCAAGGAAAAAGTGCAGACAATCCAGGAATTTTCAAGCCTGCCGCATGATTCTTCCCAGCCGCCAGAGAAAAAACGCAGGGCCTTTGCCGCTTTGCGGCGGAAGGCGGCCTCGCCCTTTAAGCTTTTGACATGGAGACTGCCAAAACCCTTGGAAAAGATGGGCGCGCTTACTTCTGTGAACAAGCCCTGGTTTTTCTTTTGGAAGTAATATCCTTTATTTATTGAAACAGCAGAACTGTTTTGTCAATGGTGTCCAGCTGGTTCATGTCCAGTTGGAGTTCGCCTTGGGCCGTCTGACGAATATCCAGCGCGATGATAATATTCTGTGTGTCAAAGGTGATATTGCTCAGCTGTCCCTGGCAGAGGGCTATGGTCTTTTCCACAAACAACTGTCCTGGGTCCACCTGTACGGCCGGCGAGGGCTCTGGTGTGGGAGTGGGCGAGGGAGTAGGCTCTTCCTCCCCCTCATCCCAGTCCTCCCATCCGTCTCCGTCCTCCCCCTCGGGAGAAACCGTGGGAACAGGCGTGGCCATGGCCGCCCGGTTGGCTTGGGCAGCCTCTTCCTGGGCCTGGGTGCGTAGCTGGGCGATCTGCTGGCTAAGCCCCCGGAAATTGGTGATTGGGGTCACCTCCACCTCAATATAATAGCCGCCGTTCACCTTCTTCTCTTCCTTTACCAAGTACTTGGCCTGGGCCAGGGCCTGGGCCATCACCTGCTCCAGCGCGGCCAGCTGCTGGTCGTTGGGCGACACCCCGTAGATATTACAGAAATTAATGGCGGCGTTTTGCACAGTGGAAAGGTTATTATCCTGAGCGTTCTCTATGGGCACCTGGGTAATAGACACGAATTTATCGTGGGAGTTATGGTAGCTGCTGTCCAAAAGAGCCTGGATATAGCTGGAAACATCGTAATCGTCAAAGCCCATCATGGGCAGCTCACAGCCAGCCATGCAGAGGGCCAATGCCAGGGCCAACGCCGCGGCCATCATCTTTTTGGTGATTTTCATTCTTTTCCTCCCAATTTACCGTCAAGCCGGTCACTCGTTCCTTCCACAACATTTCTTGTACTTCAGGCCGCTGCCGCAGGGGCAGGGGTCATTGCGCCCGGGCTTCTGCTGCTTTTTCACCGGGGCCTTTTTCACCTCTTTGCCGCCCCCGGCGCCCGCGCCGGTCTCTTTGGCCACCTGCTCCCGCTGGGGGGCCTCTTTAGTTCGCAGGCGCACCGTAAGGATGGACTTGGCGGTGTTTTCCCGTATGGCGGAAATCATGCTGTCAAACATATCAAATCCCTCCAGCCGGTACTCCACCACCGGGTCCTGCTGGGCATAGGCCCGCAGGCGGATGCCGTCTTGCAGCTGGCTCATGGCGTCAATGTGGTCCATCCACTCCTGGTCCACGCTGCGCAGCATAACCACTCGCTCCACCTCACGCATAATAGGCGGGGTAAACTCCTCTTCCCGGCGCTCATAGAGCTCCCGGGCCTTTTTAAAGAGCTCCCCCTTCATATAGCTGGGCTCCAGGTCCTCCACCTCCTGAGGGCTGAACGTAAGGTCCTCTTCCCCAATGAGCCACCCCATATAATGCTCCCGCAGACCAGCAAGGTCCCAGTCGTCGTGGGGCACGTTCTCTGGCAAGAAGGTATCCACATTAGCCCCAATGGCCTCTTCGATCATCTTCAAAATAGCGGGCTTCATGTCCTCTCCGTCCAGCACCTGATCCCGCTGGCCGTAAATGATCTGCCGCTGTTTGTTCATTACCTCGTCGTATTGCAGCACGTTTTTACGAATGCTAAAGTTCCGGCTCTCCACCTTGCGCTGGGCGCTCTCAATAGAGTTGGACACCATCGCCGCCTCAATGGGGGTCTCGTCGTCGATGCGCAGTTTATCCATCATATTAGAAAGCCGCTCGCCCCCAAACAGCCGCATCAGGTCGTCTTCTAAGGAAATGTAAAACCGGCTTTTGCCCGGGTCTCCCTGGCGGCCAGACCGGCCCCGCAGCTGGTTGTCAATGCGGCGGCTCTCGTGGCGCTCTGTACCGATGATGTAGAGTCCGCCCAGGGCCTTTACCTCCTGGGCCTCAGGCGCAATCTGCTCTTCATACTTTTTATTCAGCTGGGCAAAAGTGGCCCTGGCCTCTAGAATCTCCTGGTCCTCTGTGTGGCTAAAGGCTGTCGCCTCTACCAGCAGCTCCTCGCTGTAGCCCTTTTTACGCATTTCAGCCTTGGCCATAAACTCCGCGTTGCCGCCCAGAGAGATGTCCGTGCCGCGGCCCGCCATATTGGTGGCAATGGTCACCGCGCCCTTGCGGCCGGCCTGGGCCACGATCTGGGCCTCTTTTTCGTGGAACTTGGCGTTCAGCACCTCGTGCTTTATCCCCCGCTGCCTTAAAAGGCGGCTGAGCAGCTCGGACTTTTCCACCGTAATGGTGCCCACCAGCACGGGCTGGCCCTTTTGGTGGTGCTCCACAATGTCGTTAATCACAGCCCGGTACTTGGCCTCGGTGGTCTTGTAGACCACATCCGGACAGTCCTCCCGGATCATAGGACGGTTGGTGGGAATCTCCACCACGTCCAGCTTGTAGATCTCGGAGAACTCCTCCTGTTCGGTCATAGCGGTACCCGTCATACCAGAGAGCTTCTCATATAGCCGGAAATAATTTTGGAAGGTGATCGTGGCCAGGGTTTTGCTCTCTCTTGCCACCTCCACGCCCTCTTTGGCCTCAATAGCCTGGTGCAGGCCCTCGTTATAGCGGCGGCCGTACATCAGCCGCCCGGTGAATTCATCCACGATAATAACCTCGCCGTCTTTCACCACATAGTCCTGGTCTCGGTGCATAATGCCCCAGGCCCGAATGGCCTGGTTTACATGGTGCTGAATGCGGATGTTGTCCGGGTCGGTGAGGTTCTCCAGGTTAAAGTACTGTTCCGCCTTTTTCACACCTTGGCGGGTCAGGGACACGGTCTTGAGCTTTTCGTTGACAATATAATCATAGTCTGCATAGAGCTCGTCGTTGTCCTCTTTTTCATTGGTCTCCTTCACTTTAATAAACCGCAGGCCCCGGGCAAAGGAGTTTGCCCGGCCGTACAGCTCGTCGGCCTTATCCCCCTGGCCAGAGATAATCAGCGGGGTGCGGGCCTCATCGATCAAAATGGAGTCCACCTCATCCACCACGGCATAGTGGTGGCCCCGCTGGACCTTGCGGTCCTTGTAGATCACCATGTTATCCCGCAGGTAGTCGAAGCCCATCTCGTTATTGGTTCCGTAGGTGATGTCGCAGGCATAGGCCGCCTTTTTCTCTTGGGAGCTCATGCCTGTCAGGGCCAGGCCCACCGTGAGGCCCATAAAATTAAACACCCGGGCCATCATCTCCCCCTGGTACTTGGCCAGGTATTCGTTCACTGTGACAATATGCACACCCTTGCCGGTCAGGGCGTTTAGGTAGGCGGGCAGAGCCAGGGTAAAAGTTTTTCCTTCACCAGTTTTCATTTCGGCAATACGTCCCTGGTGCAGAATGATACCGCCCTGAACCTGCACAGGAAACAGCCGCTTGGAAAGCACCCGGTCCATCGCTTCCCGGCAAGCGGCGAAAGCCTCGGGCAGAATGGCGTCTAGGGTCCCGCCCTTTTCCAGCTGTTCTTTAAAGCGCCCGGTCTCCGCTTTCAGTTCCTGATCGCTCATGGCCCGGTAGCGGTCCTCCAGGGCCAGCACCTGGTCCACCTGGGGCTGTACGCGCTTCAGCTCCCGCTTGCTATAGTTGCCGAAGAGCTTGGTGAGTATATTGTTTGCCATAGGGGCATCTTCCTCTCTTTATTTTTGGGGCCTGCCGTACCTTTGCGTTTCCTTGCCCCGCGCCAATTCCAGACCATACTATACGGTCATCGTAAACACACTTAAACATCCACAAAGCCAGATTTTTAAGTTGGATGGCTTTGCCGCCCTGCTTCAAAAGAATCAAAATGATTTTTTGAACTGTGTTAATTATATTATACCACGCCGCGGCCCCCGATTGCAATAATCGCCATAGTTTATTTACATTTGGCCCAGTACGGCCTTTTGTGGGCAGGGTCTTGGGGCGGCCCCTTTCTTCTGGTTTCTTGCGGACTGTGTCGAATTGTACTATGGCAACACCGCACAATACTAAATCTTGCCCGCCCTATACTGGCAACAGGAAGGGGTGAGAGCATTGGAAAATACATTATAAACTTCATCTTGTCCGTTGCGGCAAGTGTAGCCGCCAGCTACATAAGCAGATGGCTTAACGGACAGCGCAAGGGCAAGTAAGCCTAAAATGAACCCCCGGAGAACTGCCATTCTCCGGGGGTTTGCTTTGTGAGAACATTGGACATTACAAATTTCCATTGTATTATAACACGCCGCCTGGGAAATTACAAGTGTGAACTTTCGCCAGGAACTTCCTGTTAGCTCTTCGACTCAAGAGCCCCGTTGGGCCCCCTTAAACTCCCAAAACTTTTGGCATTGCCACTGCCCGGGCCATTTGGTATAATAATAAAAAGGAGGGAACTATCATGCTTTTTCGCAACCATTCCTACCGCACCCAGGTCTTTTTCTTTACGCTACTGCTGGCTTTGGTGCCTGTGTTTTCTTGCATGGTCATTATCTCCGTAAATTCTGTCAACGAGTTTAACCACAAGTACCAGGACGCTTTTAACCGCATCGCGGGCCAGACCAACCTTAGCATTGACCAGGCCCTTTCTGGACCCATCCGCCTTAGCGCTCTGCCCCTGGTAAACGACGACGTGCTGCGGATTATGAACACCAACTACAAAAAATATGGCGCTACCTCTAAATACGCCCTGGACACTACCATGATGAAAACCCAGATTGGCCAGGCAAACCTGCTGAACACGGATATTTCCAACGCGATTTTTATCAATAAATATGGGTATTCTTTTACATACAGCAATGTGATGATTTCCGACAACCTTTCCAATATCGAACAGTGGGCCCAAAGTGCCCGAGACGCTGGGGTTCGCACCTGGGTGGGCCCTATACAAAAGTCTAACTTTAGCTCCTCTACCCAGCAGTGCATGCTGCCCATTGTCCGGCTGATGTGGGATGTGACCACCAATCAGGAGCTGGGCGTTATGGGGGTCATCATCAACTTCGACATGGTGGACCAGATCTTGCAGACGTCTACTATTAGCAACAGCCATATCCTGCTTTTGGACCGAAACAACGATCTATACTATTCTTCCGATGAGAGACTGGGTGGCAACGCCACGCTGCTGCAAGCCCTACAAGAGGCCGGGCGGGAGGTATCTTCGGAAAATACCGAGCTGGTCACCTCGGTGCGGGTGGGCTACGCCGAGTATATGGCATGCATCGTCTACAACCACACCACTGGCTGGAAGATTGTCCACTACCTGGACAAGTCCATCTTTTTCTGGGATAGTCTATTGAATCTAAGCTGGCTTTTGCCCATGTTCGTCATCCTGGTATTCTCTTGTTTCCTGCTCTCCACCTTGGTTTCCCGGCGGCTGACCAAAAACGTCCGCCAGCTGGTAGAACAGATTGACCAGTGCGAAAACAGCGCGGGCTGTACCCTACAGCCCCTAAAAAACGCCAGCTACGAGTTTACCCGCATTGTGGAAAGTTATAACCGGCTGACCCAGCGGCTGGTGCACAGTATGCAGGATATGTACAGCAGCCAGCTCAACGAAAAACAGACCCGCCTGCAAATGCTGCAAGCCCAGATCAACCCTCACTTCCTTTACAACACCCTAAACCTAATGGCTTCTCTGGCCAATATCTACGATGCCCCCGAGATCCGCGTGGTGGCCATTAAAATGGCGGAGATTCTGCGCTATAACCTGAAGTCCGGCCCAGTGGTTACTCTGGAGGAAGAGGTGGCCCAGGTAGAGCGCTATTTCGCCATTCAGGCCATCCGCTTCCCTGGCAAATATACCATGGAATGCGCCCTGCCCGCAGAACTGCGGCAAATACAGACCCCGGCCTTTATCCTTCAGCCCATTGTGGAAAACGCCGTCATTCACGGGCTTAGCGAACGGGAACGGGATGGGTATGTGATGATCAACTGCTTTGTAGAGTTTGACCGGCTGCACATCCTGGTGGCTGACAACGGCGTGGGCATGGCCCCCGAAACGCTGTCCGCGGTTCTTCATTCTTTGGAAAACGCTACCCAAGAGGCGCCCAGCTCCATTGGGCTCTCCAATGTAAACCAACGGATACAGGCCTATTGTGGCAGCGGCTACGGCCTACAGGTTACCAGCACCCAGAGCAAGGGCACCATGATAGAGCTCACCCTGCCCCTGTGCGAAAAGCTGAAGCCGCCTTTTCAGACCGGATGCTAGGCAGCCAGTAAACTTTTTCGGCCCATATCCAATTAGCCCCTGCTTGAAACGCCGAAAACGCCGTTTTTTGCCTATAAGCGGCCCCTTTCCGCATCAAAATTCCTCGTAAATCGGAAGATATAACTTGTGGATTTTTCCTTGCAATGGACCCTCTTCTGGGCAAAAGTCTGTCTTTTCATCTATTTTCAAACACGGCCTAAACGATAAGCGCTTCTTGCCCGCCCCATACCGGCAACCAAGGGGGAGCGAAAGTGATAGAACCCCTTATCGCGTGTCCGTTACAGCAGATAGAGCCGCCATTTATAGTAAGCCGGCGGCTCCACGGCCGGCGCAAAAGCCAAAAAAGGCCCCCCGGAGAATGTCGCCTCTTCGGGGGGCCGCTTTGTGAGAAACATAGAACATTATAAACTTTAAGGCAACCCCGCACCATTCGCGGGTGGCGCCTTAAGCACCGTCTTGCTTGCAGATTTTCCGTGATAGCGCACAGCTTTCGCTTCTCAATCGTAAGATTGACGGCGCTCAATCTGTACACTCGGACGAAAAATCTGACTGCCCAATACGGTACTTAGAATTGTGCGGTATTGCCTTAAGTTTATTTTAGCACCAGCGCAGTATGCCGCGCGGAGAATGGCAAAAGAGAAGTCTTGAACCATTTATCTATCCTTCAATGCCCTGGTACTCCATAGCCACTGCGGCCCACAGCACCGCGGCCACGGCCTCTTTGGCGTTTACGTTCTTGGTATAGTGGATGTAATGGTCATAAGAGACCTGTACGCCCAGGCCGTCGCAGGCATCATAGATGTTCATGTTGCCCTCCAGGTCCAAAAGGCACTTGGTTTTGATGCCCTCAAAGCCCTTGCGAATCACCTCGTCGTACTCGCCGCCCACCAGGCCCAGCAGCGCCGCTTTGCGGAAGGTGTACAGGAACATGGCGCTGCCCGAGGTATCGTGCCAGTTGCCCGGGGTGCGGGTTCTATCTACCACCTGGAACCACAGGCCGCTGGCCTGGTCCTGCACCTTTTTCAAAGAGGCCAGCAGCTTTTGCAGCTGGGCCAGTACCGAATCATACCCAGGGGTCTCCTTGGGCATCAGGTCCAGCACCTCTGCCAGCACCATGGCATACCATCCCAGGCCCTCGCACCAGATCTCCTGGGCCTTGCCGTCCACCCGGCTGGCCCAGGGGGTCTCGGGGTTCTCGCTGAAGCCGTGGTACAAAAGGCCGCTGTTGTCCTTCTCGCACCGGGCGAACACAATGTTCAGCTGCTTCACCGTCTCGGCAAAGCAGTATTCGCGGTCCCCCACAAAGGCCCCGTAGCGCGTGAGGAACATCAGGCCCATAAACAGGCCGTCCACCCACATCTCGCCAGGCAGATGACGTCCATGCCAAAAGCCCCCGTCGCTGTTGCGGGGATAATCATCAAAGGCCGCCCGCACCCGGTCGCAGGCCTTCTTATACTTTTCTTCTTTGGTCTGCCGGTAGGCCCAAACCAGCACCGAGCCTGCCATAATATCGTCCAGGCTGCACCCGGAAAAGCCGGAAATGGCCCCCTCCGGCGATACGTGCTCTTCGCAGTAGCGCATCACATAGTCCCAGTAGGCCTTGGTCCCGGTCTTTTCGTACAGCCGGATAAAGCCCCACAGCAAAAAGCCCTGGGGATAGGACCAAGAGCAATAGGGGTAGCTGTCCGGGTCTGGGAAGCGGCGCATGAGGGTCTCGGCCAAAGTTACAGAATAGTTCATCTTGTCTCCTCCTTATTCCGCCAGAATGCGGTCAATCTCGGCCAGTTCGTCCGAGGTAAAGTCCGTGCGCTCCATCATCTTCACGTTTTCCTCAATCTGGGAGAGCCGGCTGGCCCCAATGAGAATGGAGGCCACGGGCTTTATGCGCATACACCAGGCAATGGCCATCTGGGAGAGGCTTTGTCCCCGGTTCTTGGCCATCTCGTTGAGTTTCTTGGCCTTTTCCACCTTTTCGGGGGTAACGGCGTCCGGGTTTAGGAACACGCTGGCGCTGGCCGCCCGGGAGTCGGCGGGAATGCCGTCAAAATACTTGGTGGTCAAAAGCCCCTGGGCCAGGCACATAAAGGCAATGGCCCCGATGCCGTTTTCTTCCAGCACGTCGAAGAGGCCCTCTTCCGCCGTGCGGTTAAACATGGAGTAGGGCACCTGGTGGATCAGGCAGTGCAGCCCGGCCCGGTCAAACTCTTTGGCCACCTGCGCGGTCTGCTCCGCGCTGTAATTAGAGATGCCCACGTACAAGGCCTTGCCTTGCCGCACAATGAGCTTCAGGGCGTCTATAGTCTCCTCCAGGGGGGTGTTGGGGTCGGGGCGGTGGTGGTAGAACAGGTCCACATAGTCTACGCCGATGCGCCGCAGGCTCTGGTCCAGGGAAGAGACCAGCTGCTTTTTAGAGCCCCACTCGCCGTAGGGGCCGTCCCACATCAGGTAACCGGCCTTGGTGGAGATAAACAGCTCGTCCCGGTAGCCCTTCAGCTCTTTGTGAAGGATTTTGCCAAACATCTCCTCCGCCGAGCCCGGAGGGGGGCCATAGTTGTTGGCAATGTCAAAGTGGGTGATGCCCAGATCAAAGGCGCCCAAGACCATCTCCTTGCAGGAGTCGTAGGTTTTGGCCTCGCCAAAGTTGTGCCAAAGGCCCAGAGAGATCTCGGGCAGCAGGACGCCGCTTTTTCCCACGCGGTTGTAGCGCATGGCGTCATAACGTTTTGAATTAGGTTGATCCATAAAGTTTCTCCTTTGTTAAAAATAGTAGAGGTTAAAAAAGACCGCCAGTGAGAGCGCGGTGACGGGGCGTTAGGCCCCTTCCGATGGGGTGTGGGGGCGAGAAGCCCCCACGACCTTTCCCTTAAACCTAAGAAGCGCATTGCGGGGAGGGGGCCCCGCGCCGCGGGGGAGGGGTGCTTGCAAGAAAAAGCACCCCTCCGGCCCACCACCGCGTCTGCCACTGTAAGCAAGAGTCCCCGCAAAGGGCCCCCGGCCGCGCCAGCTTTCCTCCGTGCAAGCGGGTGCGGCCGGGCCAAAATCAACAGAAAAAATTTCATGCCGATAAGGGCAAGGGCCCACCGTGGCAGACGGCTTCTAGCGGGCCGCTGTTCCGGCTTTGCCGGAAGGCGCTGCTTTGCGGGGCGGCGCGTGCCTGGTGCTCCCGCTTTATCTTGTGGGTGGGGGTACACCGGTGGACCCTTTTTTTGTTTGCGCCGCCCTGTTTAAGGGATTAAGGTCGCCTCCGGCGGCCAGGGCTCCTCGCCCTGGACCCCGCCAGGAGAGCAAGCTCCCCTGGACCCCCTCTTTTCCCTCTGGCCAGCTTTGCCGCTTACTGGAAGCGTTCGCGGTACTCCGCCAGGATCTTTAGGGAGCTGCTGGTGCCAATACGCTGGGCCCCCGCCTCAATCATGGCCAGGCAGGCGTCCAGGTCCCGGATGCCCCCCGCGGCCTTTACCTTTACCTTCTCGCCCACCGTCTCCTTCATCAGCCGCACATCCTCTACCGTGGCCCCGCCGGTGCCAAAGCCCGTAGAGGTCTTGATAAAGTCCGGCTCCACCTCTTTTGCTATCAGCGCGGCGGCCTTGATCTCCTCTTTGGTCAGGTAGCAGTTCTCAAAAATCACCTTGCTTAGCACCCCGTGCTTTCGGCACACGGCCACCATGCGCTCCATCTCATCCTGGATGTACGCCAGGTTCCCCTGCTTCAGCTGGCCCACATTCAGCACGTAGTCAATCTCGTCCGCGCCGTTCTCCATGGCATTCTCAGTCTCGAACACCTTGGTCTCAATGGTGGTCTGCCCCAGAGGGAAGGAGATGGCCGCCCCCACATGGACCCCGCTGCCCGCCAGCAGCTTTTTGCACAGGGCCACTGGCGCCGAGTTGATGGCCACCATGGCAAAGTGGTTTTCCGCTGCCTCGGCGCAGAGGATCTCAAAGTCCCTGTCTGTGGCAAAGGCCTTTAGGTTGGTGTGGTCGAACATGCCGGCCAGTTCTTTTGCTGAGATCATTCTCATTCTCCTTTACTCCGCTAGTTTTAGTACGGACATCACGTCCTGGTATTCCATCTTCTTAAAACCGCCAAACGCGCCCCGGTCACAGGCCTTTTTGGCCAGCTGGTCAAAGTCCTGGCTGCCAATACCCGCCTCGCTCAGCCGCACAGGCAGGTCCAGCGAGCGGAAGAAGGCCTCCAGCCGGGCAATGCCCTCTAGGGCGACGGCCTCCTGGCTCTCAAAGGACAGGTCCACGTCCAGCACCCGCACCGCAAACTGCACAAAGCGGCCCAGGTTGATTTTGTACACATATTTCATCCAGGCCGGGAAAATAATGGCCAACCCCGTGCCGTGGGAGATACCGTACTGGGCGGAGAGCTCGTGCTCGATGTTGTGGGAGGCCCAGTCCTGCTGCCGCCCGGTGCCTAGCAGCCCGCAGTGGGCAATGGTGCCGCCCCACATCAGCTCGGACCAAGCGTTTACGTCCTGGGGGGCCTTTTTCACCTGGACCGCCGAGAGCATCACCGAGCGCATGGTGCTTTCGCACAGCCGGTCGATGAGGTCCGTGCCCGGGGTGTTGGTAAAGTAGCGCTCCATCACATGGGCCAGAATATCCGCCGATCCGGCAGATATCTGGTTTTGGGGCACAGTGCGGCACAGCGCCGGGTTCAGGATGGCGAACTGGGGCATCAGCAGGTTGCTGCCGTAGTCCCGCTTAAAGTTGCCGTCCTCGTTGGTAATCACGCTGCCTCCCCCGGTCTCGCTGCCCGCCGCCGGAATGGTAAGCACCACGCCGATGGGCAGCGAACGCTCCGCCTCCGCCCGGCGAAGGTAGAAGTCCCACACGTCCCCGTCATAGAACATGCCCGCCGAAATGGCCTTGGCCGAATCGATGACGCTGCCCCCGCCCACGGCCAGGATGTAGTCCACGTTTTCTTCCCGGCACAGGGCAATGCCCTTGCGCGCCAGACTGACCCGGGGGTTGGGCTGCACACCGCCCAGCTCCACAAAGGAGAGGCCGGCGTCTTGCAGCGAACGGCACACGTCCTCGTACAGCCCGCTGCGTTTAATGCTTCCGCCGCCATAGTGGAACAGCACCCGCCTGCCGCCCCGGGCCTTTATCTGCTCTCCTACCTCCTGGTGGCGGCCCTGTCCAAAGATGATTTCTGTTGGGTTATAATAATTAAAGTCAATCAAGGCTGGCTTCCTCCCTGTTGTTTGCTCCATGTATTCAAGCTCTTGTAAACCGGGCGCAGGGCCTGGTAGGCCTGGTTGAAAATTTCGTAAAGCGCCTCATAGGCGGCCTGGTTTTCCTCTCGGGGCAGCAGGCGGCTTTCGCCGGGATTGAACTGGTCCATCACGGAATAGTCCGGGAACATCCCCACCCCCACGCCGCAGCACACCGCCGCGCCCAAAGAGGTGGCCTCCTCCAGGTACCGGGGGACCACCAGGGGCTTTTGCCAAATATCCGCCAAAATCTGGGCCCATACCTTCCCCTTGGCCCCGCCGCCGATGAGGGCCACTTCCTCAATAGACGGGACCTCTTCCGAGCGGTCAAAAATATTCAGAATGACCTTCAGGTTATATCCCACGCCTTCCAGCACCGCCCTGGCGGCTTCGGCCCGGCCGTTCTCGGCCCGGAAGCCCAGAAAGGTTCCGCTGGCGTCAAAGTCCCACCGGGGAGAGCGCTCGCCCAGCAGATAGGGCAAGTACAGCATGCCCCCAGCCCCGGGGGCCACGGACTCTACCATCTGGTCAATCAGCTGGTAAGCGCTGCCGCCGGACTCTTTGGCTTTTCGCAGCTCCTCCCCACAGAAGGCATTGCGGAACCATTGCAGCGAGAGGCCCGCCGCCTGCATGGTGCCGCAGGGGGTGTACAGGGCGGGGTCCAGGTGCACCCAGTTAAAGGTGCGCATGTCCGGGTCGAACACAGGCGCGGCCCCGGCCATAGAGATCCAGGAGGAGGAGCCCAACACGCAGTAGGTGCGGCCCTCCTTTACCACCCCCGCGCCCACGCAGGCACAAGAGCCGTCGCCGCCCCCCAGCACCACCGGCAGGCCCTCTGGCAGGCCGGTCTGCCGGGCGGCCTCTGGGGTGACGCGGCCTACCACGTCCGCCGAGGCGTGCAGCTCCGGCAGCAGGTCCCGCCGCAGGCCAAAGGCCTCCGCCAGCTCCCCCGACCACTGCTTTTTCTTCAAGTCAAAGAGGTTGGTGCCTGAGGCGTCGCTATAATCCGTAACAAACTTGCCTGTCAGCCTTTGGACCATGTAGTCCTTGGCGTTCAGCATCTTGTATGCTTTCCCATAGATTTCCGGTTGATGGTTCTTTACCCAGAGGAGCTTTGCCGCCCCATAAGAGGCGCTAAGCCGGTGGCCTGTGATGCGGTAGCCCCGCTGGGCCCCGGCGGCCGCCTGCATGGCGCGCTCTTCTTCAGTGGCCCGGGTGTCCGCCCAAATCAGCGCCCGACGCAGGGCCGCGCCCTCCTGGTCCACTAGGACGCAGCCCATCATCTGCCCGCTAAAGCTGACCCCGGCCAGGTCCCGGGGGGCCACGCCGGCCTGGTCCAGCAGGGCCCAGGTGGCGGTACAAACGGCGTTCCACCAGTCCTCAGGCTCCTGCTCGGCCCAGCCGGTATGGGGGTAATACGTGGGGTATTCCGCCAGACAAGAGGCGCAAAGCCGCCCCTGCCGGTCATAGAGGGTGGCCTTGTTGCCGCTGGTGCCCAAGTCGTGTGCCAAAAGATACTCTGCCATAGCCGCCCCCGTCAGTTTTCCGGCTTCAGCTGGGCCAGGGTGGCGGGCATGCTGTGGCCGGTGTTCACCTTGCCCGGACCGGTGACCAGGTCGAAACAGGAGGCAATGATGCGCCCGTCCCAGAAGATGGGCTCGCCGGGCTGGTTCAGCTCGCCGTGCAAGCCGTCGCTGTCCGGGCTCTGGGCAATACGCCGCACCGTGCCGTCAGGCTTAATCATGGCAATGGCGTTTGCGCAGAAGTCCGCTACATACAGGTTGCCCTTGTCGTCGAAGGTCATCCCGTCAGTGCTCTCCAGCTGGGACCAGTCCTGGGCAAAGACCTTATTTTCCTTTAAGCTGCCGTCCTCATTGAAAGTCAGCTTATACACCGCGCCGTCGCCGAAGTTGCCCACGTACAGGTTGCCCTCCTTGTCGAACACAATGCCGTCAGCCCCGTACTGGCAGTCGGGGTTTTCTGTGATAAAGGTGGCGAAAATGTGCTTGTCCTCCAGGGTGTTGGTAATGGCGATGTTCTCTTCCTCCAGACCGAAGCGGTACACACAGCTGACCAGCTTGCCAGAGGGGTCCTTGACCGGGTGCAGGTAGCTTTGGGTCACGTACATATAGCCGTCCTTAATGCGGATACCGTTGGGGTGCTCCATGCCGTAGGCCACCACCCGGGTCTCCAAAATCTCGCCGGCCTCGGTGACCTTCAGCTTCAGTACCCGGCCCTTAAAGAGGACCTCTTCCTTTTCGGTCCAGCCCTGGTTGTCGCAGAGGTATACATTATAGTCTTTGTCAAAGGCGATGCCCATGTTTCTGGCCACGCCGGTCTCGGGGTGGGGGGGCACGTCGAACCACTTGGCCACATGGCCCTCCCGGTCCAGCTTGACTACGCAGCCGGAAATATTATCATCGGCGTAGTTGGGGCAGGAGAGGACCAGGTTGCCTTTTTGGTCGATTTCCATGCCGTCGGGGGTGCAGATGTACTCGGGAAGGATTGAGAACAGGGTAGAAGTTTGCATTAAAGATACCGCCTTTCAAAATTATAGAATAAGAGGGATGAATTTCGTCAATAAGCGCGTGGTCCAAGGGCGGAGAAAGTCCCGGCTGCCGCTTCGGTCGGTGCTGGATGCGCCCCATCGGGACGCGGCGCCCGAGCCGGCAGGAGAGGCAGGCCCCTGGTAGGGTTTGGGGCGACGCCTCAAGGCCCTTGTCCTTCCCCATAAAAGCGCGTTACGGGGAAGGTTGGCTTTGCCAACGCCTGGGGGCCGCGCTTGTGGGGAAGGGGTTCTTGCAAGAAAAAGCATCCCCCGGCCCACCCGCCGGCCTCATTTCCGCGAAGCGGGCGCACCCGCGCCGGACCTTTAATCAGCAAAAACAAATTTCTTCAAAGGAATCCTTTGGGCAATAGGGGCAAGGGCCCGCCATGGGAGCCGGCATCTACCGGGCCGCTGTTTCGGCGGGTTCGCCGAAAAGCGCTGGGGGTACGGCGGCGGGGAAGGGGGCTTAACTGGCGTTTCCGTTTGGCGGGGGGCTTTTTTCTTTGTCCGCCGCCTTAAGGTCAAGACCGCCTCCGGCGGCAAGGGGCTTTGCCCCCTTGACCCCTACCAGGGGAACTATCCCCTGGACCCCGTCATTTTCCGGTTTTTTCGGCTTCTTCTCTTTTTGCCCTTACGGGAAGCTTATCACCATCTTCTTCACGTCCGGGTCCCGGCGCTCGATCTTCTCAAAGGGGGTCAGCGCCTCCTCAAAGGGGAATACATGGGAGATGAAGTCCATGGGGTCCAGCACCCCGCTGTTAATCCACGCCATCACCTGGCTATGGGCCTGGGCCTCCTCCTTCTTCGAGGGCCACTGGACAAATTGCAGCGTCCAGTTATAGGGCGCCCGGCTCCAGTCCAGCTCCATGCCCAGCTTGGGAGAAATCCCATAGCAGCAGATCTTTCCGTTATAACATACCAGCTCCATAGCCTGGTTGATCAGGGCGTTCATGCCTACCGCGTCCACCACATAGTCTACCCCGTCGGGGAACAGGGCCCGTATCTCCCGGTTTACGTCAGTCTTGGTGCTGTTAAAAGCCAAGCCGGCCCCCATGGCCAGGGCCTCTTCCACTTTTTGGTCGTTGATATCCACCGCGATGATTTTTCCCAGCCCCAGCAGCCGGGAAAACCGGATGAAGCACAGCCCCACCGGCCCCGCGCCAAACACTACCACGTTCTGGTTTGGCATAAAGCCGAACCGCCGGATGGCGCTGAGTACCTCGCGGAAAGTGATAATCATGGAGGCGGAAACCGGGTCTACCCGGTCGGTTTTTTTCAGCACGGTCTGGGCAAAGTACCCTTCGCTGGGAACCAGCAGCCCGTCTTGCTCATAGGCCGCGGCATCCCCCACCAGGGCATACTCCGCATAGGCCCCCCAGCCGGGGGTAAAGCCCTCCACTGCCTCTTCCAAAAAAGGCAGCAAAACCAGGTCTCCCGCAGACATGCTCCGCACACGGCTTCCGCGCTCTACCACTTCCCCCACGCCCTCGTGGCCCAGAATGGCCGGATAGGCAGAAAAATTCTTAAAATTCCGGTGGATCAGTTTGGTGTCCGTGCCGTTGCACACCCCGCAGCTTTTCATCCGCACCAGGGCCTGGTAATCCCCCGGCACAGGCTTTGGCACTTGGGCAAATGATAGTTCGCCCTTTTCGTTCACAGTCAATACTTTCATGCACACTTCCTCCTTTTCCAAGACCTGCTTTTGGCCATCTTCTTGTGGTATAATCATATAGTTTTTTCTTTCTAATGTCAATTCAATGCCCCAAAACGCCAAATAATTCTCCATTTGATATAAGAAAAGCCAGTTTCTATATGTATTATAAAGCAGCGCAACCCGAAAGTTCCCGCAACAAAGGCGCCAGACCGGCGTCCAGCTCTTCCTCAATAATCCCCCCCTACAGAGGCCGCGTTTTGCATGGGTATTGCCCAAACAAAATTTTCCTGCGACCTCTGCGCAAAGACTTGCGCCGGTGATTCTAAAGCTTTGCTTTCCATCCATTGTTTTCCTGTGACGGTTCGCCCCAAAACTTTTCAGGCGAAACTCCAAAAATCTTCACATCGTTTTCACAATGAGGGGGGATAATAGAGCCATCGTAAGAAAACAACACGCGGAGCCAGAAAAAGGCTCTTTACAAATTTGAAAGGAGCGACTATAATGTATCCGTACAACGAAAATGATGATAAAATTCTAGAGCAGCAGAAACCCGAAAGCACCAGCCAGACCCAGCAGCAAAGTTCTGTAGAGGCTGGCAGCGGGACGGGAAGCCCCGCGATGGACAGCAGTCCGGCTGGGCCGGGCAGTCCGGCTGGGCCGGGCAGTCCGGCTGGGCCGGGCTTTGGAACCGGAGCGTATCCCTATACCGCTCAGACCGGCGGGCAGGCTTTCCCCACAGCCAATACCTACCACGGGACCGGAAACAACAGCGCTTCTTACAGCTGGGGCCCTGCCTATAATACCACTCCCCCGCAGTCCGCCAGCCCCTATACTGCCCAGACCTCCTACTACACCCAGCCCCCAAAGCCCCCCAAGAAAAAGGGCTCGGCTGGCAAAAAGGTGGCCAAGGCCATTGGGGCAGTGGCCCTTTGCGCGGCGGTCTCCTTGGGGTCTGTGGGAACCTTTGCGGCACTGATTCAAAATGGCGTGGTGAACGTGCAAAGCCCGGAAGACGCAAGCGACACGGCCGCCTTTACTCTTTACAAAAAAGAAGCTTCCGCAAACACCACCCCCACTACCACTCGAGGGGAAATGACCACCCAGGAGGTGGCCCAAAAGCTGATTCCCTCTGTGGTGTGCGTGCAGAACTATCAGGTTCGCCGTCAGAGCGGCAATATCTGGGAGCAGTTTGGCTTCTATTCTCAGGACGAGGCCCAGGAGGGCGGCGAACTCTCCCCCGCAGGCGAGGGCTCGGGCATTATCCTCTCCAAGGACGGCTATATTGTTACCAACCAGCACGTAATTGACGGAGCTACCAATATCTCGGTAGTCACTTCGGACGGCTCCACCTATGAAGCCCGGCTAGTGGGGGAGGACACCCAGACCGACCTGGCGGTGCTGAAAATTGACACAGAAGACGAGCTGGTCCCCGCCGAGTTCGGCGACTCCGATGATCTGCAAGTTACCGACCAGGTGCTGGCCATTGGCAACCCTGGGGGCCTACAGTTCAACTCCAGCGTAACCATTGGCTATGTATCGGCCCTAAACCGTCCGGTAACCAACAGCGAGACCGGTTTTATGGTGAACTGCATCCAGACCGACGCGGCCATTAACCCGGGTAACTCAGGCGGCGCGCTGGTGAACAGCGACGGCCTGGTGGTGGGCATCAACTCCTCGAAAATCGCGGCTACAGAGTATGAAGGCATGGGGTTTGCCATTCCCTCCAGTGTGGTGCAGCCCATTGTCTCCGACCTCATTGAGCACGGTTATGTAACCAACCGGCCTATGCTGGGGGTTCGAGGTGAATTTCTTAACCGGTTGCAGGCCAACTATATCGGTCTATCCCAGGGATTCATGATTGGTAGCGTGGACACAGATAGTGCCAAAGCTTCTGGTCTGCAAATGTATGACATTGTCACAGCAATTGATGATACCCAGCTAGTTTCTGCCAACACCATCTCTTCTTATCTGGCTACCAAAAAACCCGGCGACAAGGTGACCCTCACCGTAGACCGGCTGGTCACTGGGGAATCGGGTCTAAAAATAGAGCTGACTCTCTCGGCCAATACCGGCGAGTCGGACTAACCCAGAGTACAAGTTTTCTTTTTCATAATCTCCTTTTTCAAGCGGAAGGCCCGGAGCGGAAAGCTCTTGGCCTTTCGCTTGTTTTCATACAAAAAGACCCGCTTTCTCCCGGCGCTATGCCAAGGGAAAACGGGTCCTTTTTTCAAAGAGCGGCTACCGCCGGTTTCCGCCGTTGTGGGGGCCAGGCAGCAGGTTATAGTTAAAGCGGGGCCGGTCGTTGGGCATATAGAAATAGACAAACTTCACAGAGAAAATATCGCAGATAATAAAGTTATTCACTGGCTCGTCGTACAGGGTGACAAAACTTCTGCCCACCAGGTAGAGCAACCCCTGCTTGCGCATAATTTCATTGGTGCCAATCAGGAATTCGATGACTACAAAGTTCCCAATATTTTGAGATAGAATGGCCTGCATGGACCCCCGCATCTCTTCTGAATCAAAATCCTCCTGGGGCGGATGCTCAAAGTTATCCATCTGGGCCGCGCCGTCCGCGGCGGCGATGTAGTCCGCCCGGCCGTAGATTCTGCGCATCCCAGAAGAGTTTCTACCGCATTCTCTTTGGTTTCCGTTCATATGGTCTGCCTCCCGTCTATTTTTTTGTTAAGTACCGGCCAGCCTCCGCCCTATGTTTCAGCGTAGCTCTCCGTAGGGTTATAGAAGCAGTGGTCCCCCAGCCGGATTACAAAGCGCCCTACCTGCGAGGGAAAATTCTGCCGGCAGTTTGGGCTAAAAGGGTTGAAGTACCACAGGGCAAAACCCAGGTTGGTCAGCCGGTGCCCCGCAATGGCCCAGTCCGCAATGCTGTAGTGCACATCTGTGGGCCGCATATTGTAAATGTTCTGCATATTGTACTGCCCGCCCACCACCTCCATTACACAGGTAAACTGTCTGGGCTGGTAGACCACCTCTCGTATGGTGTACAGCCGTCCATATTCCCCGTAAGTCACCCGCACCCGGTTCATCACCACGCAGGCCACCGCCCGCATCCCTGTGTCGCCCTCGCCGCCGGCCTCGCACTCGATAATGCGCGCCAGGATCTCTCTGTCAGAAAACGCCACGCTCCTTCCTCCTTCACGGCCCCAGGCCCTGTTCATTCCGTAAATCCTATGCCCCGTCCCCTAAAAGTAGAACCCTTGCCCCAGGGTCTGTGTTATGGATGGATCAAAAGGAGCAGGCCTCTGTCTCTGGGGCCTGCTCCTCTCTTGGGAGAATATTTTTGTTTTCCAGACGCGGTTCTATCCCCGGGCTGCTCTTCTTCTCCCAGTTCCAGGGTCGGGGGCGCGGGTGGTGGTTCCGCTGGGGTTAAAAAGCACCGTCCGTCCCGTTGACAAGCCCCGGGGCGGTTCGGGCCGCCACCGCGTCATGGGCCCAGGGGGCAATCTGCTCCCGGTCCGTGTAGTCCAGGGGCGGCAGTTTAAGTAATATCCGAACCATCCAGGGTATAATAAATACTGCCCCCCGCTGGGCGGTGACTTACCAGCAGCCGGCCGTTTTCCAGGGTAACAGAGCCTTCCGGGGGCTTTACAGACCCCAGGTCTGTACCGCTGGGCCGGCAACGCGGCGTTTTCACATTTTATCCCGCAAATTATCTCTGCCGCATTTTTCGTGTGGTAAATTTCTTTCCCATATGGTATAATCAGTACACAGATTTTAGCAAAAGGAGGTCGCGCTATGTGGGAGCTGATTAAAAAACACGTCAACTGGTTTATCTGCCGCATCAACCGCAACCGCCTGGACTCCTCCGCGGCCCACGGGGCGTTTTTTCTCATCACCTCCTTCCTGCCCTTTTTGGCCTTTCTGCTCACCTTAATGCAGCGGATCCACTTTGCCTCTGGCCTTACCATTATCGAAGTCGCCCTGGATCTGCTGCCCCCCACCATCTCTACCGCTTTGGCCCAAATTATCCCCAGCCCCATTGTGGCCTCGGGGGTGCTGCCCGTGGCGGTGATCATGTCCGTATGGTCCTCCTCTATGGGCATGGTGGCCATCATCAAAGGTTTGGACCAGGTTTACGGGGTGAAAGAGGTCCGCAACTATATTGCGCTGCGGCTGATGGCCATGGTCTATGTACTGCTCTTGGCCGTGGCGCTCATCGCGGCGGCGCTTCTCTTGGTGTTTGGCTCCACCATTTATAAATTCCTGTTGGAGCGCTGGCCCCTGGTGGCGGCCCTGTTGATTAACTTCAAGTCCCTGGCGGGCTTTATTATGCTTTTCGCCTTTTTCATTCTGCTGTACTGCTTTGTGCCAAAACGTCGGGTAAAGCTCCGCCACAACTTGGCAGGAGCTGCCTTTGGGGCCGGGGGCTGGGTGCTGTTCTCCTTTTTCTTCTCCCTATTTGTGGAAAACTTTTCCGATTTTTCCATTTATGGCAGCCTTGCCACCCTAGTCATCCTGATGTTCTGGCTGTTTTTCTGCATGTATATTTTGTTTTTAGGGGGCGAGGTCAGCGTGTGGCTGGCTACCAGCGGCATTCAAAAGGATCTGCGGGCCCTTTGGCGCAGGAAGCCGAAGAAATATAAAATCAAGCGCGTCCCGGCTAAAACTCAATCTACTGCCGGGCCAAAACCGGAAGGGAAGGATGAATAGTGGAACTTTGGGACATCTATGACGGAGAGGGCAGGCCCACCGGCCGCACCCAGACCCGGGAAACGCCCCTGGCCCCAGGGGACTACCACCTGGCGGTGACCGTGGTGGTCGTTAATGGGGCGGGACAGGTGTTCTGCACTCTGCGAAGCAAGGCCAAGCGCCAGATGCCCGGGGTGTGGGAGAACCCCGGCGGCGGGGTCTTGGCCGGGGAGGAGAGCCGCGCGGCCGCTGTGCGGGAGCTCTGGGAAGAGACGGGCATTCAGGCCACGCCGGAAGAACTGCGGTTTCTCTGCCGGAGAAAGGCAGAGGGGCTAAACGCGGAGGGATTTTTTATGGACGTGTATGGCCTGCGGCGGGACTTTCCGGCGGAGAGCGCGGTCTTGCAGCCCGGCGAGGTGGACGCCGCCCAGTGGATGGACCTGGACCTGTGGGAGGAGAAAGCCCGGGCGGGGGAGATATTGGCCGGAGCCTACACGGACCAGTTTTTTGCCGCTGTGCGGACTTTGGCAGAGGAGCCTGTCCCAGAGCTGCTGGACATCTATGACGCAAAAGGACATTCCACCGGCCGCCTGCACCGGCGGGGCACGGATTTATTGCCCGGGGAATTCTGTCTAGCCACCGCCGTTGTGATCTATAATCCATTGGGGCAGATTCTCTGCACCCTGCGCAGTCCAGAAAAGAAGGTGCTTCCCAATACCTGGGAGTGCCCAGGCGGAAGCGCCCTGGCCGGGGAGACCAGTCTGCAAGGGGCGGTGCGGGAACTGAGGGAGGAGACGGGAATCATGGCCAGCCCCCAGGAGCTGCAACATATCCTGCGGGTTCAAGGCCGGTTTTCGGACGGAGGCGAACTGTTGGATTTATATGCCCTGCGCCGGGATATTCCCGCCGGCGGGGTAAAGCTTCAGCCGGGAGAAACCGTAGACGCCCGGTGGTTTCCCCTGGCAGAGTGGGAGGAAAAGGTTCGGGCCGGAGAGATCTGGGCCGGGGCCAGAACAGAGGAATTTTTCGACCAGGTGCGGGCCTTAGCCGCGCCCAATCATTAAGGGAGGTTTTTTAGATGCCGGTAAAAGTTGGAATGATTAGCCTGGGCTGCGCCAAGAACCAGGTGGACGGCGAGCTGCTGATGGCCAAGCTGAAAGCGGCGGGCTATGAGCTGGTAGACGACGTGGCCATGGCCGATGTGGCCATTGTGAACACCTGCGGCTTTATTGAGAGCGCCAAGAAAGAGTCCATTGAAGAAATATTAGAGCTGTCTCTGCTGAAAAAGGAGGGACGCATCAAAAAGCTGGTGGCCACGGGCTGTATGGCGGAGCGCTATCAGCGGGAAATGCGAAAGGAGATCCCTGAGCTGGACGGCGTCCTGGGCATTGGGGCCAACGCCGACCCTGTCCGCTACATAGGGGAGCTGATGGAATCCGGCGCGGTGGAGGCCTTCCCCCCAAAGGACAAGCTGCCCCTCTGCGGAGAACGAGAGCTGAGCACCCCCAGCTGGTCCGCCTATCTAAAAATTGCCGAGGGCTGCGACAACCGCTGCTCCTACTGCGCTATCCCCATGATCCGCGGCGGCTACCGGAGCCGCGGCATGGAAGACATTGAGGAAGAGGCCCGGCGGCTGGCTGAAAACGGAGCCAAAGAACTGGTGCTTATCGCCCAAGACACCACAAGATATGGAATTGACGTCTATGGCAAGTACTCTTTGGCGGAATTGCTCCGGCGGCTCTGCCAGATCGAAGGGGTCTGCTGGCTGCGGGTGCTGTACTGCTACCCAGACGCCATCACCGACGAGCTGTTAGACGTGATGGCCCAGGAGGAAAAGGTGCTGCCCTATATCGACCTGCCCTTGCAGCACGCCTCGGGCCGGGTGCTGAAGGCCATGAACCGCCGGGGGGACCGGGCCTCCTTGACGGCGCTGATTAAGAAAATACGGGCAAAGGTGCCGGGGGTGATTCTGCGCACCACGCTGATTACAGGTTTTCCCGGAGAGACCGAGGAGGACTTTACAGAGCTGGCGGAGTTCGTCAAGGAGGCCCGGTTCGACCGGCTGGGCTGCTTTACCTATTCTCAGGAGGAGGACACCCCCGCCGCCCTGCTGCCAGACCAGGTGGACCAGGAGGTAAAGGAGCGCCGGGCGGAAATCATTACGGACATGCAGATGGACATTACCGACCCCAAATGCGAGAGCTATGTGGGGCGCACCTTCCAGGTGCTGGTAGAAGGCTTTGACCGGTACGCCGAGTGCTGGTTTGGCCGGTCCTACATGGACGCCCCGGACGTGGACGGAAAAATTTTCTTCACCACCCAGGGCAAGCGGCCAGTGCTGGGCAGCTTTGTGCCGGTGATCATTGAGGACTGGATGAACGGCGACCTGACCGGCAGTATGGTATGATAGGAGGAAATTTCTCATGAAAATGAACCTGCCCAATAAGCTGACCCTGCTGCGGGTTGCTCTGGTGCCGGTGTTTATGGTGTTCGCGGCCTTTGTACACACGGACTTCGGCTATGGCCAGACGGGCTTTTCGCCGCTGATGTATGCCTTGGCCGGGGCGGTGTTTGCCTTGGCCAGCCTGACGGACTTTTTGGACGGCTACCTGGCCCGGAAGAACAATCTGGTCACTGACTTCGGCAAGTTCGCGGACCCTTTGGCAGACAAGATGCTGACCACCGCCGCCCTGATCTACATGGTAGTGGACGGGGTGTGCAGCCCGGTGGTTCTGGCTGCGGTGCTGTTCCGGGAGTTTGCGGTGGCGGGCATTCGGATGCTGGCGGCGGCTGGGCAGAAGGTGATTGCGGCCAATCTGTGGGGCAAGGTCAAGACGGTGGCCCAGATGCTAACCATCCTATTCTACTACTTTGCGGCAGCTCTAGCTGGTCCCACGGACATTGGCCTGGTCCAGCTCATTACCCAGGTGCTGTGCTGGACAGTGGCTGTGCTAACGATCCTTTCGGGTGTAATCTATATCAAGGATAACCTCGCAGTACTAAAGGACTAGGGCTTGTTTGAAAAATCGAAAAGGCCGTCTTTATGCCCATAAGAGGCCCCTTTCCGCATCAAAAAACCTGGCCAATCGGAAGAGTTGACAGGTTTTTTCCTTGAAATGGACTCCTTCTGGCCAAAAATTCGTCATTTCCTCTATTTTCAAACAAGCCCTAGCCCCAGGGTGAATGCATGCATCGTGACGTGTAGGGGCTGGGGGTGTGGGTGACCGGCGGCAGCCGAACCAGCGGGCAGATAACTTGTTTCTCCCAGCAGAACGGGAGACCGCGTCCCTGCCCTTTGGCCTTAAAGAATGGCGCAAGAACCAAGCAGGAAAAGCGGCCTTTCTCAACACGATAACAGAGGCAAGACACACCATTGCCGCCCAGCAGCCAGACGGGATGGGGAAATGGAGCGGACCGCTTGCAGAGGTCTGCCATAGAGATGCCACTATATCTACGGGATAGCCATGTCCTCTGCTGGTTGATACCGCCAGGGCTTTTCGCTCCTTCCCCGCGTATGTTTCTCTCTCCACAAAAAAAGAGCCGCTGAAGAAGCGGCTCCTTTTTTATTACACGTTCTTCCAGTGGTCCAACTTTGGCAGGGCCTGTGCAAAATATGCCCGGGCCTGCTGGGGCGGAAAGCTTTCGTTGGACATATGCTCTGCCAAAAAATCCAGCAGTTCCTCCATGCTTTTATACACAAACGCCCCGTCCGTATAGCACCACTGGCAGTATGCCTCGTTAAAGCTGCCATCCGGCTCCCGGCTGATGTTTCCGTCCTCCAGCGGCATGCCGCAGCACTGGCAGACCAACTGTCTGGGGCTGCCCAGCAGAGTATTGATAGACACATTAAATAGTGCCGAAAGCAGCTTTAGCGTCTCCGGGTTAGGAACCGTCTCCCCATTCTCCCAGCGGGAAACCGCTTGACGGGTTACAAACACCCGGCCAGCCAGTTGCTCTTGAGACAGGTTATGTTTTGCCCTTAGCTGCATGATTATATCTTTTGTTTCCATCTTAGTATCACCTCAAGTACCAGTATACAACAGTCTTTTAAAAAGCTCAAGCAACTGGTTGTTGCGGGACTGCTTAGGGCTTGTTTGAAAATAGAGGAAATGACGAATTTTGGGCCAGAAGGGGACAATTTCAAGGAGAAGAACCGCTGTAGTTAGCTGCGCTAACTACGTCACTCTCGCGATTGACGAGGATTTTCGACGTAGAAAGTGGCCTCTTATGGCAAAAAAGACGACGTTTTCGATTTTTCAAACAAGCCCTAGTCCCCCTATGTTGGGGATATAATTTCCATTCTGCAAATCAATCATATGTGTCTCCACCCCCCAAAAAGCCAAATCTCCTTTTGGATTATAACACCTGGTCTAAGCTCATTCAAACTTTTTGAGACCCCGCCCAAGTTCTAAACTGGCGGCAATTCTGAAAAGGAAGCTTTTAACATCCATCTTGCGGTCTGCGGCGAAAAGTGGTATAATGATTAAAATTATGCCAAGAATTTGCCTGGGCCAGGTTTTTAAGGCAACACCGCACAAAGATTGTGCGCGAGTTGCGCAGTCAATTTTTTCGTCAGAGTGTACAGCTTGAGGGCAGACAATCTGTCGATTGGCAATGGAAAGCTGTGCGCTATGACGGAAAAAGTGCAAGCAAATCGTGTGCAAAGACCGTAGGCCGGTCTTTGTGCGGTGTTGCCTTAAAGGGAATTTGCCCTTGCTTTGGCGAATGGTCCAGCCCAAAACACCCGAAAAGGGGAGAAGGTATTGGAAAACACAGAGAAAGATATTTACGGCAGCGGTATTCTCGCTGGACGTAACCCCGTGGCCGAGGCCCTGCGCTCTGGCCGGGCGGTGGACTGCGTCTATCTGGCCCCAGGGCCCCGCTCGGGCCAGCTGCCCCTTATTTTAAGGCTAGCCAAAGAGCAAGGCGTGCCTGTAAAGGAGGCGGACCCCCGCAAGCTCTCTCACATGTGCAACGGGGCCAACCACCAGGGGGTAGTTGCCGTGGCGGCAGCCAAAGACTACGCCACCGTGGAGGACATGCTCTCCCTGGCCCAAAGCCGGGGAGAACCGCCCCTGCTGGTGGTATGCGACGGCCTGGAGGACCCTCATAACCTGGGTGCCGTGATACGGGTGGCAGAGTGCGCGGGGGCCCACGGGGTCATTATCCCAAAGCGCCGCAGCGTGGGGCTTACTTATGCGGTGAGCAAGGCCTCCGCCGGGGCGGTGGAGTACCTGCCCGTGGCCCGGGTGCAGAACCTGGCCTCCTTAATGGAGGACCTAAAGGCCCGGGGACTGTGGGTATTTGCGGCGGACATGGACGGCGGCCCCTGGTGCCAGGCGGACCTTACCGGCCCCACAGCCCTGGTCATTGGTTCCGAGGGTAAAGGCGTCAGCCGCCTGGTAAAAGAAAAGGCCGACTTCGTGGTAGCTTTGCCCATCCGGGGACAAGTGAATTCCCTGAACGCCTCGGTGGCGGCGGGTATCCTCTGTTACGAGGCTGTACGTCAGCGGGGCGGGCTTTGAGGGCTGCCCGTGCTACCCAGTAAGCCGGGGAACACTCTGACCCAGCCTTTGGCCATGGCCCGGCGCTGGACATCTCGCTTTTTGAGACAGTGGACGAGGAAGAACATCAGGCCTCCCCACTAGCTATGAAATGTCTCCATACGGCAAAGAGGACCTTACCCCTGTAGCAGGAGAACCGAACGTTGAGACAGAGGAGCCGAATACTGTGCGAGGATGAGATTTTTGTACAGACCCTGGAGACTTTGTACATGGTTTTACCCATAGAGGTCCCTGGTCCTACGGATTAGGGCACCTGGGCAACAGCCTATGAAATGTTTTCGAGCCGGCGAGTATGAGAACCAGAAGAAACCGCTTTCCATAGAAGAAATGGAAAAACATCGCTGGCAGGGCCACGGGCCCCACCGGAGAGGAGCACATCAATATGAATGAAGATTTCACCCTGGAGGATATTTTGGAGGAACAGCGCCAAAAGCGGGAACAGGCCCAAACCGCGATCGCGGGAACAGCCCCCACCACGGCTCCTGCCCAAAACCAAGAGCCGGCCCGTAACCAAACCCAGGAGCCGCATCTGCCCCCTGGGGCGGAATATGTGGAGGTAAGCCCAGAAGAGCTCGAGGCAGATACGGATGCTCCTTTGCAGTCCGCTGCCCCCCAGGCGCCCCCCCGGCTGGCCAGCCCCCCCCAGCCGGAGCCTCCGCCCACCATGGAAGAGGAGTCCCCAGCCCCTTCCCCTTTGCCGGCAGAGGGGGGCAAAAAGAAAAAGAAGAAAAAGCGCTGGAGCCTTTTTGGCAAGAGGAAGGTGCCAGACTTTGACGAGAGCGAAGAGGATATGTACTACGGCATCCAGCTTAAGCCGATTGACGAGTACCGGCTGGATGGCGACGCACCTCCTCTGGGAGAGGAGGGCTATAAGGCCCTGTTTGACGACTCTAAGTCCATTGACGATGAGGTAGAGGAAAACTTCCTGCGCCTGCAAAAGGAGCGCCGCCGCCGGGTGGCTGAAACCGTGCAGAGCGCGGGCATGGACGAACAGCAGATTGCCGAGGAGTTCGGCGTAGTAGCTCCCATGCCGGTGACGCCCTTTGCCGCCGATCCCTACGCCCGCCAGCACGGTCTGGACGTAGAGGGCGTCAGCGGTTTGAGCGACCTGCAAAAGGCCATGCTGGAAACCTCTGGCGACCAGACTATGGAGATCAAGCTGAATGTGCTGAACAGCACCATTGAGCTGCAAAAGATCGGCGACGGGGCCCCCCCTGTGAGCGAAGAAACTGTGGAGCGCATCCTGGAGGCAGCCCCAGCCCAGTCTCCCCAACAGGAGTATGGGGAGCAGAGTGCCTACGTCGAACCTCCCCAGCAGGAGTATAGGGAGCAGAGCGCCTACGCTGAACCTCCCCAGCAGGAGTATAGGGAGCAGAGTGCCTACGCCGAACCTCCCCAGCAGGAGTATAGGGAGCAGAGTGCCTACGCTGAACCTCCCCAGCAGGAGTATGGGGAGCAGAGCGCCTACGTCGAACCTCCCCAGCAGGAGTATGGGGAGCAGAGCGCCTACGCTGAACCTCCCCAGCAGGAGTATGGGGAGCAGAGTGCCTACGTCGAACCTCCCCAGCAGGAGTATGGGGAGCAGAGCGCCTACGTCGAACCTCCCCAGCAGGAGTATGGGGAGCAGAGCGCCTACGTCGAACCTCCCCAGCAGGAGTATGGGGAGCAGCCGGCCGTCTCAGAAAAAACGATTGAGATGCCCCGGGCAGCAGTCCGGCAGGCTCAGGAGCAGGCGCCTCCTCCCCCGCAGCCTCCTCGGAAACCGGCCCCGCCGCCCAGGCCCACTCAGCAGGTGCCCTATGTGGAGAATATCTTCCAGTACCGCTCCCGGGCCATGCCCACCCACATCATTAACGCCAATGTGCTGCAAAGCGCCCTGCTCAGCGAGTCGGACGCTATTCAACGTACGAAAGAGGCGGAAGAGGCCCTGCGAACCCCTAAACCCCAAAAGCGTCCCCGGCCCCAAAAGGCAGAAGAGGCCGCGGCAAAGCCCAAGCCGCCTAAAAATGCCTCTCCGCCTTCGCAGGACACTGGCGAGGCCATAGAGGACTACACCGGCCCTGAGGACGCCCGGTCTGTTGCTAATGAGCTGCGAGGGGAAATGCACGAACTCTCTTTACGCATTATGATTACAGGCGTGTGCACGGTGCTACTGACCCTGGTGGCACTGGTGTGCCGCAGCAGGTTCTCGGTAACAGCTGGCTCTGGCAGCTGGCCTCTGGCTTATGTAATTCTCACCCTGGTGTTCTCCATTGTAGCAGCAGGGGTCTGCTATAAGACCGTTGGCAACGGCCTAAAGGCCCTGTTCGCTGCCAAAGCCAACTCGGACAGCGCTGTAGCCGTGGCCGTGCTGGCTGGCCTAGTGCAGACTGTTTGCTCTCTGTTTTTCCGAGAGGACCTGGTTACCGGCGGGCTGCATCTGTACGCCCCAGTGGTTTCAGCCCTGCTGCTGGCCAACGCGGCGGGCAAGCTGACCATGATTCGCCGGATTCATAGTAACTTCCGGTTTGTCACCTCTCGGGAGCAGAAGTACGCTGTAAAGACGTTTGACGACTACAATACCTCCCTAAAAATGACGAAGGATTGTGTGGCGGAAAAACCACTGATTTCCTACCAGTGTAAAACCGGATTCCTCAAGCGCTTCCTGGAGCTCTCCTATGCTCCGGACCCTTCGGAAGCCTCTTCCCAGGTTATCGCGCCCCTGGGGCTTATCTGCTCTTTGGTATTATGCATTGCCTGCTTGCTGATTACAAGCAGCGTCCCCACAGCAGTCAGTGCTTTTTCAGCGGCCTGCTGCGCCTGTGTGGCAGCGGCCAATATGCTCTCCGTCAACCTGCCCATTAGCCGGATGTGCAAAACCGCCCGCCGGGCCGGCGGCATGCTGGTGGGTTATGAGGCAGTGGAAAAGTTTGGCGACGTAAACGCTGTAATTGCCGACGCCGGGGATCTGTTCCCTACAGGTACCGTGGTGTTGGGGGGCATTAAGACCTTTGGCAGCCGGGTGATTGCCGAGGACGCCATTATGTGCGCAACGGCCCTGATGAAGGAGATTGGCGGACCCCTTAGCGGGGTATTCGACCAGGTAATTAATGAAGCGGAAGAAATTCTTCCCGAGGTGGAAAAGTACACCTATGAGAGCGGCGGAGGCATTGTGGGCCGGGTAGACGGCAAAACCATCTACATCGGCGGCCGGGGCCTGCTAATCAACCACCGGCTGGAAGTGCCTACTCGGGAAGAGGAAACCCAGTACGCCTCTGGCAACCAAAATATCATTTATATTGCCGTGGACACGATGGTAGCAGCTATTCTGGTGCTGAGCTACTCGGCGGACCGGCGGCGAAAAAATGAATTGCAGCGGCTGGAGGACAGCGGAATCAGCGTGCTGGTGCGTACCACGGACCCCAACGTTACCGTGGCGCTGGTCTCCCGGCTGTTTGGCATCGACTCCGCCAGCGTGGGCATTTTGGATGCCCAGCTGGGAGACACCGCCAACCGGTTGACCCTAGAGACCGACCCCAGGGCGGACGCAGTGGCAGCCACAAAAGGCCGGATGGAGTCCATGATGAGCCTCATCTCGGCCTGTGTGGAACAAAAACGCACCGCGGGGATTCTGGTGGCCATACAGACCGCCGCAGTGGTGCTGGGCTTTGTCTTGGTGGCACTTTTGGCCTGTTTTGGGGGAATGCGGCAGCTTTCCACCCTGGTGTTATTCTTGTTCGAGCTGTTCTGGCTAGGGCTTCTGGTGCTCATTCCTAAGCTGCGGCGCTAGATAAGCCTCCTGGAGCCGCTGTGGTTCTCCCGGGAGTCTCCTGCTCAAAAGTTTCATGGAGTTTGTTACACCTCCGCAGAACAAAACCTACGCAAAAAAAGCCGCTCCGTTTTAATCCGGAGCGGCTTTTTTATTACTTTTAACTGTAAGTTTTTACTTAGAGTTAAAATCCTGGCTAAAGATCTCGCTGCCGTCAGCCTGGGCATAGACCACCCGTACAGTGGCCTTGCCGCTGTCCAGCACAGAAGCCACCTGGTCGGCAATGTTCTCAAAAGTAGCAGCCTGGGCGCTCATCTCAGTCTCCAGCGTAGTGGCCACTGTCTCAATATCGTTTCCTTCCAGAGCCGTGTCGGAATAGGTGAACAGATAGACCAGGACATCGCCCTCGCCCTTAATGTCAATGCTCATCTTCTCGTTGGCCAAAGAGCTCATCATCTCTTTAATTGGCCCGCTAACATTGGGGTCCTCCAGGAACTCCTCCACAGAGGCATAAGTACCGCTGGTGTTGCTCAAACCGCTGGTCTCTTCAGAAGAGGTGGAAGCCTCGGAAGACACCTCAGAGCTGGACTCCTCCGCGCTGCTGGAAACCTCGCTGCTGCTCACCGCGCTGGAAGCACCTGCGGAGCTGCTATTGTTCTCGCCGCAAGCGGAAAGAGTCAGAGCCATCGCAATGGCCATTGTGCCGGCCAAAATCCGGAAAACTGTTTTTTTCATGATCGCACGCCTTTCTTCAATCAGTCTAAATTTTATTTGGTTCCTAACTTGCTGTTCTCAAGCTGGACCAACAGTGATTATACTACTGGAAAAGCGGGATGTCAAGCAAAATGGGGTTACAAAAAGATTAAAAATTCCTTACAGCTACAGAGAATTTATCAACCTATATAAAAATAACTCCCAGTGCGTTCTGTTCTTGTATGATGTGAGAGAACCACCTAGAACCCGACTTTTAAAGATTTTTGCCAGCAGGGCCCTTTCGTCACTTCATATCCGCTGGACCCGTCTGTGCCTCATTCAACCCCTATTGACAAATTCCCCTCCATCAGGTATGATAAGGTCGAAAAATGAAATAAGGGGTGCCGAACATTGGCTGAGAGGAGCAAGAGCCGTTAAGGCTTTGGAGCTTAAACCCTAAGAACCTGATGCGGATAATACCGACGGAGGAAGCATTTCATTTTCTTTGCGTAGAGGCAAATAATATTGGGAACCCGGCGCTTTAGCCCCCTAGCCAAGGGGACGCATAATCCCGCCAGATTAAGAAAGAATCCATAGGGTCTTTCTAGTAGGTTTCCTATAGCTTATGGCGTTTGGGTCGAGTAAGCCCCACGTTTTTGCTCTACAAAAAGGATGCTTTCGCGCTGCCTGGATTTTTCCGGGCGGCGCTTTTTCATTTTTCAAAAAAATTTTCTGAAAGGAAAGAAGCATATGAACAACCAAAACCCAAACCCGTCCGTCAAAAAGGGCCCAAACCACCAGGTGCTGAACCTGGCCCTGGCCGGAATCCTCATCGCCCTGGGAACCATCCTGTCCTTTTTAAAGCTGTTCGATCTACCCTATGGGGGCTCGGTCACCATTTGCGGCATGCTGCCCGTTATGGTGTTCGCCTACCGCGCCGGCCCCAAATGGGGGCTGGGGGCTGGCCTTGTATTCAGCGTTTTACAATTGCTTTTCGGCCTGGACGCTCTAAAAGGGGTCAGCGGCGCCACCGTAGTGGGCTCTATCTTCCTGGACTACCTGCTGGCCTTTACCGTGCTGGGGCTCGCAGGCATTTTCCGGGGAAAGCTGAAAAGCCACCCTACCGCCTTTACCCTGGGCTGCCTGGTAGCCGGGCTGCTGCGCTACCTCTGCTCCTTCCTCTCCGGATGGATTTTATGGAGTGAGTATGCGGACGCGAACTTTTCCCCTATTCTGGCAGGCATGAGCGGGCAGCAGCTGGCGTTTTTCTACTCCCTGGTCTATAACGGTGGATACATGATTCCAGAAATTCTTATCACCTGCATAGCAGGCTTTTTGGTAATGCAATTCGCGGGCCAGCAGATTTTGAAGGGGACGTGACCGCGCAAAAAGAGGGAGCACGCAAAAGCCTTCCCTCTCCGGTGGAACAAAAGGGGCACCGCCCTGTGCCGCCTATGCCGGCAGCAAATTTCAAAAATTATGCTAACAAAATTTTTCCATAAGCCGTCTGCCAGCACTTAGTTCCCCAGAGAAGGGGCTAAACGGCGGCTTTGTTGTAATGAGAAGAGGATCCTTCTGGAGATCCTCTTCTCTTGTCTTGCCTTTTTCCTGGAAATCTGTTATCATAGAAAAAATGCGTCTGACCAGAAGGAGATGTTCCCCATGCCCGCAAAGCACCGTCGCCCAGAGTCACAGGGCCCCAGTTGGGGGTTAATCGCGTCCATTGCCGCCCTGCTTCTTGTTCTGGCGGGCATCGGCGCGGCAGCCTTTTTGCTGTGGAATAAATTTTTTGTCCCCAGTAAGCCTGCCGTCTCCCCCACCCCAGCCCCTACCGCCCCGCCGGTTACTCCTACGCCAGATCCCACGCCACAGCCTACTCCCGATCCCACCCCCACGCCTTCCCCGGCTCCTATTCCGGACAACGGCCAGGACGGGTATCTCTCGGAAGGCATCTATATCTGGAACAGCATGGCTTTTGAGCTGTTCTACGGCTATGACGAGTCCGCCCAGCCCTATGCCCAGGCCATTGAAAGCTTTGCCGCCAGCCTGCCCGGGATAGATGTGTACAACATAGTGGTGCCCAACCACTCGGAGTTCGGTTTGCCAAAGCGTCTACGGGACAGCATGGGCTGCGGCTCCCAGCGAGAAAACACCGCCTCTATTTACAATCGCTATTCCGCTGTACACCCTGTAGACATCTATGACATTATGGACCAGCACAAAGAAGAGTATCTATATTTCAATACAGATACCCACTGGACCGCCCTGGGGGCCTATTATGCCTATGTAAAGTTCTGCGAAATCGCCGGGCTGGAGGCTTCCCCCCTGGAAAGTTTCACCCGCGCCACCCCCAACGACAGCTTTTACGGTTATCTCTATGAAATGACCTATGACGAGAGCCTGGGCCCAGACCATATTGACACATACGAACCCGGCTATGCCTACACCGCGGCCTCCTCCTATGACGGGGTGGACTTTACCCCTCTAGAGGGCATTAACAGCGGGGACAGCTCTATGGGATACACCATGTTCCTCTACGGAGATCAGCCCTGTGTGCGGGTGCAGAACCAGGACTGCCACAACGGCAGGAAGCTGGTGATGGTAAAGGAGTCCTACGGCAACGCCATTGGGGCCTTTTTGGGGGCTGGATTTGAGGAGCTTTACGTGGTGGATTTCCGCTATTTTGAGGGGAACCTGCCCCAGTTCTGCCAGAGCTGGGGGATCACGGACCTGTTGTTCCTAAACAGCACCATGGCGGCCAACACCTACCAGCGGGTGGAGGATCTGTATACCTTGTTTGAATAATACTCCCTGCTCGCTGCTTATTCTTTTTCTGGGGCAGAGCGGCCAAGGGCCCCATCGTTTAAAAAAGCGCTGTGTGGCGCACCACAAAGCGCCTCCATCCACGGTAAGTAGTGAATGGAGGCGCTTTTTTCAATATTCTCTTTCGCGCCGTTTAGGGCTGGTTTGAAAATCAAGAAGAGGATTTTCCACACACAAATCCGCCCGGACAGGGCAAAAAGATGGTGTTTGCGATTTTTCAAACAAGCCCTAGGCCAAAACCCGCCTCCAGCGGCCAAGTCTTTGCCTTGTCTCCGGGCTTGTCCCCACTATTCTCAGAACCACTTTCCTTTGGCGGCCTATGGAAACGCATTTCTTACGCTATTCCCTCCAAAAGTCGTGCCAGCAGAACGTTTGACACCAAAAAGCCCTCTGGCGATAGGGCCACCCGGCCCTCCCCCTCCGCTAACAGATCTGGCGGACAATGGCTGGCATTGGCCTGGAGCTTTTCAAAAGCCGCTTCTCCCTCTGTGCCAAATCGTTCTGCTAGGGCCCCACGGGTTAGGCCCTGGGTCAGCCGCAGACGCAGCATAGCAAACTCCTCCAGACCACCCCCGGGACCATCGTCTATCGTCCCGCCCCCAGCCAAAAAACCGGCCAGGTCTCGGGGATAATAGCTCCGCCGTTCCTCTATAAAAGAGTGGGCCCCAGGCCCCAGACCTAGGTATTCCCCACAAAGCCAGTAGTTCATGTTGTGCCGCCCCGTAAAACCGGGCTGGGTAAAGTTGCTGATCTCGTACTGCCCATACCCCCTGGCTGCCAGCTCCCTTACGCAGAACAAATACTGCTCTGCCACCTGGTCCCCGTCGGGCAGGGCCAGGCTCTGCTGGGCAAAGGGCGTGTTCGGCTCCACCTTTAGAATATAAGCCGAAATATGCTTCGCTCCCAGCTCGCTTCCAAAGGCAATGGACCGTCCCAGCTTTTCCTCTGTACCCCCGGGCAGGCCCAGCATCAGATCTAAAGAAATGTTTTCAAATCCCCCCGCGCGGCCCCATTCTACCGCACGGGCAGCATCTTCCGGGGTGTGAGCCCGGCCCAACAGGGCCAGCTCTTCCCGCACCGCGGACTGCAAGCCCATCGAGAGCCGGTTGAACCCCGCCTGGCGCAGGTCTCGGAAAAATCTCCTGTCCACATGGGTGGGATTGGCCTCGCAGGTGACCTCAAGGTTCTGGCTGACAGAAAAATTCTCTATCACCGCCTCCAGTACACTAGCCAGGCGGCGGGCCCCCAACAGGCTGGGGGTGCCCCCGCCAAAATAGACAGTTTCCGCCAGATAGGCGCGGCTCTTTGGGTGAATCTGGGCCACCAGGTTCACCAGACGCTCCACATAGGCATCCATCGCCTCTTGGGTCGCGGCAGGCAGAGAGTAGAAATCGCAGTAAGGACATTTCCCCGCGCAGAAGGGGACGTGGATATAAATGGAAAGGTTTTTCTTCATGACCGCCTCCTGTGGGGCTCTGTTTTTTGTTGAGGCAGGCACGTACCCTTACCCTGGCGCTGGAGGTCCTTTTCGCCAAATAAGCGGCCCGCACGAAGATAATCCACCACTTCGCACAGGCAACCGCCGAGGGTTCCCACTGGGCTCCATTATTTCCATGCCTAAGGGCGCAAGCCCGCACTGCCGAACCATCCGGGCGGGCCCAAACACCGCACACTGGCTCACCAAACAATTTTCATTGCATATAATCCGCAGCCCTGCGTGGCTTCTCGAATAAAGGTCCAGCGCTTGCGCTGGCGGTGGCAAAGGCTATTTGTAGGTTATATCCGCCGGTGGGGGCGTCTACGTCCAGAATTTCCCCGGCAAAGCGCAGCCCAGGCACCAGCTTGGACTCCATGGTCTTTGGGTCCACTTCCTTCAGGCTGACGCCCCCCGCAGTCACAATCGCCTCCTCCAGCGGACGAAAACCCTTGATCTCTACCGTAAAGTCCTTTAATAGCTCCAAAAACCCCCGGCGCTGCTCCCGGGTCACCGCATTGCACCGGGTCCCTGGGGAAATGCCCGAGCGTTCCACCATAATAGGAATCAGCTTTTGGGGCAGCAGCTGGTCCAGAGAGTTGGCAAACAGTTTGTTTTTGTTTTGTTCTAGGTCCCGCAGCAGCCGGGCGTCCAGCTGGGCTTGGTCCAGGGCGGGTTTTAGGTCAATGTGTACCCTGTAGCGTCCCGGCTCCATTGGCCGCATATGGGCCGAGGCGCTGAGAATAGTGGGCCCAGACAGACCAAAGTGTGTAAACAGCAGCTCGCCAAAATCCTCATGCACGGGCTTCTTTTTGCCAGCGGCGGTTACCTTCAGTCCGCAGTTGCGCAGAGAGAGCCCCATCATCCGCTGGCAGAAGTTCCCCGCCTCCTCCAAAGGCACCAGCGAGGGGGCAACGGGCACAATGGAGTGCCCCAGAGCCTGGGCCAGCCGATAGCCCGAGCCGTCCGACCCAGTGGCCGGATAGGACGCGCCTCCACAGGCCAAAATTACTCCCTGGGCCCTGTATTCACCCGCTCCAGTACGCACCCCGGCGGCGCGGCCGTTTTCCATCAGCACCTGGGTAACTGTCTCTTGGCGTAGCACAGCGCCCTTCTTCCTAGCAAATCCAGCCAGGGCATCCGCCACCTGGTGGGCGCTGTCTGAAACAGGAAAGACCCGCCGGCCCCGCTCGGTTTTTAGGGGCACGCCCAGGTCCTCAAAAAAATCCATTACCGCTTGGGGCGGAAAGGCGCTCATGGCGCTGTGCAAAAACCGTCCTCCGTGGGCCACGGCAATCACCTCTTCCGGGGAGCAGTGGTTGGTCAGGTTGCAGCGGCCCTTGCCTGTGATACGCAGCTTGCGCCCGGGCCGGCTGTTTTTATCAAAAATAAGGGTACGCAGGCCTTGGGCCGCGCACAGGCCCCCCGCCATCAGCCCGGCGGCCCCTGCCCCCACCACGATCACATCTGTCATAGCTCCTTACTGCTCCTCCTCATCCACCTTTTCATAAACTCCGTACTCATCCCAAATAGACTCCATTAGCTGAAGGGAGCGAGAGACCTCCGCCTTTTTTCGAATAGCCACCGTGACAATGAGGGCGTTGATTAAGCTTAAAGGCCCTACCAGAGAGTCCACAAAAGAGACCATGTCACTACGGGCCAGCAGAATATGAGAGGCGGACTCTGCCACAGGGGAATTTGGGCTATCTGTAATGGCCACCGCGCTCATGCCCCGGTTGGAGGCGTATTTCAAAGCCTTGGCGGCCTTTTTCGAATACCGGGGAAAGCTGATGGCTATAATCGCGTCGTCCTCGTGTACACGGACCATCTGCTGTAAAATAGCGGCCTCGCTGGTAGCCTCTACCAGCTGGACCGAGTCAAAGATCAGCTGCATATAGTGGGCCAAAAAGGTGGCCAGAGCCAAAGAGCTGCCCGCCCCCAGCACAAACACCCGCCGGGCCTTTACCAAATCGTCCACTGCCCGGTAAAAAGCGGCGGTGTCCATGTTTTCCCTGGTCCGGCGCAAAATGTCAATGTCCTGCTCCAGCACCGCGTCCAGCAGCTTGTCCATAGGAACGTTCCGAGAAGTCATCTCCAAGCGCTGAAACGTGGTTAGTTTATTGCGTATCATCCCCTGCACCCCCTGCTGCATGGCAGGGTAGCCGGAATAGCCAATTTCGGTGGCAAACCGCACCACGGTGGACTCGCTGACACCCACTGTGGCGCCCAGCTTAGAGGCTGTCATAAAGGCCACCTCCTCTGGGTGGTCCTGAAGATATTTTGCAATGGCCCGCTGGCTTTTGGAAAAGCCCCGCCGGCTGGCCTGTATCCTTTCGGAAAGTTGGTCGTTCATGGGCTTGTTTCTCCCTCTTCCAAAGACATTATTGCCTTTTATTTTACATTGTTTTGCCTGGGAAATCAAGAGGGAAAGCTTGTGGGGAGACGCCTATTTTATTCTTCCCATTTCGATTCGTTTATGGTATAATTTTATTATAATTGCCCCAAAGGAGGCTATAAATCATGCGGGAAGATATTTGTTCTATTCCTGTCAACGAAGTTTTCGAGCCAAAAGACGGCTGTCCTTTCTGCCGGATGCGGGACATGCTGGAGGACCGCATGGCCACCTACATCACTGGCGCGGCCATGATGGAGCCCGACGTGCGTATTGAGACCAACCGCCTGGGCTTTTGTTCTCATCACTTCAACCAGATCCTGGCCCGGGGCAGCCGCCTCTCTGTGGCTCTTATTCTGGAAAGCCTTTTGGCGCAAGTAAAGGGCCAGGTGTTTCCAGGGGATAAAACCCCTGCCAAGAAGATCGTGGCGGCTGTACACAGCCGGGGGGAAAATTGTTTTATCTGCGAAAATATAGACCAAAACATGCGCCACCTGCTGGACAGCACCATTACCCTTTGGCAGGCCGAACAGGAATTCCGGGATATTTACGCTGCCCAGCCCTTTATCTGCCTGCCCCACTACGGCCTGGTGCTAGAAGCCGCCCAGAAAATGCCCAAAAAAAATTTTCAGCCCTTCCAGGCCATTACCACCCAACTGGCCGCCGCCTACCTGGAAGAGCTGGGCGGCGATGTCACCCATTTCTGCCGGATGTTCGACTACCGCAACGTGGGCGGAGACTGGGGAAATTCCCGGGACTCTATCGAACGGGCCATCACCTGGCTCACCGGCCGGGAGCCCACTGCCCAGCAGGACGCTAACGAGAAAAACCGGTGAGCGGCGTGTGCATCCCCGCCAGCTTTGACCTGGCCCAGACCCTGGACTGTGGCCAGGCTTTCCGCTGGCAGAAACTGGAGGACGGTTCCTGGCAGGGGGTTGCCTTTGGCCGGATGCTCATCCTGCGGCGGACAGAAGACCAGCTAGCATTTTCTTGCCCCGCAGAGGACCTTTCGCAGATCTGGCGGGCTTACTTCGATTTGGACCAAGATTACGAGGCCCAGCGCCAGGCCCTCTCCCGGCTAAGCCCTGCCCTGGCCGAAGCCGCAGCCTTTGCCCCCGGCATCCGTATTTTGCGCCAGGACCCCTGGGAGGCCCTGTGCTCCTTTATCATGTCCCAGAATAACAATATCCCCCGCATCAAAGGCATGGTCCAGCGCTTTTGTCAGTTGTTCGGCCAGCCCATTCCCGGGTCGAAGCTGCATGCTTTCCCCACCCCAGAGGCAATGGCAGCCCTCTCGCCCCAGGATCTGGCCCCCCTGCGCTCTGGATACCGGGCAGGTTACATTCTGGACGCTGCCCAAAAAGTGGCCAGCGGCCAGCTGGACCTGGAAGCTATTGCCCGAGAGCCGGCAGAGTTCGGCCGGGAAGAGCTGCGAAAAATCAAGGGCGTGGGGCCAAAGGTGGCCGAGTGCGCCCTGCTGTATGGCTTTCATAAGACGGAATGCTTCCCCATGGACGTGTGGATGAAGCGGGCTATGGCCACCCTGCTGCCTGGGATGAGCCCGGAGGACTTTGGCCCCAGCGCGGGCCTGGCCCAGCAGTATATTTTCCACTACAGCCGGATGCATCCAGAGTTGTTTGCGTAGCGGCTTTCCCCGTCTCCAAACGCCTTCCAACCCCCATACAGTCCTTCCTCCCCCATTTGTTAATTTTCGTTGCTTGCCTTTTTCCCGCCGGAATGCTATCGTAAATACGGGTAGATTCCCGCGTTGCCGGGTTTCGACCACCTTAGCCATAAAATCAAAGCAACATCATGGGGAAAGGAGGCGCGGCTTTATGATTGGTCAGAACATCCAAGCGGCCAGAAAAGCCAAAGGCCTTAGCCAAGAGGAACTGGCCGTCCGGCTGAACGTGGTACGGCAGACCGTCTCCAAGTGGGAGAAGGGCCTCTCCGCGCCGGACGCGGACCAGCTGGTCCTGTTGGCCCATGCGCTGGAGACCCCGGTAGACCGCCTGCTGGGCATACCGCCCCAGGAACTTTCCGGGCTGGAAGAGGAGCGGGAGCGTATCCTCCAAGAGTTCTCCCTTTACCGGCAGAGAGATGCCCGCCGGGCCCTGTTAGAGCGCAAGCGGGGCCGGCTGCTGGCCCTTTCTTTTGCCGCCATGCTGGCCGCTTTGGCGGTCCGCCGTCCGGTGGTCTCTCTGCTGCTTACCGGAGGCTGCGCCCTGGGGGCGCTGGCTCTGCTGTACAAGGACCTCCCTCTGCTGACGGAGTCTGCCCAGGAGCAGAAGCTCCCGAAGCAAACGCTTCCGGGCCCAAAGGGCCTGGCCGCTGTCCGGCTGACCACTGTCTTTGACCTGGTCCTTTTGGGGCTGGCTCTGGGGGCGGCGCTGCTGGACCAAAGCCCCTTGGCTCCTTTTGGGGACGGCCGGGGGCTGGCGCTGTTCCTTATAACAGCGTGTATGGCCTTTTCCGGGTATATCTCGCCCCGGCTGCCCTTTAACCGGCATACCGGCCTGCGGCTTCCCTGGACGGTACGGGACCCCGCCGCCTGGAACGCCGCCCACCGGACGCTGGGGTATGTTTCGCTGCCCCTGGCCCTGCTGTATGTGGGCGCGGGGCTGACGGTCCCAAACTTTGAGGCAGTGACCTTTGCCGTTATAGCCCTCTGGCTGGGGATTCCCGGCCTTCTCTCGTTGGCCATCTATAGGAAACACACTTGAAAATCGGCACATACCGATTTTCAAGCAGAGCGGCGCGGGCATCTCCGTGCCGCCAGGTTCAAAAGAGGTATCACCTCTTTTGAACCGCGTTAACTATATTGTAAGAAGCTGCCGCGTTAAGGCGGCAAAAAAGGACGGTGGGCTTTCGGGCCCGCCGCCCTTTTCTATATCGGATTTCACCAAATTTTTTTGTGTAATAGATGGCCTCCAGGCAAAAGAATTCACAGAATTCTTTCGCCCTATGGCAAGACCTTGGACTTTCCCGGTCCAAACCCGCGCCAGTTTAAGATCAGCTGGACCGGTCCCTTTGCTGGCGGTGGCTGTTTCGCGAGAGGGCAATTTACAGCTCCATCTCAAACTCGACCTCATGCCGCAGAGGAATGCCGTTGGCCCCCATCTCCGGCAACTGGGACTTATACTTGCGCACCAGCTCCATCATGTTGTGATACAGCCGCGCCATGTCGAAGCCCCGCTTCTGGTAAAAGCCTATGGCCTGTAGGTTATCGTTGGTGGTAACCACCACCAGCTTTTTGCAGCCTCGCTCTTTGGCGGCGGCTTTCACCCGCTCAACGAGAGCTGTACCAGTCCCCCGGCCGCTGTGGACGCTGTCCAGAGAGATAATCTCGCATACGTCCCCCGCCACGTTGTAGGTCACAAGACCCGCCAGCTTCTGCCCCTGCCAAGCGGCAAAGGCCGGAAGCCTGGTCATATCCACCGCCTGCCCGCGCACATACATGGTGGTGGCAAGCCAATGCTCTTGCAAAAAGGCGTTCACCACGCCGCGCTGGCGCTCCTCTATTGGGCGGATCTCCACTGGAGCGGCGTCCTCTGCTTTTTTATTGTTTTGGCTGATTCCCGCGTCCGCTGCCTGGGGCGCGGGGTTTGCCGCCGGCTTGGGCTCGTGCTCCTTTTGAAGCTGGCCCGCCTCCATAGAACGGGAGCTCCCTAACCCGCAACCACCAACCTGTCCGTCGGCAGCGGATGGGGCCTCGCTTTGCCCGTCTCCGTCCAGTGTGTCCAGCCAGCCGCAGGGGACAACCGGGCCCAGACGGTAGATCTTTACCCCATAAGGGGGCAGGTCGATGCCGCCGTGCAGTTCTTCCCCCTTGCCCGAGAGCAGCTCGGTGGCGGGGCCATTGTAATTGCACTGGATGTGGAACCCGCCGCCGTCCGCGTTAATGGCCACCAGCACCGTCTCCTCCTGGCACTCCCGGCGGATGACAATCTGCTTGTTCAGCAAGGTCTCGTTTTTGTAGCCCCCCTCGCTCAAGGCCTTGCTGTGGAGCTTCACCCGGCTAAGCCGGGCCAGGAACTGGGTCAGCTCGTTCTCTACCGGCCCATCAAAGCAGGGCCGCAGGGCCGGGTCGCCCTGGTGTTTGTCGCCGTCCGCACCCCACTCGCTGCCGTAGTACAGGCAGGGGATGCCCGGCATACCGTACAGCATCGCGTACAGACCCGGCAGCTGCTCCTTTTCCTTTAAAATGGTGTGGATGCGGGTCACATCGTGGTTGTCCGCAAAGCACAGCAGGTGCTCGCCCCGGTACAGGCACCAGTTCTCGCTGCCGAACTGCCGGTTGAGGGAGTGGGCGATCTCAAACATATTCTTGTCGTTAAAGGAGGAATACAGCCCCTTGTAGCACTCATAGTTGGTGACGCTGTCCAGCATATCTGGGTTCATGATGCGCCGGTAGTCCCCGTGGATCATCTCCCCCAGAAGGAAAAAGCCCGGGTCCCGGCCCTTGGTAAACTGGTGCAGCCGGCGCATGAAGTTCTCGTCCAGCAGGTAGGCCACGTCCAGCCGCAGGCCGTCGATGGCGAACTCGTCCATCCATCCAGCCACGCACTCCAAGATATGGTCCACCACCGCGGGGTTTTGCAGGTTCAGCTTAACCAGCTCGTAGTGGCCCTCCCAGCCCTCGTACCAAAGGCCGTCGTTATAGCCCGAGTTGCCGCCGAAATTGATGTGGAACCAGTCCCGGTAGGGGGAGCTCTCCCGGTTGCGGAGCACGTCCTGAAAGGCCCAGAAGCCCCTGCCCACGTGGTTGAACACGCCGTCCAGCACCACCCGGATGCCCTTTTCATGCAAAGCGCCGCATACCTGGGCAAAGTCCTGGTTGGTCCCCAAGCGTGTGTCGATCTTGCGGAAGTCCCGGGTGTCATAGCCGTGGGTGTCGGACTCGAACACAGGGGAAAAGTATACGGCCCCCACCCCCAGCTTGGCAAGATGTCCGGTCCAGTCCAGCACCTTTAGGATGCGGCTTTGGGGGCGGCCGTCGTTCTCATAGGGGGCCCCGCAGAAGCCGATGGGATAAATTTGGTAAAATACCGCGCTGTTCTGCCAGCCGGGCTGGTTTTTCAGGCGGATGACTTGGGTTTCGCTCATGGTTTCATTTCCTTTCTTTTTTAAGAATCTGTATTCACAGCGGACTGGCCTCTGGCGGCAAAGAGTCGTTTGGCTGCCAAAGGGTTTCTTTAAGGCCCCTCCCGTATGAATACGGATTCTAACTTTCCGGGCGGGTCTCCATCTGACCGCAGAGCATGGTGGTAAACCCGAATTTTTCGTAAAATGGCCGCAGGCTTTCTTCGCCATAAATCACAGAGATCATATAAATTTGGTCAGATTTCAAACGGGCAGTGGCCCGGTTCATCAGTTCCGTGCCGACGCCCTTTCTCTGATAGAACTATCACGTCCTGGATATACGCGTCCGTGGCGCCGTTGCTTACCACCGCCAGAAAGCCCACCAGTCTTTCGCCATCATAGCAGGCGGCGCGGAGGTAGTCGTGCAAAGCGGGATCCCCCAGCTCCGCCTCCATACCGCCCCAGCCCACCGACCGCCGCAGAGCGGCGACGCGCTCAGGGGACGCGCTGGCGTCCATAACGTAGTTCAGCATAGCATAACCCTCCTAGGGCTTGTTCCCATCAGCGTTCATGGGTGCTTTTTGGGCAGGTTTCCGCCATCCCCTCCGTAAGAAGTCCGCGAGCTCACAAGAAAAGCCAGAGGCTCTGCCAGTTTTCACCTTATGTCTGACCAAAGCCCGCGTATACAGCGTATATCAACACGCCCTAAAGTAGCTCTCTCTCCTTTCTCCACTGTCCCTGCAAACAGGAACTTTCTGTTCATACTGCAAGGAAACGCAAAACCGCGTTCGTATATTTTTCCGGTTCTTCTACTCTAGGGAAATGCCCGCTGTTCTCAAAAACAACCCGCGTCACATTTTTGCCATGGTTTAGCAGCGATTCTGATTGATATTTTGTACACGCGGGGTCATATTTTCCATTGATCAATAGAATCGGAAGGGCGGTCTCCTGGGCCAGTGGCAAAAAGTTATCCAGCATGGTGACTCTTTTCCCGGAAGGATTCCCCTGCTCCGGCCCGGTCTCCAACAGCTTTTTCAGGTGCCTCTCCCCTTTGGCCCACATTTCGTCTGTAATGCCGCTGGTGTCCATGCTCTGCCAGTATTCCTCAAAAGAAATGCCGTGCAGGTAGTTCCCCAGCTTTGGATCCTCTACATAGCTAAGCAGGGTCATCAGATCCTTGGAGATCTCCCGCCCGCCGGAGTAGTCCGGGGCCTTCATCTTTTCGCAGAGCTCACGGGCCTCCTGATGACCCAGGCTTTCGATATGCCCGCTGACATACTCCGCCACGGATTTTGCGGAATCCTCAAACCACAAGGAGGGGCATTCCAAAATCACCTTTTGGATGGAGTCCGGGTACCGGCGCGCGTATAGGACCGCAAGCATGCCTCCATAGGAATGCCCCAGGATACTCCACCGCTCTATGCCAAAGGATTTCCGCATTTCCTCTAACATCTCCACCTGATACTCCATACTGTAGTCTTCGTCCGCGCCGATGGCGTCTGAGCGGAGGACCCCCAACTGGTCAAAGGAAATGACCTTTATTTTTTTGCTCAAAGCTTTTGCTTGATTTACAAAATCAAGGCAGCTGGCCCCCGGACCGCCATGAAGATACAACAAAATATCTTTATGTTCCGCTCCATACAGTTCATAATAAATTTTATGAGAAAAAACATCCACAAACATTCCCGCATCCTCCTACAGTATAGAGTCCTTGCGAAAAGAATTATTTGAGTAATAGTGGGCCTTCGGACGCAAAGGCCGCGCCCTCCGCTAGCCCAAGCGCCAGTGGTTCCCCTGCCAGGCAAACGAGCTGTTATAAAAAGCCGTCATGGCCTTTACCATATGCTCCAGGTCCTCCCGGCCCGCCGTCTCGTAGGGGGAGTGCATGGCAAGCTGGGCCAGGCCAATGTCTACTGTAGGGATGGACACATGGGAGCCGGAGATCAGTCCCAGGGTGCCCCCGCCGGGGTTGGAGGAGTGGTTGTAGAAGTCCTGGGTGGGCACGCCGGCCTTTTCGCAGATACATTTGAACGCGGCGGCGGTCAGGCTGTCGGTGGCGTAGCGGGTGCTGTGCTTTACCACTACACCCTGGTTCAAGTAGCAGCGGCTGGTGGGGTCGGCTTTTTCGGGGTAGTTGGGGTGCACCGCGTGGGCGTTGTCCGCTGAAAGCATCATGCCGTTCTGAATGGCCCGCTGCCGCTCCTGCTCGTCCTTACCCGCCGCCAGACAGATGCGCCCCAGCACGTCCCAGAGGAAAGTGGCCCCCGCCCCGTGGCGGGTCATGCTGCCGGTCTCCTCGTTGTCAAACACCGCGCATACGGTGCAGTTCTCGGCATTTTCACTCTGCAAAAAGGCGGTGACGGCAGAGAAAGCGCACTCTAAATCATCCAGCCGGGGCGCGGCGATGAACTCCTCCCCCGCCCCGAACACCGTGCCCCGGGCCCGGTGGTACAGGTACAGGTCGTAGTCCAGCACATCTTCCTTAGCCACCCCGGCGCTTTTGGCGGCCAGCTCTAAAAGCTCCCCTTCCTTGCCGCCCAAAAGGGGCAGGGTGTCCTTTTGGGGGTCCACTTTGCTGCCGGAGTTGGCCTCCCGGTTCATGTGAATGGCCAGGCTTGGAATCATCAGCAGGTCCCGGGAGATGTCCGTCAGCCGCGGGGCAATGCCCTCCGGTGTACGCACCGCCAGCCGCCCCGCCACTGACAGGGGCCGGTCCAGCCAAAGGTTCAGGGCCATGCCCCCATAGACCTCGGTGTTCAGCTTGGTATAGTGGTCCTCCACCCGCATCTCCGGATGCCCCTTCACCTTAAAGCAGGGGGAGTCCCCGTGAGGCGCGACGATGGAAAAGGCCCGAAAGTCCCGCTTCGGGCAGCGGAACGCGATCACCGTGCCCATCCCCCGGGTGGTAAAGTATCCCTTGCCCGGTTCCAGAGACCAGGCCTCCCCCTCGTCCAGCTGGGTAAATCCCGCCTGCAACAGCATGGCCCCCACCGTGCGGGTGGTGTGCAAGGCGGTGGGGCTGCCCTCGATAAAATCAAAAAGCCGGTTGGTTAGTTGGTCTATCATGATTTTGTCCTCTTTTTCTATTAGACCTCTTGCGAAAATAATAATTGTTTGAGTACTAAAAGGCCTCCGGGCGCAAAGGACGCGCCCTACGGCAAGGCCATGGGGCTCTGCCCCACACCCTGCCAGGGGCCCAACGCCCCTGGACCGCGTACTCTGGTTGGCTTGCAGCTATTTCGCAAGAAGTCTATTGTTGATGTAAGGCAGGCGTATATATGGAAGCGTCCCGCCGCGCTATTCTACAAACGGACTTTTTGACCGCAGAACTGAAAAGACTTCGTTAGTCTCATCAGATCTCGTCCGTCGTCTCTTCCTCTTTCCACTCGATCCACTGGTCCATGGCCGGGCCGGCGTTCTCGTTGGGCCGGGGGACAAAGCCGAACCGCTGGTAAAAGCCCTCCCGGCCCTGGTTGGCCAGCAGGTGGACCTTAAACCGCCACCCGGGCCGCAGCTGGGCCCGCAAAAAGTCCATGCAGCGCTCCACCATCTTTGTACCAATGCCTAGCCCCTGATACTCTGGCAAAACCATTACATCCGTTAAGTAGACCGTGTAGCCGCCGTCCCACAAAAGCCGGGCACTGCCCACAGCCGTTTCTCCGTCATAACAGCCTACCACATACGCGGAGCCCACCAGCCCCGCCTGGGCCTGCTGGGGACAGATGGCGCTCCAGCCCAGCGCTTCCCGAAGCTGGCAGTAGCTTTCTGTGGTCACGGAATTTTTATAGCACAGCTCCTGGGTTCCCATAATCAGGAACTGGGATCCCGTGGTTTTCTGGGTCACTCGCCGGCTGGGGGAAAAACCGCAGCGCCCATAGACCGTTCTGGCCCGCTGGTTAAACTCCGCCACAGTCAGCCGGAAGCTCCTGGCCCCCAGCTCCTCCTGGGCAAACTTCATGCCTGCCAGCACAAAGGCCTTTCCCAGCCCCAGGCCGCACAGGTCTGGCCGCAGCCCAAAGCCAATGTCCAGTGGCCCCTCTCGGTAGGGACTGCCTCCCCAGGGGCCGTCCTCTTCCACTGGTACCCTTGCCCCCTGCCCAAACTGATAAAAGCCTACCAGATCCCCGGTAATGTTCAAAACCGCATAGGTGCTGCCATCCAACAGTTCATCCAGGGGGGTGCCTTCCCGCCAGTCATAGACCGCGTACTCCCCTGGATACTGCCAAGCGGCAATTTCCTCAGCCAATGGCTGGGTCATGGGCGTAATCCTCTGTTCGCTCATACCGCATCATCCTCCATAAACAAAGTTCTCCGGCAAGCTGATATAGCCCCGGATATGCCCGTCCTTAGGGCGCTCCACTACGCCAGATACATTGCCCAGGTTTCCCTCCGCCGTGAGAATGCTGGCGCCCCGGTCCCCTAAAACAATCCCAATATGATCATGCGCCTTATTTTCAAAGACCTTATCAAAGATCACAATATCTCCTGGCTGGGGCAGGCAGGTATTGGTGCGCCAGCCAATGCGGTTATCGGCCTTTGCCCACTCCTCCCAGCCTCCACAGCCCGCCAGGTTGCACGAAACGCACTCCTTGGGGCGAATCGGAATGCCATAGCCTGCGGTAACGCAGCAATAATAGACAAAAGCCGCGCACCAGCGGCCGTCAGCCTCTTTTAGGCTCCATCGGGGGAACAAACTGACCATGGGCTGAAGGTTCGACTCCAGTCCCATCACCATGCCGTGCCAGGTCTTTAGCGCCTCTGCCCGTGCCACATATGCCAACCCGTCTCGCGTTGCCATAATACCTCATCTCTCCTTTTTGGTCCCGAAATCCGGGATATATTTTGCGCCCTTGGCTTCTCTAGACTGGACAAAACCGTCCAGCCCCAGAGAAAACAAAGCGTCCTGCACTTTGTGAAGCTCCCGCCGGGTAATGGCCCGGGAGAGCTCTGGATATCCGGGAATGCCCCCGGGCTCTTTGGCTCTACCCCAAGGGGTATACTGGGCCATCAGGCTAACCGGGACCCCGGGAAACCGCTGGCCAATGGCTTCCAACACTTGAAGGGAGTTTTTGGTGTGCCCAGGCAGAATCAGGTGGCGGATCATTACGCCCTTTACCATCATCCCCTCCCCGTTGTACTGGGGCAGGCCCGTCTGACGCAGCATCTCTCCAATCGCCTCGAAAGCCCGCTGTGGATAATCCGGCGCGGCGGAAAGATCCCCGCTAAGCTTTTCCTGGGCATATTTGTAATCCGGCAGATAGATGTCCACCAGCCCTTCCAGGCTTTGCAGGGTTTCCACCCGCTCATAGCCGGAGGTATTGTATATCACAGGCACCGGCGGCTTTTTTAGCAGCAAAGCCCTTCGTATTTGGTGGGCGAAATGGGTGGGGGTCACCAAATTGATATTGTGGGCCCCGGCCTCTATCAGCTGGAAAAATATTTCGCTCAGTTCCTCTGGGTCCACCTCCCAGCCGGGGTTTTCCGCTGTACTGATCTCATAGTTCTGGCAATACAGGCACCCCAGAGGACAGCCTGTGAAAAACACGGCCCCGGAACCATTTTTTCCGCTGATGGGCGGCTCCTCCCAGTGATGCAGCGCTGCCCGGGCAATATGCATCTGCCCGCCGCTTTTGCAGGCTCCCAGGTTCTCAGGGGGCTCTCGGGACACGCCACAGCTTCTGGGGCAAAGGCGGCAGGCCAGGGGCTTCATGGGTTCAGGGCCAGCATCGCGCAGTTGCTGCCCCGCTGGCCCCGGGTCTTTCGGTGAGAGAACACCAGGCTGCTCTCTTCCATGGTGCACAGTCCGCCCAGGGTGATGTGTTCCTCTCTCACACCCGTCCCCAGCAGAGACCGGCGGCAGCACTCCCACAGGTCCACGTGGTATTTGCCCCCCTGGGGCCCAGTAACAAAGACCTCTGCTCCAGGCAGAGCCAGGAACTCCTGGGCTACGGGCTCATCCACCTCGAAGCAGTTCTGGCAGATGGAGGGGCCCACTGCCGCCAGCAAATCGCCGGGGCAGCTGCCGAACTCTTCCGCCATGCGGCGGACCATCACCCCCGGCATCCCTGCCGCAGCCCCCCGCCAGCCCGCATGGGCCAGGCCAATAGCTTTTTTCACTGGATCTACAAAGTAGATGGGCACACAGTCTGCTCCATAGACAACAAGAGTGACCCCCGGGGCGTCTGTGCACAGGCCGTCGGCGCTGTCTATATCATTTTTACGCCAAACGCCCAGTCCCCGGTGGCTCTCATCCACCCGGCGGATGTCTGTTTTATGCACTTGGCAGCCGCATACCAGGGAGTCTGGATCAAACCCGGCAGCCACACAGAAGCGGCGATAGTTCTCCGCCACGTTTTCTTCTGGGTCCCCCCGGCCAAAGCCCAGATTCATGGCAGCGAACTCCTTTTCACTGACGCCTCCCAGGCGAGTGGAAAAGGCGTGGGTTACCAGTCCAAGTCCTTTCCAGGCCGGAAAGCGCAACACTCCCACGCCGCCGGAGACCTCCAGCTCCATATTCCCCACCGGGCCCGGGACCGCCTGACGGGGCTTTTCTATAATGGGTACAGGGAAAGTTTTCTTATTCACAGTCAATCCCTCATATTTCTCTTTGATAATCACCCGGCCCGCAAAGGGCCAGCCACAGCTTTCGCAGGAGAACTCTGCCCGAAACCCCCTGTTGCGCAGCACCCACTGGGAGGCTCTGCGGGTCTTGCCACCACAGTGAGGACAGGGAAAGCTCAGGTCCGCCTCCTTGGCCTTGGGGTCCTCCATGTCCGTAATATAATGGGTGCGGAAGGTCATTTTTTTGTAAAATTCCCGGTCGCAGTGCTGAATATAGGGAACAATCGCTTTGGGGTCAAAGGTGCGCTCCAGCACCTTTAAAGTCACTAAGCTGTCGTCCAGCGCCCGGTGCTGCTCCATCTGGGAGATGTCCAGGCCCAGCAGCTCCGCCGCTTTGGAAAGACCGGTCTGGGTGGCCGGGTCCAGGCCCAGCACGTCCTGTACATAGCGCTGCAAATCGCAGTACCGGGTAAGAAACGGCACCTGCTGGTCGCCGCTGAAGTAGCGGCAGTTTTCAATGAGTGTAAGAATATCCCCAGTGCCCCAGGTCATCAGCACGCAGTCCCCCAGCCAGTGGCGGAAGCGGCTGACTGCCCGCATAAAAGGTATGCCACCGGTTAGACTCTCGTCGGTAAGGTTGGTCAGGTCCGTAACCACCGCGTTCAGATGCTTGCTGACTTGGGGACGGACAAAACAGGCAAAGGTCCCGGCAGGGGAAAAGTCCGGGCCGCATTTAACCGCGCCGAACTCGATGATTTCGTTGATATAGCCTTTTAGTTTGCGGCTGTAGGCGGCGTTCCATTCCAGGTCTAAGATAGCAAGATTGATAACGGGTTTCCCCCTTTCGAGAAATCGTGGACTATGCAAAAACGCGGGACACAAAGCCGGCGGCCCCCAAAACGGCTAGGCCTTTTTTATTTCTTCCTGCTGGCCTGCTTCATTCTCTGCTCATGAGACAGCGTGGCTTTTCGCATCCTTACGCTTTTGGGCGTTACCTCTACGTACTCGTCCTCGCCAATAAACTCTAGGCATTGTTCCAGGCTCAGCACTGAGTGGGGTGTCAGCTTCAGGGCTTCGTCCGCTCCAGAGGACCGGGTATTGGTGGCGTGCTTTTTCTTACAGATATTCACCACCAGGTCCTCGCTCTTAGGGCTCGCCCCCACGATCATCCCCTCGTATACCTCCACTCCGGGGCCAATAAACATCCGCCCCCGGTCTTGGGCATAAAACAGTCCGTAGGCTGTCGATTCGCCGGTCTCAAAGGCAATAATAGAGCCCTGCTGCCTTTGGGAAATATCTCCCTTATAGGGCTCGTAGCCCTCAAACACATGGTTCATGATTCCGTTGCCATTGGTGTCGGTCAAAAACTCCGAGCGGTAGCCCATCAGGCCCCGGGCGGGAATTCGAAACTCCATATGGGTTACGCCAGTCTCCCGGCTGCCCATATTCACCAGCTCCGCTTTACGCGAGCCAATTTTCTCCATTACCGCGCCCACATAGTTGTCCGGGGTCTCAATCATTAAAAGCTCCATGGGCTCAAGCCGCTGGCCATCCTTCATCTTATAGATTACCGTGGGAGGCGACACCTGGAATTCGTATCCTTGGCGGCGCATCTGCTCGATGAGAATGGACAAGTGCAGTTCGCCCCGGCCCGAGACCTTAAAGGTGTCCATGCTCTCGGTCTCTTCCACCCGCATGGCCACGTTGGTCTCCACCTCTTTAAAAAGCCGGTCCCTAAGGTTCCGGGAAGTGACGAATTTGCCCTCCCGCCCGGCAAAGGGGGAGTCGTTCACTTTGAACATCATAGAAACCGTGGGCTCGTCAATCTTTACAAAGGGCATGGGCTCTATAGTATCTGGGGCACAGGCCGTCTGGCCAATGTTCAGATCCGCGATGCCGGACACCGCAATGATGTCCCCCAGCTGGGCGCTCCCTGCTTCTACCCGCTTCAGCCCTTCAAACTGATAGAGTTTTGTGATCTTAGCCAGCTTGTGGCCCTCTTCTCCGCCGCCGCAGATGGCTACCTGCTGGCCTGCTTTAATAACGCCCCGCTCCACTCTGCCAATGCCGATACGGCCTACGTAGTCGTCATAATCAATATTGGAGAACAGCACCTGGGTGGGGCCCTCCAGGTCTCCCTGAGGAGCGGGCACCTCTTTCAAAATCATCTCAAACAGAGGGGTCATATCCTCTCCCGGAGTCTCAGGGTCCAACGTGGCATAGCCCTCTCGGGCGGAACAGTATGCCACCGGGAACTCCAGCTGGTCGTCGTTTGCCCCCAGCTCAATGAACAGGTCCAGCACCTCGTCTACCACCTGGGCGGGGCGGGCCCCGGGGCGGTCGATCTTATTCAACACCACCAGGGGCTTTTTGCCCAGAGCCAGGGCTTTTTTCAGCACAAACCGGGTCTGGGGCATACAGCCCTCAAAGGCGTCTACAAGAAGCAGCACGCCGTCCACCATCATCAGGACCCGTTCCACCTCGCCGCCAAAGTCCGCGTGGCCAGGGGTGTCCACAATGTTGATTTTTGTGTCCTTGTACATCACGGCGGTATTTTTCGAGAGGATGGTAATGCCCCGCTCCCGCTCCAGATCGCCGGAGTCCATCACCCGCTCGGCCACCGCCTCGTTACTTCTAAAAATGCCGCTCTGCCGCAGCAGCTGGTCCACCAGGGTGGTTTTTCCATGGTCTACGTGGGCAATAATGGCCACGTTGCGCAGGTCGTTTCTTGTTCCCATATAAATGCAACATTCCTTTCTTTTTGGGCCGCCCTAAAAAGCTGGATTATACGTTCCAGCCGGCCCGCTTCCGCCAGGGGGAATGTCCGCCTAGCTAAAGGTGGATTCTCAATATCCTATTCTTTCTAATCTATGTATTATATCATAAGCCCGCTTTCCGTGCAAGGCTTGTGTTTTTAAGGAAGTGTTCAAAAGAAGAGTTTATGACTATTGGGTGGAGTCTCACCTGCCGCCTCAGTCGGCTTGCGGCCTGCCGGCAGACGCTCACCCCAAGGCCTGACGTAGTCCAGTCTCCCAACCCCGCAGCCTTTGAAAAGGGCAAGAATCGCCATGTGGCAGAGGGTTGGCGCAAAGCATCCACTCTCGTCACGAGCCCACCGAGCCCAGCCGATTCCATTGCCTGGCGAGACGGCGAAACTTTTACCGTTTGTTCGTCGGAGCCTCTTCTTTAAACGCTTCCTTTTGTACACGCCCGTTTTTAAGGGCGTATCCCAACGCGTTGTTTTACGAACAACATCCCAAAACAGGCTTTTACTGCCTTAGCCGCCAGCGTTCTTACGCTTATGGGCATCCTTTGTTTCCTTCCACCGCAATCACCTCTTGCGCGGCCATCAATATTCCCATCTGGCCCGCCGGGTAGTTCAGCCCCCCCTGCATCCACACTGCGTAGGGCTCCCGCAGAGGCGCATCGCCCGAGAGTTCGATGGATGACCCCAGGGTAAAGGCCCCCGCCGCCATAATCACGTCGCTGTCATACCCCGGCATAGGGCTGGGCTCCGGTACCACAAAGGAGTCCACCGGCGAGCCCTTTTGCAGCCCCCGGCAAAAGGCCACCAGGGTTTCCCGGGCGCCCAGCTGAATGGCCTGGATAATATCACTCCGCGCCTCTTCCGGGGTGGGGGTTACCGTGTAGCCCATCAGGCTGAACAGCGACGCGGCAAACGCAGCGGTCTTTAAGGCCTCTCCTGTTACAAAGGGCGCGTGGAATGCCCCCATGAACAGCTCCCGGCTGTGGCCAAGGGTGCAGCCCAGCTCCCGGCCGGTGCCAGGGGTGGTTAGCCGGTAAGAGCACATCTCCACCAGGTCCCTACGCCCAGCAATATACCCGCCGGTGGGTGCAATGCCTCCGCCCGGGTTCTTAATCAGCGAACCCACTATTAGGTCCGCCCCACAGGCAGTAGGCTCCTCCCGCTCCACAAACTCGCCATAGCAGTTGTCCACCATTACCACGCAGCCAGGAGCCTTGCGCTTAGCCAAGGCCGCCAGACGGCCGATCTCCTTCACGCTCAGAGAGGGGCGCAGACTATAACCCCGAGAGCGCTGAATGTATACCATCCGGCAGTCGCTGCTAATTTCCCGCTCCAGCTCAGCATAGTCCGGGGTTCCGTCCGGCAGCAGGTCCACCTGTTCATACACCACGCCAAACTCCTTCAGGCTGCCGGGCTCTTCCCGTCCAGGCAAACCGAACACCCCCTGTATGGTGTCATAGGGGGTCCCGGTGGCGCACAGCACTGTATCACCGGGACGCAGGATACCAAACAGAGCCACGGTTAAAGCATGGGTCCCGCTGACAAAGTTATAGCGCACCAGAGCATCCTCGGCCCCAAAGGCGGCGGCATACACCTGGTCCAATAGCTCCCGGCCCCGGTCGCCGTAGCCATAGCCCGTGCTGGCTGTAAAGCTGCTCTCGCTGACCCCGGCTTTTTGAAAGGCCGCCAGCATTTTCTGTTGGTTCCAGCGCTGGGTAGCCTGAATCTTCTCAAACTGTCCGGCAGCCCGGCTGCTGGCCTGGTCTGCCAGGCGCATCACCGGTTCACTTATTTGAAAATAGGGATAATTCTCCATGATCGACACTCCTTGATAAATGATTTGGATCCAATAAAGCAGGGAAGCCGCAAGCCCAGAAGGACTGGCAAATCGTAAAAGTTCCCTGCCCGCCAGTCTTGCTCTGAAAAAGGAACTAACCCCCTCCCTCTAACCAGGACTCTCTCTCATCATAGCCCAATCTTTGGTAAAACCGCTGGTTCTTTCCTTCCTCCCGCAGCACATATAGGCTCTTTCCAGGCAGTGCGGCCTCTATCCGTCCCACCAGCTGGCTCCCAATTCCTTTCCCCTGCCATCCGGATTGTACTGCTACAGCCGAAAGCAAAGCCCCTTCTTTGGTCACAGTGGCGGCCACCGCACAGCCTAGAAGCACCTCCCCCTTCTGATAGGTCTCTACCATTGCCACGCCATGCCGCAGCCGGTGGGACAAATCCAGATAAAAGGGCTCGAAATCTCCAGCCATATTCCACTGCCGCAGCAGCGTGTGTATCTTTTTAAGGGACTCCATATTCTGTGAATTCCGCTCTGCTCCCATTTTCGCCCAGGTCTTGGCAGGCAGGCGCTTTTTCAGTACCTTGCCTTGATTCTTTACTACCAACCCCAGACCCGCGGCAGCCTCTTTTTGGCATAATACCGAGCCCGGCCCCAGCGCTGCCAGAAACGCCCGAGCCTCTGCCGGGTCCTCCGGCCGGCCGCAAAGGACCATCTGACCTTCCAGCAGGCCGTAGGCAGCGGTCTGGCTTAACCAAAACTGAACCAGCCTTTGCTCAAACCCATAAGCTTTCACCATTCCCGCCAGTTTGCAGCCAAAAGCCGAGCCCCGGCACCGGTCCAGCAGTGCTTGCTGGGCCCGGGGCCCTTCTACAAAACAGATCATCGCCCTTCTCCTATCCGTCCCGCCTTTCGCCGCGATTGGACATAGCCAAAGCCCCTATTCCTGGGGAACCACTATGGGAAAGCCCCCTGGATCTTTTGCCAACTCCTCCCATACCCTTTGGCGAAATGCTAAAATTCAATTTTCTTAGAGGCCGGCCCCAGTATCTTCCTACAAAAAGAGCAGCGCCAAAGCGCTGCTCTCCGTTCTGTTCTCAGAATCGCTTCGTTCTGAACTTTTTGTCCGCACTGCCGTTTTTTATTTCACAAAATACATCACGGCATTGGCCACCAACACCAGCACAAAGAAGCCAATGGCAATAAACTTTGTCCAGCGGGCCAAAAACGCGTCTACAGAACGCGCCTTATTTTTAGAAAGGAACGTGTCTGCGCCGCCAGTTACTGCCCCCAAATTTTTCTGGTTGCCCTCTTGCAGCAGTACCACCAGAATAATTGCCACAGAGAAGAGCAGCAGGGCGATGGCAAAAATGATCTCAAATGCATTCATGGTTTTTCCTCCTCTATCGTTTGCGCCTGGGGCGGTGGCTTTTGCCCCGCGCCGGTTTTTTATGGCATTCTTTCGGTATTATACTATACTTCCCCTTGTTTTGCAAGGGGGTCTGGCTCATAAAAATTTTTTTGCGGCTTAGGCTTTTAGCCCGCATAAGCTGCCTGCCCTTGGGCTACACTATTCTCAAGCGGCACGGAAGCGTTTGCGTGCCCAGCGGTTTTGGTATCGCCCAATCGGGCCAAAAGAATTCAAGCCCCGCCGGGTTTGAGAATTTTGAGGAATACCCCGCGGGGCTCCGGCTGCTTTGCCCCACTGACCGGAGGGTTTTCTCCCTCTGGCCAGTGGGGCTGGTTTTTTATTTTACAAATTTTACATGTCCAGAAACTTTTTTAAGAGCCTCGTCACTTCCCGTACATCAATGGGCTTGGAAACATGGGCGTTCATCCCTGCCTCTAAGCACTTTTGCACATCCTCCGCAAAGGCGTCCGCAGTCATGGCGATAATGGGTAGTCCCGCGTCTGGGTGGTTCAGTTTGCGAATGGCCCGGGCTGCCTCGAACCCTGTCATGACAGGCATGCGGATATCCATGAGTACGGCCTTATAGTATCCCGGCTGGGCGTTTTCCAGCTTTGTCACGCAGATTTGTCCGTTTTCAGCCCATTCCAGCTCTAGTCCATAGGCAGAAAGCAACTCGCTGGCAATCTCCCAGTTCAGCTCGTTATCCTCTGCCACCAGTACCCGGATACCATTAAAGTCGGTCTCCTGTTCCTCCGTTCCCGTGGTCTCCACTTCCGGAATATCCTCCGCATACTTCCGAAGTCCATAGAACAGGGTGGACTTAAACAGCGGCTTTGGAATGAACCCACTGACGCCCGCCGCCCGGGCCTCTTGCTCAATATCGCTCCAGTCATAGGCAGAGATCAGTAAAATGGGAATATCGTCCTCCAGCCGGCTACGCAGCTCACGGGCAGTGGAAATGCCATCCAGCCCCGGCAGTTTCCAATCCAACAGAATAATGTGGTAGTTATCCCCCCGCTGGTGGCGCTCCTCTACCTTCTTAATGGCTTCCTCTCCGGAGAGGGTCCATTCCGCGTTGATGCCAATGGACTTTAACGAGCTCACAGTGCTTTCGCACAGCAGCTTGTCGTCATCTACTACTAGCATATTCCAGTTTGGCAGGGTCATATCCATCTCCGCGCCCCCGGCCCTTTCCATATCCAGGGTCAAACTGAACAGGGTGCCCTGGCCCTGGCGGCTCTCCACCCGAATATCTCCGCCCATAGCGTCCACAATGAACTTGGTAATGGCCATACCCAGGCCCGTGCCCTCGGTTTTGTGCACACGGGTCCGGTCTTCCCGGGCGAAGGAGTCGAAAATATGCTCTACAAATTCCGGCGACATGCCTATGCCGTCATCCTGCACCCACACCCGTACCCGCACATAGTCCTCTCCTTTTGGCGAGGGCTCCTGCTTCATGGTCACCTGAATGCTGCCTTCGTCTGGTGTAAACTTTACCGCGTTAGAAAGCAGATTCAGCAGCACCTGGTTCAGACGCACACTATCGCACAGCACGTTTTCGGCAGAAATATCCACAATGGACACCCCGAAGTTCTGGCGTTTCGTCTTTACCTGGGGCTGCACAATGCTCACCAGGCTCTCCATCAGCTCTCGCAGCGACACTCGGTCATAGGCCAGGGTCATCTTGCCGCTCTCGATCTTAGACATATCCAGCACGTCGTTGATCAGCCCCAAAAGGTGCCGGCTGCTGGTGGTAATTTTATGTAGGCAGCTGCGTACATGCTCTTTATCGTCTATGTTGGCTGTGGCAATGGCCGTCATGCCCACAATGGCATTCATCGGTGTGCGAATATCATGGCTCATGTTAGAGAGAAACTCGCTCTTAGCCTGGTTGGCCCGCTCTGCCTGGGCCTGGGCCTGTTCCGCTTCCCGCCGGGCCTCTACCGCTAGGGTCAGGGCCCGCTCCGCCGACTGGCGCGCGTCGTCTACCACTTTCAGCTGGTGCCGGTTGATTTTATAATATCCTATAAAAATGAAAACCAACGTAATAAATATAATCCCACAACTTACAACAGCTCCCACCATTAGATGAGAGCTTAGGTGGTCGATGCTCTCGTTTAGGGAACCATAGGGCATAAATGTCAATAGATACCACTCGGAATAGGGCAGCCGGGCACAGAAAAGATGCCTGCGCTCCCCCTCAATCGTGAACTCGCTGGTATAGCTCTCTCCCTTTTCCATGGCTGCGCTCAGCTCTTCAATATACTGCTGGGGCGGCTTGCCGGCCACATCGTCATACAGACTTTCCACTCGGTCAAAATAGCTGTCCCGGGTAGCGTCGCTAGTGCGTATTACAAAGGTGCCGTCTTTGCGTATGATAAAAGAGTACACCATGGAGTCGTTTATGTCCAAAGAGAGGGTATCTGTAATATAATCCGCCTCTATAACGCCCACCAGAGCTAAAGCAGGCTCGTCACTAGAAAGCCTATATTGGGCTGGCACACCCAGCAGCACCATATGGTTTCCCTGGGCGTCTTTTCCCACCGCCACCTTATCTTCTCCGGCTCTTAAGGAGCTCAAAAAGGGGTGGGGGTCATCCAGCGTCACCGAACTGCCGTCTACCATCTCAAACTCGCCATTCTGGCTTAGCAGCGCAAGAGATTTAAAGCCCCTGGCACGGCTGCTATAGGTCAGCTCGTCCTTCACCACTTGCCGGGCTGCCTCGTTTTCCCGCTCATCGGCAGGACGGATGTCGTTTACCATTGCCCTCACCTGGTCCAAGCGCAAAGAAACCGTGGTTTGAAAGTGCAGGGTGATCTGCTCGTTCATCCCGTGCATATAAGACTCTCCTACCTGGGCGATGGTATCGGTACTAGACCGGTCCATATAATGCGCTAAAAACAGGAACACCCCCAGCGTAACAATTGCCAGCACCACGAAGCTGCTCACTAGAAATTTATTGGGGTTGGTTGTCTCTTTCATGTGAATTACAGCCCTTCTTTATAGGATCGTATCGCCTCCGCCGTGCGCTGGTAGTCTGTCCGCACCTGCTCCAGCAGCCCCGCCGATTCCGGCGTCCGGCCGCTGCGCAAAGATTCCGTCAGCTGCGAGCTGCTTTCTTGTAGGGTAGTAAAGCTCAGGTTTTGGCACATGCCCTTGATGGTATGCGCCGCCCGAAAAGCTTCCTCGTCATTGCCGCTCTGCCAGGAATCCTCCAGCAGCTGGTAAGACTGATCGTCCAAAAATTTTAGCACAAACTTCTGTATAAACTTCTCACTGGGCAGCCGGGAGCTGACCTCCTGATAGTTTCCGCCTAGAGCTTCGTAGCATTCTTGCAGGGTCATGGTGCCTCTCCTCCATATTTAAAGATAAAGATAATTTTTCTCGCCTTCTTGCCAGCCGCCGGTCTTTTACTGACACTTTCAATCCTCCTCGGAACTCTCCTGCTCGCCAGCCTCATAGTCCAAAATCTCAGACTGGTTGGCATATACGCTCTCGCCCGCCTCCTCCAGGGAGGTCTCCGCTCCATCATAGAACTTATACTGGCCCCGCCCAGACTGCTTCACCGCATACAGCGCCTTGTCTGCCGCGCTCATCAAGGCGGTAAAGTTGGGGCCCACCTGCTGGGTAGTGGCTACTCCCATGCTAATGGAGATGGTGAACCCGCGGAAATCCGTGCCATGCAGGGCCGAATGCATCCGGTTGATAATGGGGTCCAGCTCCTGGTGATACTGGAAAAAGATAATGAACTCATCGCCGCCCACCCGCGCCGCGATGTCTCCGCTACGGATGGTTTGGTGAAGCCTTTTTGCAATGTATATTAGAAGTTCATTGCCAAACAGATGTCCATATGTGTTATTGGCAATTTTGAAGTAATCACAGTCAAAGAAAGCCAGGGCATAGCTTATGTCCGGGTTTTCCTTCAGCCGGGCCTCCGCCTGTTTTTGGGCGCTGGCCAGGTTTAAAAGCCCCGTTAGACCGTCCAGCGAAGCCCGCCGCTCCAGGTTTTCCAGGTAGCTGCGGGAGCTGTGGATGTCTATGGCTTTGCCAATGACGCCCCGCAGCTCTGGGGGCTCATCCTCAGACCACAGGGTCTGCATAATAAAGCGGTACCACTTCATGTCGCCGCCGTAGCTCATCTTTGACTCCAGGGTCACAATAGGGTCTGTTGGGGTAGCCGTGTGGATCGCGTCCCGAATCTTCTCCCCCAGCCCCTGGCCCAGGAATTCCCGAACCTTCGGCTGGTTCAGGGGGTCCATCACAACCTCCTCCAGCCCCAGACGCTTAGCGCCCCAGGCATTTAAGGAGACCATAGCCGGAGAAAAAGTATATTCAAACTGTATTTCCTTGCTCATGGCCGCAAAGAAGCTATACTTCATGCGCTCATGCTCCAAAAGCTGAAGGGTGCGGTTGCTGGCGCTAAGTTCGCTATGCTGAAAAGCCTTTTTTGCCAGGTTGCTCATGGGGTCCGCAGTGTGGCGTTTTCCACTGCTCTCTCCGTCCAGCTCCTCTTGCAGGGTATCCGCCACCTCCAACAGGCACTCTAAAAGCAAAGGGTTAAACGTTCCGCATTCATTGTTGGTGATCATTTCCACCGCCTTTTGATGGGAAAACGCGGGCTTATACACCCGCTCACTGGTCAAAGCATCGTACACGTCGGCCAGAGCCACGGTTTGCGCCGCAATGGGAATTTCCTCTCCCGAGAGGCCGTCCGGATACCCCCGGCCGTCCCAGCGCTCGTGGTGCCACCGGCAGATCTGATAGGCGATTTTCACCAGGGGCTCGTTCTGGTGTACAGAAAGGCCCTCCAGCATTTGGGCGCCGGCCATGGAGTGGCTCTTCATGATGGCAAACTCCTCGTTGGTAAGCCGGCCGGGTTTGTTCAATATTTTATCGTCAATGGCAATCTTGCCAATATCGTGAAGCGCGGAGGCCTCGCTAATAAGGGCAATGTCCGCCTTTGTCAGCTTATACTGGCTGGTCTTTTGTACCAAGCGTTTCAGCAGTACTTCGGTCAGCTTTCGCACATGCACCACGTGCCGGCCGCTTTCGCCGTTCCGAAACTCCACAATATGACTGAGAATATCAATCATCAAAAGGCTGTTTTGCTCTTTTTCATAGATCTGCTCGGCCACCAGCGCTTCCAGTTCCTGCTGCTTAGCAGAGCTTAGAAGGGTGTTCACCACCCTGCGGCGAATCACCCGGGCGTCGAAGGGGCGGCTGATAAAATCCGTAACGCCCAGCTCTAGTGCCTGGTCAATGCGGTCCGAGGTGGTCTCTGCCGAGATCATGATTACTGGGATGGTCTCAATCCACCTGCGCTGGCTCATAATCTTCAGCACCTGAAAACCGTCCATTTCGGGCATAACAATATCCAGCATCACCAGGGAAATGTCCGCGCCCTGGTTTTGCAGCACAGCCACGGCCTTTAGGCCATTTTCTACCTCGATGGTATCATATTCGTTGCCAAGCATATCCACCAGGATAGAGCGGTTCATTTCCGAATCGTCTACAATCAATATTTTCTGTCTGCGCTTCTGCCTATCCATATGTGGAAACGGCTCCTTTCAGCAAAGAGTATTCGCTATGATTATAATACAATTCCGCTAAAATAGCAAGCCCCCAAGAACCGCTTTCGGCCCTTGGGGGTGAAATTTTTTATAAGACTCTAAGGTACTAGTTTTCCCTCTTGTCTATAGGAACGCCGGATTTAGGGTGACCCCAAAGGCCCGGGCAATATCCAGTAAGTTTTCATCAGAAATCGTCTGGCAGATTTTTCCTCCTCCCGCGCTCATTGCCAGCATAAAGATCTGCGCGGCCTTTTCAATGGTATGCATCAGTCCAAAAGCAGTATCAAAGTCTGGCCCGCTGACAAACAGCCCGTGGTGGGCCCACACCGCGGCCTCATACTTTTCCATCAGCTTGCTGGTGGCCACCGCAATCTCCGGCCCGCCGGGCACCATCCAGGGCACCACGCCCACTCCGCCGGGAAATACCACCGGGCACTCGGTGGCGCTCTGCCACAGAGCCCGGGTAAAGTCCCGGGCTGTCAGGGGCAGGATATAGGTCATGGCAATAAGGTTTGGGGTATGGGCATGATAGATAACCCGGTTGGCCCCGTTCGTAGCGGCCTTACGCACACTATGGTTCAAAAAATGACTGGGGAACTCGCTAGTGGGCAAGCCGCCCTTTTCTAAGCCCCAAACAATCCGGCGGCTGGCCCCATCCGGGCTGATCTCCACCACACAAATATTGTCCTGGGGGGCAAGCTCCACGTTGCGAAAATATTTACCGCTGCCCGTGGCGATAAAGTACTCTCCGGCCAAGTTTTCCGCCCGCACACCCAAAGAGACCCACTCCTGAGGCTGGGTGAAGAAGGGGCCGCACGCCTCTGCCTCTTGGGGCGTCATGCGGTAGGTCAGGTTGCCGCCATTTCGTTCGTGCCAGCCCTGGGCCCAGCCGTCGGCGCACATACGGATAAAGGCGGAAACAGGGGCAGTGTCAGTCATGTTCATATAATGGTCACCTCGGTAGTAAATTTTCCGTTATGGTACATAGCGAACTAGCGCCGGCTGGTCACCGCAGTTTCATATCTATTGATCTCCTCCAGGAATTCCTTCCCCGTGGGCGCCCCCTGTTCCTGGCAATAGCGCTCCCACACGTCTCCAAAGGGCAGGGTCTTTAGTTCCTCCCCCTCCAGCAGCAACCGGGTGAAGTCGCTTTTATCCTGCAGGGCCTTCATATTCTCCGCTGGCTGAAGCAGGGCGTACAGCAGGGCCTTCTGCATATTCCTGGCCCCCAGCGCCCAGGCGGCCACCCGGTTAATGGACGCATCGAAATAGTCCAGGCCAATGAGCACCCGGTCCTCGGCCCCGTTGCGCACAATCTCCTTGGCGATTTCCTTCACCTCATCCTCAAACAGCACCACATGGTCGCTATCCCAGCGCACCGGCCGGGTCACATGCAGGGGGACTTTATCGAAGAAAGCCAGTAGGCTGGGGATTTTATCGCTAACCGTCTCCGTGGGGTGATAGTGGCCGTTGTCCAGCAGGTCATATACCCCTGGGTGGCTGGCAGCATAGCTAAGATAGAATTCGGCGGACCCTACGGTGTAGGACTCCATACCAATGCCGAACACCTTACTCTCTACACAGTCAATGACACCGGGCAGCTTTTCCTCAAAGATCTCGTCCAGGCTCTTCTTCAGCCGCAGTCTGGGGCCCAGCCGGTCGGCGGGAATGTCCTTATAGCCGTCGGGAATCCACACATTGCATAGGCAGTGGGTATTCAACGCCTGGGCAAAATAAGCGGCAATCCGGCGGCAGCGCCTGCCGTGTTCCACCCAGAAGGAGCGCACCCTCTCGTCTGGGGAAGAGAGGGTTAGGTTATCGGTAACCATAGGATGGCTGAAGAAGGTGGGGTTAAAGTCAATCCCCACGCCCTGGGCCTGGGCGAACTCTACCCACTTGGCAAAATGCTTGGGCTCTATTCGGTCCCGGTCCACCGCCTCGCCAGGTTCAAACACCGCGTAGCTGGCATGCAGGTTGATCCGCTTTTTCCCAGGCACCAGGCTAAGGGTCTTGGCAAAGTCGGCGGTGAGCTCGTGGAAGTTCCGGGCCCGGCCCGGGTAGTTGCCTGTGGTCTGGATGCCCCCAGAAAGGGCCTGTCCCTGGCCCTCCAGGCCTGTCACGTCATCCCCCTGCCAGCAGTGGATGCTGATGGGGATATTTTTCAGGCGTTCCAGCGCGGCGTCCGTGTCCACGCCCCAGGCAGCGTACTGGCCTTTGGCATATTGATAGCGGTCGGTCATAGCGGGTCATCCCTTCTTTAAATAATAATTAGCAGCCTCTCAAAACTTATTGCTTTAATGATGGCTATGGCGCTTTTTTCGTTATAGACAACACCGCACAAAGATTGTGCACGAGTTGCGCCGTCAATTTTTCCGTCAGATGTGTACAAGAGTTGGCAAAGCCAACTCTATTGAGCGCAGCCAATCAGACCATTTATGGTCTTGCGATTCTGGCAAGGGAAAGCTGGTGCGCAATAGCCGCAAAGCAGCTATGACGGAAAAAGTGCAAGCAAATCCTGTGCAAAGGGCGAGGGTCCCCAGCGGGGACCGTTCCGAGCCGACCGAGCCGGCAGGCGAGACACATAGGCCGGTCTTTGTGCGGTGTTGCCTATAGATTCCTTTAAAAATTCTGGCCTGTGCTTTTTTAGGACGGCATGGCCTTTGTCGCTCTTCTTATTGTGGGTAGTATTCTTTTATTTCGAAACTGTTCCGCTCCACTTCCCTGGCCTCGTCTAGGTCTTTCAGCTCCTCTTGGGCCATCATCTGTACCATTAGGTTTCCCAAGGCAGTGCCCTCGGTGGGGCCCGCGTACACCGGCAAGCCCGTGGCATTGGCGGTCAGCTGGTTCAAGTAGCCGTCCTGGCTGCCCCCGCCCACAATATTCACCGCAGTGATTTCTCTCCCCGTCAACTGGCCCAGCTGCTCAATGGCCCCAGCGTATCCCTCGGCCAGGCTGTGATAAATGCAGGCCGCGGTCTGTCCCCCGGTTTCTGGCGCAGGCTGGCCCGTCCCGCGGCAATAGTCCGCTACGGCCTGGGTCATGCTCTCTGGGGCCAGAAAACCATTGTCGTTTACATCTACCCGGCTGGCAAAGTCAGCCTCCTTTTGGGCCATTGCAGCCACCTGGCCAAAGCTCACCTCTTTTCCCTCAACAGAAAGCTCCCGCCGCAGGTTTTGCAGCATCCACAGGCCCATAATGTTCTTAAGGTACCGGTAGCGGTACTGGTACCCACCCTCATTGCTGAAGTTGGCTTTCCGGCTCTCTTGGGTGGTAATGGGCTCCGGCAGCTCGGTCCCCAGCAGGCTCCAGGTGCCACTGCTCAAGTAGGCGGCGTTCCCGTCCTTAGCCGGCACCGCCAAAAAAGCCGAGCCTGTGTCATGACTGGCGGGCAGCACCACCTGGCAGTTGTACCCTATCCGTTCTTGAATTTCTGGCAATAAGCCCCCCAGCCGTTCCCCGGGGGCGGTGGGCGGCAGGAAGAGATCCCCCGGCAAGCCCAGCCGGTCCAGCAGGGGCTGGTCCCAGGTTTTCGCCGCGGCGTTCAGCAGGCCAGAGGTGCTGGCCTCTGTATACTCATTTACCTGACGCCCTGTTAGCAAATAATGGAGATAGTCCGGTACCATCAGCAGGCGGTGGGCCCGGTCCAGCAGCCCAGGCTGGGTGGTTTTCACCGCCATCAGCTGATAGATGGTGTTAATCAGCTGCTTTTGAATGCCTGTTATTTTGTACAGCTCCTCCTGCGGCACCAGGCCCTCCACCACGCTGTCCATCCCCTGGGTCCGGCTGTCCCGGTAGGTCACCGCGTCGTCCAGCAGCCGGTTGTTTTTATCCAGCAGTACAAAATCCACACCCCAGGTGTCTATGCCTACAGTGGCGGGAATCTTTCCCAGCTTTTTACAGGCGGCCATGCCCTCGGTTACGTGGCTGGCAAGGGCCTCCAGGTCCCAGGTCAAGCGTCCTTGTTTCATCTTCGCGCCATTGGGAAAGCGGTAGACCTCTTCTAAGAAAACCTGCCCCCGCTCCAAATGGCCGAGAATATGCCGTCCGCTGGACGCGCCAATATCTACGGCGAGAAAGTACTTCATGCAATAGCCTCCTTTTTCAGGTTTATTGTAACACGCTTTGCGGCCGGGGGAAAGGACTTGCCTTTTCAAAAACACCGACCTAACTTTTCTTTTTTGCTGATGTCCGGCTTTACGGGAACGCAGGACCTTTCAGGCTTTTTTGTAAGCCTGTGTTACAACGGAAGTTTCGGCGGGGGCGGGCGGCCCAATCTTGGGTTTTTCAGAGATTTTGGCGCGGCGCTCTTTGGCTCCTCGTTGCGCCGCCTTAAGGTCAAGACCGTGGAGCGCCGCACTCGGCCTGTCGGCTTGGCCGGTTCACGGCATGTCTGCCGCTGGCAGACGCTCATTCCACCTCTCGCCCGAGGAACTACCCCCCTGGCCCCCGTCTGTCTGCCTGTATGGTTAGCTTTTTCGCCTTTGGCCGTCTTTTCTCTTTTGGGCTTGCCTTATGGCGTCCCCTACTGTGCCGCCCCGGAGGGCCAGTCTTTTTTCCCGCAGAATTTCCGCTATCTCCCCCTGGGCCCTTTCTACTTCGGCTCGCAGCTCCTGGGCCGGCATCCGCAGAGCCCCGTGGCCCAGAATAATCAGCTGCTCCGCAAAGTCCGCGCTGGCCACCAGCACCCGTCTGTGCTCTTTGGTCAACTGGTAGCTGGCCTTTTCAATATATGCGTCCGCGGTTTCGGCCTCTTTGGTATAGACCACATGAATGTTATGGTACTTGAACACCGATCCCGTGCCCTTTGGCACCTTATAGGCGTCGAATACTAAAATCACCCGGTTCTGCCGGAAGCCCTGGTAGTTGCTGAGAATATCCATCAGCGCCTGCCGCGCGGACTCCAGGTCCTCTCTAGCAATGGCGTTCAGGTCTTTCCATGCAAAGATCATATTGTAGCCGTCCACTAGAAGATATTCCGGGCCCAGGGCGGGCAGCCGCACCTTGTCGGGGCCCGGGTCCGCGTCCTGCCGCTTTTCCTGGGGGAGGAACCCTCTGGCCCGCACTGGGCCATAGGTCTTTTCAAAAATAGCAAGCAGCTCTGCGTCCTGTTCCAGGGTGGCGGCAGGCCCGCCCCGGGCGGCGGGGGCAGGGTCAAAAGGGCGGACCGGGGCCGCCTCCTCTTCAGCCGGGGCGGCGGGCTCTGGGCCAGGCAGACGCAGGGCGGGCAGGTGCATATAGTCCTCTACCCGGTCCCAGGGTACTAGGAACCCGGCTCCGTGGGCACAGAACACAGACCCCGCCGGGTCCTCTGTGTCCCCTTCCGGGTCGTAGCCAATGGCCTCTACCACCTTCTGCTGGTCTCCACAAGGCCGGTACCCCTCCAGGGTACAGGCCACCCGGCCCATTCCTTTTGTATAGGCGGCCACCTGGGCGGCATAGTCCCCAAAAGCCGCCACCGGTACGCTGGCCTCCAGCACGGTCTCTTCTCCCAGGGTTTCGGGGGTTCCGGCCTGTCCCCCCATGCGCTGGATGTCTGCCAGGGCCCGGCCCAGGCTGGGGGTGGGCAGCTCCAGCCGCAGGGCGTACCAGGGCTCCAGCAAAATGGAGCGGGCTTTCATCAGGCCCTGGCGTACCGCCCGGTAGGTAGCCTCTCGAAAATCGCCTCCTTCGGTATGCTTTTCATGAGCACGGCCTATAATCAGCGAAATCTTTATATCCGTAATGGCAGAGCCTGTCAAAACCCCCCGATAGATCTTTTCCCCCAAGTGGGTTAGAATCAGCCGCTGCCAGTTCCGGTCCAACACATCCTCCGAACAAGCGCTGGCAAACACCATTCCTGTTCCTCTTGGCATAGGTTCCAGCAGCAGGTGTACCTCGGCGTAGTGGCGCAGCGGCTCGAAGTGGCCCACCCCCTCCACCGGGGCGGCAATGGTCTCTTTATACACCACGTTCCCTGGACCAAACCCCACCTCAAGGTCAAACCGGTCTCGAATCACCCGCCCCAGCACCTGGGCCTGAATCTCTCCCATCAGCCGCAGAGTAATCTCCCCCAGAGCCTCGTTCCACTCCAGATGAAGCTGGGGGTCCTCCTCCGCCAGCTGGCGCAGCTTGGGCAGCGCCGCGTGGGCCTGGACTCCCTCCGGCAAAATCAGCCGGTAGCTAAGGGCCGGTTCCAGGGCCGGGGGACGCCCGGCCTCTCCGCTGCCCAGGGCCTGGCCCGGATAGGTGGAACGCAAACCCGTCACCGCGCAGACTGTCCCGGCGGGGGCCTCCTCCACGGCGGTGAACTTGGCTCCGGAGTAGATACGGATCTGGTCCGCCTTCTCTGGCCCTCCGGGCAGGTCCACATTGGCCTTCACCCGCAGGGCGCCCCCTGTTACCTTTAGATGGGTAAGCCGCGCCCCCTGGCTGTCCCGGGAAATTTTGAACACCCGGGCCCCAAAGGCCTCTCCCCAGACAGGCCGGGGCCCGAACCGGCACAGCCCGTTTAGCAGCTCCTCTACCCCTTGGGCCCGCAGGGCGCAGCCGAAAAAGCAGGGGAACAGCCGCCGCCCCGCCACCAGCCCCCGTAGGGTGCTATCCCGCAAAGCGCCTTTTTCCAGGTATTCCTCCAGCGCGGCTTCGTCCCCTAAAGCCGCCGCTTCCCAAAAAGCGGGCTGCCCGTACTGGGCAAAATCAACAATATTATCAGAAAGAGAGGCCCGCAGCCTTTCCAGCAGGGCGGCGCGGTCCACGGGCTGGTCCATTTTGTTCACGAACAAAAATACCGGCACCTGGCAGCGCTCCAGCAGCCGCCATAGGGTGAGGGTGTGCCCCTGGGGGCCGTCTGGGCCGGAGACCACCAGAATGGCGCAGTCCAGCACAGGCAGGGTGCGCTCTGCCTCGGCGGAAAAGTCCACGTGGCCGGGGGTATCCACCAGGGTGATCTCCACTTCTGGCAGGGGCAGTACCGCCTGCTTATCAAAAATGGTAATGCCCCGCTGGCGCTCCAGCTCCTCGGTGTCCAAAAATGCGTTGGCGTGGTCCACCCGGCCCATGCCCCGCAGCACCCCGCCCCTATAGAGCATGGCCTCGGTTAAAGTGGTCTTTCCCGCGTCCACGTGGGCTAGCACCCCGGCGGTCAGCCTGCGCATATGCGTTCCTCCTTAGCAAAGATAATGTCCTTATTCTGTCGTCCGCTTTCAGAGAAAGCCGGCGCTTCGCGCTTTCAGGGCTTCTCCGTGTGTTCGAAAGCCTGCTTTTGAACACATTTCGTTAGAACATATTATACCACAGCTTGGGGGAAAAGGGAATGAGGGCTGGGCATGTATTCAATTTCGGAAAAGTATGTTTCTATAAATTTTCCGAACTCCCCTTATTTTTCCCATCTATCAGCCGAATATAGTGGTGTAGACGCCACACGGCGTATTGTTTGCAAACCTACACTTTTTTGAACGCCCATCCACCAGGCCAGTGGGCGGGCGTATTCCCGGCGAGGAACGCTGGAAGAACACACGCAAAATATTTTTGAAGGAGACAAAATTATGCGTATTCAGCACAATATTATGGCGATGAACGCCTACCGGAACTACAACACAAACACCTCCGCTCTGTCCAAGAACCTGGAGAAGCTGTCTTCCGGTTACAAGATCAACCGCGCGGGCGACGACGCGGCCGGTCTGGCCATCTCTGAGAAGATGCGCGCCCAGATCACCGGCCTGAACGCCGCCCAGAAGAACGTAAAGGACGGCATCAGCCTGGTAAAGACCGCAGAGGGCGCCATGCAGGAGATTCAGGACATGCTTAACCGCATGGACTACCTGGCCACCCAGTCTGCCAACGGCACTTATGACAACGAAGTGGACCGCTTGAACCTCCAGAAGGAAGTCGATGCGCTGAAGAGTGAAATTAACCGTATCGCGGACTCTGCCAACTTCAACGGCATCAAGCTACTGGACGGTAAGGCCGGCGTAAACACCACCGCGTTCACCGAGTTCAAAAATGTGGATGGCGTCAAAGGGCACAATGGTACCGTTGATATTCCCGCCGCCAGCTGGGGCACAACGGGCACCGGTATGCACACCGAGGGAGCTGGCGCCAAGCAGGTAAACGCGGAAGCCGTTGTTGACCTTAGTGGGGTTACCATCAGTGCAGCAGCTGCTGGTGACACTGTGACTGCAACGCTCAATATTTTGGGCCAAGACATTGATATCTCTTTGACTGGTGATACTTCTTATGACAAGTCAGATATTGCTACGGCTGTCTTGAAAAAGCTTGAAACGATTGGCGTTGACCCTGCCACTGGCGCAAAAGACACCACAACGGCAAATAATAATACCGCTATCAAAGTCGGTGATAATGTATATAATGTTACAGCCGATACCGACGGCATAAAGCTGACTCTGGCGGGAACTTTTAAGAACACCACCTATACAGCTGTAACCGCCACTCCCACAGACGCGACCAATGATTTTGACGCAGCTGCGGCCGAGCAGATTAACAAGGACCTGGGTTCCGCCGTAACGCTAAGCGGTATTACCGGCGCTTCCGGCAGCTCCGGCGACGCTGTGCACATGACCACCAAAGTAACCCAGGCTGTGGCCCACAAAGGCAGTAGCCTGGCTGGTATTGACCTGAAGCTGGACAGCACCATGGTGGCGGATGGCAATGTGCTGGAAATAGACGGCAAAAAGTTTGTTTTCCAGACCGATGCCACTGAATCTGACACAGTTAAGGCTGCCGTTGCCGATGGCGCAGTTAAAATTGATGTCAGCGCTGGCGCGGATGATGCGGCAAAAGTTCATCTGGCCGCAGATAAGTTGAGCCAACAGACAAAGTTTACTGGTACAGATGGCCGCGAGTGGAAGATTGGTTCTAAGGGTACTGATACCATCCACTTCGAGCAGGTCAAAGCAACTGATGCTGGTGCGGAAAAGCTGGATAGTGCCGATGATATTAAGTCCAAGATTAAGGTGACCGGCACTCCCACCACCGACAAGGGCGCTGGCGTGGCCATTACCACTGACATCGACAAAGTTGCTGTTGGCAACAAGCTGACCTTTACTCTTGGCGATAAGTCCGTAACTTTGGAAGTTGTAGAGAGCGGCGCCGACGCAAGCAAGCATCAGATCAACAAGGCTGACATTGCCGATGCCACAAAGCTTCAGGCTGCTTTGGGCTCTGACTATACCGCTGAAGTGGCAAACGGCACCAAAGCCAACGAAAAGATTATTACTGTTCGTTCCAAGCTCACTACTACTGCCGATGCCGCTGCTGTAGCCGCTTCTAAGGCCCCCATTGTAAGCGGTACTGGCCTGACCCTGCAAATCGGCGATACTAGCGATAGCTATAACCAGCTGGGCGTGAAGATTGGCGATATGCACACCTCTGCTCTTGGCATTGATAAGCTAGACATTAGCAACCCCGAAGGAGCGTCCGCTGCTATCCAGACTGTCCGCGATGCTATTAACTATGTTTCCGGTGTCCGCGGCGACCTGGGTGCAGCTCAGAACCGTTTGGAGCACACTGCCAACAACTTAAGCGTCATGGCCGAGAACATCCAGGACGCCGAGTCCACCATCCGCGACACCGACGTGGCCGAAGAGATGATGGCCTATACCAAGAACAATATCCTCATCCAGTCTGCCCAGGCCATGCTGGCCCAGGCCAACGCCGTGCCCCAGGGCGTGCTGCAGCTCCTCGGTTAACGAACCGCTGGGATCATTGTTCTACCCCAGACTTACCCTATGTACAAAAAGGAGGACGGGCTCAACGCCCGCCCTCTTTTTTTATTTTCCCTGGCCAATGGCCTCGCCCAGCTGGGCCAAAGCCATTACGTAGATCTTCACAGCCTTTTTTAAATTGCTAATGCTTTGCAGCTCGTCCGGCGCATGGCACCCGCCGTGGCCCGGGGGCAGCCCCAGTTCGCTAGCGTCCGTGGGCAGTCCCGGTCCAAAGGCCACCGCCCGGGGAACCTTCCGGGCATAGGTGCCCCCGCCCATTACAAAGGGCTGGGCACTGCTGCCGGTAGCCTGGTTGTAAACCTGGGTCAAAAGCTTTACATAAGGTGATTCCGGGTCAAAGTAGTTGGGCGGGTTGTCCTGGCATTGAGCGATGGTCCAGCCCTCTGCCTGGGCCCGGGCCCCCAAAGCCTGGGTCAGTCCGGCTATATCCGCAGTAATGGGATAGCGGATGTTCACCTCTACCTCCAGCCGCCCCTCTTCCAGCCGCACCACCCCGGCCACACAGGTCAGCGCCCCGGAAAGTTCGTCCCGGCAGGCAATGGAAAGGGCGCTGCCGTCCGTAGAGCCGCACAGGGTCCCTAGCTTTTCAAAGACAGTCTGGGTCTGGCCCACCAGCAGTCCGGCGTCCAACATAGCCCGGCAAAGCTTCGCCGCCGCGTTCACCGAGCCCTCGGGAAATGCCGCGTGGCCAGCCATACCGTGGGCTGTTAAAAGAACCGCTCCGTCCCGGGTTTCCCGCTGAATCTCTTCCGGCAGGCGGTCCAGCCCTTCCAATACCGCGGGGGTAGCTGCCAGTTCTGCCACCGCCAGGTCTGGCACAATGTTGGAAACGCTGCCGCTGTGGAAGGAGCGCACCTCTGTGCCGGGCAGCGGGCCTTGCAGTTCTACCTCTAAAATGCCCTTTTCCCCATAGCAGACTGGAAAACCGCAGTCTGTGATCATGTTGAAGTCCGGCGCGGAGTACTTCTGCACATAATGGACTACATCGTCCATACCCCTCTCTTCCGCACAGCCCACCACCTGTTCAATAGAGCAGTTCATGGGCAGGCCCAGCTCTTTGATGCACCGCATGGCATACAGGCCGCCTACGCAGGGGCCCTTGTTGTCCTGCACACCCCGGCCTATGAGAAAGTCCCCTTTGCGCGTGCACTCATAGGGGGGATATTGCCAGCCGTTGCCCGCAGGCACCACGTCCAAATGCCCCCAAAGGCCAATGCTCTTTTGTTGGTCCCCAAAGCGGATGACCCCACAGCGGTAACCAGCGTTCTCTGTCTCAAATCCGTACTTCTTCCCCAGCTCCAGCATGGCGTCCAGGGCCTGGGCACAGGCTTCGCCGTATACATGCCGCCCCTGGCTGGGAACCGAAACGCTTGGAATACCCACCAGCTGGGCAATATCTCTCAACATTTCTTCCGTATGCTCTTCAACCCATTGGTCGATTTTCTCTTCTAACATGATTCTTCTCCTTTGGCTACTTATGCAGCATCATGTCCAAAATCGCGGAGTTCGCCGCGCCCATTCCTTGGTTGCCCAGCATTCCCAAATTTTTCAGGGTCTGTTCCACGTCCACCGCCACAATACCGTCATGGGCGTTGGCTCCCAGGCCATTTAGGGCCATCGTAGCCGAGCGGATGGCAGAATTTACCGCTGTGGCAATCTTCAGGGCGCAGCCCGGCTTGGCCCCGTCGCATACCACCCCGGAAATATCTGCCACCATGCTGTTTATGCCAATCTTCATGTTCTCCAGCCCACCGTCCAGCAGATAAATGATTCCGCAGCAGGAACCTATGGCCGCGGCAATGGAGCAGCCGCATAGCACCGAGAGACGGCCTATGTACTGCTTGGTGTGAATGGTCACCAGAATACTGAGCGCCAGGGCATGTAGTACCTTTTCCTCCGGCAGCTCCAGCTTCCATCCAATGACAGCCACGGGCAGCGAGGCTGTCAGCCCCTGGTTGCCGCTGCCCGCTGTGCTCATCACGGGCTTTTCGCAGCCGGACATGCGGGCGTCCGCGGCGGCCGCTGTGCAGGCCACGGTAAAGTTGGCCAAATCGTCAGAGACCAGACCAGTCTTGCTGCTCTCTAAAATGCTTTTGCCCACTTTCAAGCCATAGTCGTGGGTTAGGCCCTCTTCCGCAATGGTCCGGTTAATGCGGATTACCTCCCGCAGAAACAGCAGCTCTTCGGTGGGCACACTGCCCACAAAGTCCACAATGCTCTCCAGGCTCATGTTCTCCGGTTCCTGGGGCGCGGCAGCCTGCTGTTCCTTGGGTTCCGGCTCATCTGGGGCGTTATTCACCAAAGTCTCGCCATTTTTGACAATTTTCGCCAGCCCCACATGGGTGCGCAGCACCAAAGCCTCTGCCTCTTGGCCTCCGGCTCGACAGATAGCCCGCAGGTATACCTTCTCCTCCGTCTCGGCAATTTGAATGCGCACCTGCTTTTTAGCCACCATCTCCTTGGCCCATTCCTTTTGTTCTTCCGACAGGTCGTTAAGCACCAGCAGCTGCTTTTCCGGCTGGGCGCTGATTGCTCCTAAAGCCGCCGCAATCTCCAGGCCCACCATGCCGGTGCCAGGAATCCCCACGTTCATCCCATTTTTAAAGATATAGGCGCTGACGCTCATCTCTACTGTCTCTGCTCTGGTCCCCAGCGCATGGGCGGCGTATGCAGCCGCCAGGGCTGCCGCGGCGGGCTCGGTACAGCCCATGGCAGGGGATATTTCTCGTTTCAGCAGTTCAACATATTCCCGCGTTGTTTCTCTCTCCATGATTACCCTTTCCCGCAAGATCCCGGCGTCCGGGCTCTGCGCTGTAAAAATTCATTTTCCATCCGGCTTGCCGCCCGGTTCCGCCCCGGCAGACTGTTCCCGAAACCTTCGGGGCGTCATGCCCGTTTCCTTTTTAAATATGGCAATAAACTGGCTGGGGTCGTTATAGCCGCACAGGGTGGCCACCTCTGTAATAGGCAGGTGGCTGTCCAGCAGCAGCTCTTTGGCATGGGCGATGCGGATTTCTTTTAGATAGCTGGTATAGGTCTTTCCTGTCTTTTTGCGGATCAGGTAGCTTAAATAGCTGGGGTTCATAAAGAACACCTTTTTTGCCAGGTCTTTTAGGGAAAAGTCCTTGCTGTAGTTCTGCTGGATGTACTCAAATACCTGGTCCGATACGCTTCCTTCCAGCCCCGCCCGGTTGCTCTCTATTTCCACACAGACCTTTGTAATCTGTGTTCGCAGGTCTTCCAGGAGATTTGAAAAATCTCCATAGGCCGTTACCGGAAACCACTGCTGCTCCAAAGAATCGGGGCCGCTTCTACCATGGTCCGCCATAGCCATTTGCAGCTTTAGCAAAAAGGTCTCGTAGGCCTCTATTTGCAGAGCATGGTCCTGGTACATTAGCAAAAGCTGTTCCGAGGCAATGCGGTATGCCTCCTCAGCCTTACCCTGCTGAATCTGGAAAGCAAACTCGTCCTTTCCAGGAAAGGGCACCTTGTGCACGGTCCGCCGCCGACGCAGCTCGTCAAAGGAGTAAATCTCCCGCTGCTCCAGCAGCCGGTATTTTTCCGCATAGCAGGCCTGGGTGTGGGCTGTCAAAAAATCTGAAAGCCTGCGGTGCTGTCCGCTGATGCCGCAGCAGTGCCGGCCCTGCTCCCCTAGAAACTCCGTCAGGGTCCGCAGCATGGCCGCCATGTGTCCGCTCTCTTTGAACACAATCTCATACCGCAGAGACGACAGAGGCAGTACCCGAAAGTCCACATCCAACGCTTTAGAGAGCACTTGACTCATCCCCTGCAAAAAACCCTCCGGCAGCCGCCGGTCTCCTGGCAGAAAGGTGATACTCACTACCCGAAAGGGCACAAAGATCCGGGAAAAGGACTGCTGCACCACATAGGCGTCGTCCAGCTTGTTTTCGTTAATGGCCTCTGTCAGGCAGACGGTCAGGGGGTCTCTGGGCCTTTCCTGGGCAGCGGCGGGGCTGGGGCTTTCCACCAAAAAGCGGGAAAAGCAATCTTGTAGGCTCTCGTCGCTCACGGGTTTTAGCAGGTAGCCAATGGCCCCTTGGTTCACCGCCTGCTGGGCAAACTGGAAGTCCGCAAACCCGCTGATCATCACCACCCGGGTAGTGGGCAGAAGCCGCCGTATCTCTCCCAGCAGCTCCAGGCCGTTCATAAAGGGCATCTGTATGTCAGAAAGCACCAGCTCTGGCCGCTGAGACCGCACCACCTCCAGGGCCTCTTTCCCGTCGGCCGCCTCTAAGATGGTCATGGTTCCCGCTGCGTCCATGGCCTGCACCTGTTTAACCAGAGACTTGCGGGAATACACTTCGTCCTCTACAATCAGCAGCTTCAAAGCGCGCACCTCCTTCACCTTGGTGTAAAGGTCGTGGGCGTTCCCCCCACCAAGGAAACTTTTTCTTACATTCCCACCGGTCAGCCGCTGCCATAAGCAGGGGGACCGGCAGAAACGAGAATGTCTAGAGCGTCAAGAACGCTTTTCGGAGAACACCAGCGAGAGTGGGGGTTCAGAGGCTCCTGTTCTCCTGGCGGAGCGCGGGGACGAGGCTTGATCCTCCCCAGCTGATTCAGATGACAGGTAAAACGCAAAGTCTTGCGCATGATCCCGTCAAACGCCCCACATTCCCCTGTCACCCATATTTTAGCTTTTTACCGCTCCTGCGGTCAAGCCAGAAATAATATATTTCTGTCCAAAGCAGTATACTGCTATGATGGGGAACATGGACATGAAATATGCTGTAAAGGCCATGGTATAGTTAAAGGAATACTCTGTCTTAAAGTTGTACTGGAACAGGGGCAGGGTCCAGAACTCTCGAGACTTGTTCAACAAGAGTAAGGGCAGCATAAAGTCGTTCCAGAACCACAAAGCGTCCATCACCACCAGGGTGGCCAGCATGGGGCCCAAAAGGGGCAGCACCACTTTGGTGTAAACCTGAAAAGTGTTGCATCCGTCAATGCGGGCCGCCTCCTCAATCTCCAGAGGCAGACTGCGGATGTAGTTTACAAACATGAACACTCCTTTCGAAAGGCTGAGGGCTGTATAAAGGATAATCAAACCCCCAGGACTTAGCAGGTTCATGTCTGTCATAATTTTGGTCAAGGGCAGCATGATCACCTGGAAGGGCACGAACAGGCCCATAATGATCAAATAATACACCGTTTTGTAATAGGGCCGGCGGAAGTTGCGGGAAATGGCATAGGACACCGCCGGGTTCACGATGATTACCAGAATAATGCCTACAATGGAGATCACCGCGGAATTGCGTACATAGGCCCAGTAGTTGTTCTTTGTGAACAGTTCCATGTAGTTGGAAAAGTCCAGGCTTTGGGGCAGGCTGAAAAAGCTTTTGCCCGCCTCGTCCAAAGACTTAAAGGTATTAACCACCACCAGGTACATGGGCGCCAGCACCATGAAAAATCCCAGCGCAATAAGAATGTCGCGGGCAATGCGCCAGCCGAGGGCTTCCTTTTTCATTCGTTCACGCCTCCTTTGCTGTTAAGTTTGATCTGTACAGCGGAGAGGGCCGCAATGATTATAAACAGCACCATAGATTCCGCATTGGCTAAAGAGAACTTCATATTGTTAAACGCGTCATTGTAAATCATAATGCCTATCACGTTAGTGGACCGGGAAGGCCCGCCCTGGGTCAGTGCCCAAACATAGTCGAACGTGACAATGCCTGCCTTAATGGTCAACACCATATTAATGGTGAAGGTGGGCATTAAGTAGGGGAATGTAATGTAGCGGAAGCGCTTCCAGGCGCTGGCCCCGTCCAGCATGGCCGACTCGTACAGGTCGCCGGGCACAGACTGAAGTCCTGCCATAAAGATCAAGGTGGGCATGGCCGTGGCCTGCCAAATGTTCACCGCCACAATCGCGATCAGAGCGGTCTTCGTAGTGGCCAGAGGGCTTTGAGACAACATGCTAATGCCCAGGTTCTGCCCAATAACAGGCAGCACACGGTAGTAGATCTGGTCAAAAATCAGGGCAATGGTCACGCCGCCGATCATGGCGGGCACAAAAAACACGGACTTTGTAAGGGTCTGAAAATGCTTTAGGGAATTCAGCGCTAAAGAGAGCACCAGGGCCAAAAACATGACGCCAACCACCAGCATCAGGGTATACATCAGGGTAACCTGCATGGACTGCCAGAAGAAAGCATTTTTGAACAGGTTAATGTAGTTTTGAAAGCCCACATAGCCATACTCTTTGGCAATGCCGTTCCAGTCCGTAAAACTATAGTTAATGCCCAGAGCCACTGGGTAGATGAAGAACACACAGTATAGGAGCAGCGCCGGAAGGGTGAACAGTATGTTTGTCGCCCGATCAGCGAAAGACTCCCTGTTAGATTTTTTCATAGGGGGACTCCTTTCTGTAGCAGAGTTTTAAAGAGGGGGAGAGGAATATTCGGTCATGCGGAGTGGACTTTATTCACACAGGATCTCTCCTGCCGCTTTGGCCAGCGCCGCACAGGGGTAGCGCTCCTTACCACTGGCATTTAGCGCCCTAAACTCCTTTTCTCTTTCCATCCTTTTTTGTCCTTACTACACTTAAATAAAAAGCAGGGGCGGCGATGGAACCATCACCGCCCTTGCTTCAGCTGTTCAAATGAGCCGTTTTTACAGGGTAATCTTACTGCATTGCGGTCTCAATAGTGGTGTCCATGTTCTTCAAGAATTCATCCACCGGCTGTTTATCCAGCAGGAAAGCCTGCACGGTGTTATACAGCTCGTTAACCACATTGCTATTCAAGGTAGAAGCCATCCAGTCGTGTACCTGGCCCGTCTCGTCAATGAAGTCCAGCATCGGCATGCAGTTTTCGTCATTGTACACAGTGCCGTTGATAATGGAGGGTTCGCCGGAAAGGTCGGACCACTTCTGGGCCACCTCGGTGCGGGAGATGTACTCCAGGAACTTTAGGCCAGCGTCCTTCTCGGCGTCACTGGCGGAGGCGGAGATGCACTGGGCGGCGTTTACACCGGTCAGGGCCTTTGTAGTCTCTTTGGTGTCGCCGGGCAGGGGGAAAGCGCCGAACTCAAAGTCGCCGTTAGCCAGGATGATGTTGCCCCTGGCATAAGAGCCGGCAATGATCATGGCGCACTGGCCGTTGGCAAAAGCCTCCTGCATCATGGTGCCGCTCATGCCGAAAGCGTCCTCGTTGCCATATTCCAGCAGTTCCAGCATCTTATTGGCATAGTCCTCAAAGTCGGCATTACCCACCAAAGAACCATTACCGTTTGCCACCTCTACCATGTCCTCTACACCCTGAGGCGTCCACGCCACTGTGGTGGCTTGGAAGATGTGTCCCACGCCGTCTTTCAGAGGCAGGTACAGGGGGGCGATGCCCTTCTCTTTAAAGGTCTTGCATACGTTGATGAAATCCGCGTAGGTCTCAGGAGTCTCAATGTTGTTGTCCTTGAACATCTGGATGTTGTAGAACACGGTCATGTAGTTCCGGGCATAGGGCATAGCATAGTGCTTGCCGTCATCTGCCGGGGCCATGGCCAAATAGGACTCGTTGACACGGCTGAAGAACTCCTGGCCGGTCAGGTCCATGTAGTAGCCGTTGCGTACCTTCTCCTTAAACTGAGACTGGGTGGGCCAGTCGGTAAGCAGCGGAGGCACGTCGTCTGTGGCAATGCGGGACGCCAGAACCTTCAGAGAGTCCGGCACGGTGTTCTGGGTAATCTTGATATTGGGATATTCCTTCTGGAAATCCTCGATAATGGCGTTGTAACCGGCCTGAATGGCCTCTTCACCCTGTTGCTGGAAGAACTCAATCTCAATAACCTCACCGGAAGCGCTTTCATCGCCGCCGGTCTCACTGGAGCTGGGATCTTCCGCTTTACTGCTAGAGCTTTCGCTGGAACTGGAGCTGTCGGCTTGAGACGAGGAAGAGCTCCCCGCGTCGTTGCCGCAGGCTGCCAACGCACTAACAAGAAGCGCAGAGCTAAGAAGCATGGCAAAAATTCGTTTTTTCATGATGGTTTTCTCCTTAACATATATATTTTGGTGCATTAGTGCCTAAAGTAGTATAAACCTTTGCATAAGTCCTTATTTCACCGAAAAGCTGTGTGCTGCCTCAACCGCTGTCTGAATGCGGTCCAAACTAATGCCTTCGCCCTGAATCGTGCAGTCTGCTCCAATCATCATGCTGGCAGAACCGAAACTCTCAATGGAGGCCTTCACCTCCGCGCAAATTTCCTCATCGCTGCCGTTAAGGATATTCCCCTTATTGTTTAAGCCGCCTAAAATAGGCCGCTTGAACAGCTCTTTACCTTGGGCCAGGCTAAAGTCATTATCTTTCACAGACCAGTTTACCATTGCGCCCGGATACTCCGCAAAACGAGAAAGCTCTGTCTTAAAAGCATATTCCGGTTCACCGCAAATATGTAGGATATTCAATTTGTCCTCCCGCTTTTCCGCAGCGGAAAGCGCCAGCAGATCCGAGGGCTTCACCAGCATTTCCCACTCTTCGTCTGTAAAGCGTCCCGGTTCGCCGAACTGGGCCGAGAAGTAGATGCCGTCCACGCCCAAGTCCATGTAGGCGTTGGCCCACTGGACCCACATCTCCGCAATAATCTTTACCCCCGCGGCCACCGCTTTGGGGTAGCGCTTGGCATGGTCCATCAGCAGCTGGTCCCCAAAGGCAAAAGAGGCGGCCTTGAAGGGGCCAAACATCGTCTGCACTGTATATGCCTCATCGCCCATGTCATCCAAAATTCGCTTGATAATCTCCGCCGCTTTTTGGAATGTCGCTGAAGAGGACGGAGCTTCAAACCTAATGTTGTACCAATCAGATTCCTTGGTAATCGCGCCGCTGATGGGATACATGAAATCCTGCATGATCTTCATAATATCCTCGTCCGTGTGATGAAACAGCTTCAAATGCTCTTCCGCCGTCTCTTGGGCGCTTAGGGAGGCAGGGTAGTGGAACCAAAAACCCGCGGGGACCCGGTCGGGGGTTTTCCCCTCTAAAACAGCCCGTACTCTCTCTTTTTTTGTCATAAATTGTTTCCTCCCTTCTTGATTTGCTTTATGATACCACAAAAAATTAAACAAAAACATAAAAAAGTTTAGAAAAGAGATAGGTGGATTTTTAGGTCGTGACTGCCTCCGCAATTTATTTTTCTATTTTTTATGCCCTCTTTAGGGTGCTCCTCCCTATCAAAACAAAAAAAGAGACAGCGGCCTTTCTTTTGGCCGCTGTCTCTTTTTTCTCTCTATTTTGTCAAAGTTTCGGCAATTTCTGCCTCGGTATTCATTTTCATCGCCTTTTCCGCTATGGCCTCCGCCTCTTCTCTGGTCCATCGGGAAATCAGCCTGCGTACAGCTAGTACAGACGCCACCGGCACACTGAACCCGCTAAGGCCAAAAGCCATAAGCAGGGGGATCAGCCGCTGATCCGAAGCCGCCTCGCCACAGACGCTCACTGGAATCCCCCTATGCACGCCACACTGAATCACGTGCCGCAGTCCTTTCAGCACTGCTGGCTGCAAGGGGGAATACAGATGTCCAACAGCGGGGTTCCCCCGATCACATGCCATAATGTATCCTGTCAGGTCATTGGTGCCAATGCTGAAAAAGTCCGCCTCCTGGGCCAGCTCCTCCGCCAAAAACACCGCTGCCGGAGTCTCTATCATAATACCCACTGGCAGGTTCTGGGCATAGCGAACACCTTGAGCCTTTAGCTGTTCCCCAGCCTCTTGCAGCAGAGCCCGGCCCGCCCGCAGTTCCTCCAAAGAGGAAATCATGGGCAGCATAATGCGCAGGTCCCCTTGGGTCCCAGCCCGCAGCAGCGCCCGCAGCTGGACTAAAAATACCTCCTGGTGAGCCAGACACCAGCGGATGCCCCTTAACCCTAAAAAAGGGTTTTCCTCTTCTCCCATGCTTAGGCATGGCACCACCTTGTCGCCGCCCACATCCAGGGTGCGCGCTACTAGGGGCCGGCCTTCCAGACCTTGCAGCGCCTGGCAGTAGGCCCGGTATTGCTCCTCTTCCCCAGGCGCCTGTTCCCGGTTCATAAATAAGTACTCTGTTCGAAACAGCCCCACGCCCTCGCCGCCGGCTTCCACTGCTCGGGCCGCCCCGGTGGGCATGCTAATATTACAATAAAGATGATATTCCTCTCCACTAGCCGAAAGCGTTCTTTTATCCCGGAAGGACTGGGGGGCGTACTCTTCCAAAAAGTCCGTCTGCTTTTTCATGTACTCCTGGATCTGCTCTTGCCCTGGCTCGCAGATGACTTCGCCCCTGCTCCCGTCCACAATGACAAATTCCCCGTTCCAAAGCTTGGCTGCCGCGCCTTCTATTCCACACACGGTGGGCACGCCCATTGCCCGGGCCAAAATAGAGAAATGGGACATTCGCCCGCCGGCCTCTGTCACCAGACCCGCAATACGCTCTTTATCAATCGCCGCCATAACCGAAGGGCTCAGCTCTTTTGCCACCAGAATGGTGCCCTTGGGAGCCTGGTGTACCTCTGTTTCTTTCACCCCCAACAGCAAACAGAGCAAGGCATTGCAAACATCCCGAATATCACTGGCCCGCAGCCGGGTTAGCTCATCATTGGAACTTGTGAACATTTCCACATACTGGTCACACTTTTCCTTGATGGCAAATTCCGCACATTTTCCCTGGTCTATCAGCTGCCCCACCTGTTCTTGCAGTTCCGGGTCTCGTACAATATTGATATGGCTCTCTAAAATACACGCATCCTTTTGCCCGGCGGAGGCTTTCAGCAGCTCCATCTGTCCAGCAGTATTGGCGCAAAAAGTGTCCACAGCCTGTAGCAGTCGTGCCTTTTCCGCTGCGGCGTCTATGTCTCGCTTCTCTTCATATATTAAGCTGCTTTCCTCTAGCAGCATAACTCTTCCCAAACCAATGCCCTCTGACACTCCGATTCCTCGCAACATAGCTTCCACCTCGCTTTTTGTTTGCACGTTTTGTGCTTTTGGCCGGTTTGGCCTTTTTTAGTATTACTAGAGTCTGTTTTGAAACCGGAGAAATACTGGCCCCTTTCCAGGCTTTTTGACGCCGAAGCCACCATTTCTGGGCAAAACTGACCCTGTTTTGGAGTTTTTTAACAGACTCCAGGACCAGCAAGACCAAACAATGCCGCTGCAAGGAAGCAACCGTCTCCTTTGACCTGCGGCGCCGCGCGCTCAGCCTATTTACCAGACAAATTTTTTCTTTTCCGCCTGCCTTTTGTGGCAGACTGTCTTTGCGCACATGCTTAGCAGACACGCTGCCGATATGGCAAAGTAAATGGTCACATTGGGCCGGCGCAGCACATAGCCCGAGTACTGGGCCGCTATCACCGCCAGCAGAAAGCTCATCCCCATGGCTCCTAGCTCCACCGTCAAAAAGCCCTTCAGCCCCCGGTACAGGCTAGCGGCGGTCCGCTTTAGCCAGTTTCCCGGCTTGCCCGCATCCGCCCGGAAGGTCCACAGCATGCCAAGGCCAAAGGCTCTAAGCACCGCCAACACAAATATGGCAAAAAACAGCATATACAGACCAAAACCAATGTATCCGCAGCAGTAAAAGACCGCCGGAAAATCGTTCTCCAAATCATAAATAATGCCGTCCACCACAAAGTCGCTGTATTCCACTCCTAAAAACTTGGTGAACAGGTCTTTTTCGCTCCAAATCAGTTCCGCAAAGAAGGTCTTTGTGGCCCGAAAATCCGAGAGCAGACCTGTGGCGGCAGAGTGGTGGAACACCTCCATCACATTGTACACCCCAAAGCGCTCATTCATATTGTTCAGCTGCTTGCCATAAATCTCTTCATCCGTATAAATCCCCATCAGGCCCTGGCGCATTTTGGCCCGCACCTTCTCCGGGGGAGTTACCGGCACATTCTCCTCTGGCTTCTCCTCCTCTTCGCCCTCGTTTTTGATAATATCAATGATCTTCTCATCCACGCCGCTGTTTTCCAAACTCTCCTCCACTGCCTCGCCCAAAATCCCCTGCGAATAGGCAGACATCCGCTCCCGCAGGGCCATGGGGGACTGGTGCCTAAAGGCAAACACCAGTCCAAACAGTACCAGCATGGGCAGAGCATATTTCAGGCATCTCTTTCCCATTTGCACCACAAATAGGAAAGCATAGGCGCCCGCAATAATAAAGATGGAGTAAAAGGTAAACTTCGTGCCAGTGGCAAACATCATACCAAAGCATAGCACCGCTGCGGCCAGATATAGCGGATATTTTCCCGTGCTATAAGCCCAATAAATGGCAATGGGAGCGGAGAGCACCAAAATAACCGCCTGGGCGTTGGGGATTACAAACCAGCCCATAATGCCCACTGGCAGGGCAGGATACGTGTACACCGGATTTCCGGTCAGCCAGGGCAGGGCTGTAAAGAGGATCATCTCCCCAAAGGCAACGGCGGTCCCCAGGTAAAAGTATTTCCGCAGGCCGCTGTCTATGCTTAAAACCGTAATAAATGTTAAAGCAAAGATGGGAAAATTTAGGATGCGCAGAAAATTCGCCGTGTCCTGCACCACCGAGATATATCCCACCCGAAAACCATTGGCCACATGCACTGCCCAAAATACCGCCACAATGCCGTATAGGATGAGATAGTACCGCTTAGTCTCACTAAGGAAAAAGCCAAACAGGGCCACCAGCATCAGCATTCCAAAGCGCAGCACGGTAGAAAAGGCGTTGCTGCCCATTTCGCTTAGAAAATAGGAGAGTACATCCAGCAAAGGCTGTATGGCCACAAGGACCAGCAGAATCATTCCCAACCGGTCCACAAGGAATTGCTTTGTCTTCTGTAATTGCTTTGGCAAATGGGCCGCCCTCCTTATAATTTTTTCATAGTTACCCCGGGGCGGCGTTCATACCTGGCAAAAAGTTTGCCCTCTCCGGAGTGGGCCCCAGTATACAGCTGTGCCGCTGCCAGGGCCAGGTACACAGTCAGGCTGGGTTTGCGCAGAGCCTGGCCCGAAAATTGAGCCGCCCCAAGCCCCAGCAGATAGGTCATGCCATAGGCCAGCAGCTGGGGTGAAAGATAGCTCCGCAGCCTCCGCCAGTTTCTCAGCGCGCCCCATGCAGCCCCCAGCAAAAAACAGACCGCAAAGGCCCCATATAACCCCACACCCACATAGCCGTAATAATACAAAAGCGCGGGGAAGTCATTCTCTGGGTCATAATGGGTACCATTTAAGGTAGCTGTTGCATATTCCATGCCCAGCAGTTTTCCAAGAAAGTCCTGCTCCTGCCAGGAAAGGGACATCACTGCCAATTTCTTGCTGCGGGTATTATACAGGTCCGAAGCTTTGGTGGAATACTGGTACTGCTTCATAACCCGTTCTGTCCCAAAGCGCTCCAGCAGATCCCCCAAAAGAGGGGTGTCCGCCAGACTGCGCTGGGTGTAGACTTCCTCATACACGCGGGTGATTTTTTCTATTATCTTAGCGGGCACCTCCCCGCTTGTATAGACAAAATCTTTGTCCTCTCCCATAATATGGTCGCTCTGCTCTTGGTACAAGTCATAAGATTCCCCAGTAAGGGCCTGGCGCCGCTCCATAATGGACATGCTCCGGCATAGCACCAAAAGCGCTAAAACCACAGCCAAAGGCACACAGCACCAGCGCATACGTCCTCCGGCAATAAGCACAAGAGCCAAGAAGCCCGCGGCCACCAGGATTGCCGAATAGTATGCCAATCGAGTGCCGGTAAAGTACAGCAGTCCAAACCCCGCCGCACATCCCAGCGAGAACACCCACACCCGCCCAGTGCGGTAAGCCCACAGCAGCAAGCAGGGGGTGAGCATAGAGACAATGGCACTTTGGGTATTGGGAACTCCAAACCACCCCAGCAGCCCCATCTTGACCCCCAGCGCTGGAATGTCATAGGTGTATTCCGGCCGGCCGGCGGCATAGGAAAGGCCGATAATCAGTAAAATAACGCCAAAATTCGCCGCCAGTATTCCCACCACCCGCAAATCCAGCCTGTCATGGCCCTTAAAAAAGGTGATGAAAGCCAGGGTCCACAGAGGGAACTGCACCAGCTTCAGGTACTCGGCTGCATCTCCTACTGGGTCCCGATAACCAAGACGCAGGCAGTTTAGCATATGCAGCAGCCAAAAGCCGCCAATGACCCCATAGAACACCCAATACACCCGTCTTTTTCCGCTAACCGCCAGCCCGTATAGGCTAACAGCCATCAGCAAAACCGTGCGCAGGGTGGTTGTCACCGCAGTGGTCCCGGTCTCCCGCATAAAATAGGAAAGCACGTCCAGCAGGGGCTGAATCAAGAGCAGCGCTGCCATAAAATCTCCTATATGCGGCGCGAGTTTTTCTTTAAGGTGGATTTCCTTCATGTCAGTTTCCTTTTCCAGTCAAAAAAATGCCGGCGCGTTCTTCTTTGCAAATTCTGTTCCGAGTCATTATAGCATATTTTTCGACAGCACACAAGCATAAATACATGGCTTTCTTAGGCGCCCAGTCTTTACCCTACCCATCCAGCCTGTCTCATAATGGCAAGCTTCCGCGCCCACATTCCTCTATCCTCAAACAAAAAAGACCGGCACGCCTGTGCCGGCCTTTCTTATTCTGTCCATTTTTATCAGGTCAATCAAAAATTACCGCCAGTTAAGTCCTCTACCACCAAGGTACGAGGGCTATTGTCATTGGCTACAGCAGCCGGAGCAGCCGCAGGTGCTGCTACAGCCGGAGCGGCGCTTGTCTCGGGCTCAGCCGGATGGGGATGGTCCCGCCAGGCGAAAAACTTGCTGGCCACCTGGGGGAACAAGGCGTAGCTTAGGGTGTCCTCTTCGCAGTGGCCCAAACCCTTCTCCTTGCACTCGGCCCTCAGCTTCTCCATCTCAGGCTCCAGCAGGTCCGCAGGACGGCAGGTAATCACCTCATCGTTGCCAATGCACTTCTTGCGCACTTCCTCGTTCACCTGGCCGGGCAGGTTGCCATATTCACCCCGGAGCAGACCCTTGGACTCCTTAGAGACCATCTTGTACCGCTCGCCGGAAAGCACGTTCAGCACCGCCTGAGAGCCCACAATTTGGCTGGTGGGGGTGACCAGAGGCGGATACCCAAAGTCCTGGCGGACACGGGGCACCTCTTCCAGTACCTGATAATATTTGTCCTCGGCGTTGGCCTGCTTCAACTGGCTGATCAGGTTCGAGAGCATGCCGCCGGGCACCTGGTACAGCAGGGTATTCACGTCCACTTTCAGCACCTTGGGGTTAATATCCAGCTTCTGGGCCACATTCCGGAAGTGGGCGGCAGCCTCGGAAAGCTTGCCCATGTCCAGGCCAGTATCCCGGCTGGTACCCTGCAAGGTGGCCACCATAGCCTCGGTAGCGGGCTGGCTGGTGCCGTTGGCCAAGGGAGACAATGCGCAGTCCACTATGTCCACGCCAGCCTGGGCGGCCATCAGATTGGTCATGTCGCCAGTACCAGTGGTGTTATGAGTATGCAAGTGAATGGGCACACCCACATTCTCCTTCAGCTTCTTTACCAGGGAGTAGGCGTCATAGGGCAGCAACAGGTTCGCCATATCCTTAATACAGATGGAATCAGCCCCCATCTTCTCCAGCTCCATAGAGAGCTTTACAAAGTAGTCCTCGCTGTGCACAGGGCTCTTGGTATAGCTGATGGCCACCTCGGCAAAACCGCCGTATTCTTTGACGAATTTTACCGCCGCCTGGACGTTCCGGGGATCGTTAAGGGCGTCGAAAATGCGCACTACGTCAATGCCGTTTTCCAGGGACTTCTTCACAAAGGCCTCTACCACATCGTCCGCATAGTGCCGGTAGCCCAGCAGGTTCTGGCCCCGCAGCAGCATTTGCAGCTTTGTGTTAGGCAGGCCTTTCTTCAGGGTACGCAAGCGCTCCCAGGGGTCCTCGTTCAAAAAACGCATGCACACGTCAAAGGTGGCGCCGCCCCAGCACTCTAGAGACCAGTAGCCAATGCTGTCCAGCAGGGGCAGCACGGGCACCATGTCCTCCAGCTTCATCCGGGTAGCCGCCTGAGACTGGTGGGCGTCGCGCAGGATGGTATCCATAATCTTCAGGGGATTTTTAGCCATAATTCAGTATCCTCCTTCTTAGCCGAACAGAGACATCAGCACACCGGCCGCTACAGCCGAGCCAATCACACCGGCCACGTTGGGGCCCATGGCATGCATTAGCAGGAAGTTGCTGGGGTCCTCTTTCTGGCCCACCACCTGGGAAACCCGGGCGGCCATGGGCACAGCGGAGACGCCGGCGGAACCAATGAGGGGGTTGACCTTCTCTTTGCTGAACACGTTCATCAGCTTGGCCAGCAGCACGCCGCCGGCAGTACCAAAGCCAAAAGCAACCACGCCCATAGCCAGAATCGCCAGGGTCTTTAGGTCCAGGAAGTTCTTGGCCGTAGCGGTAGCGCCCACAGAGATCCCCAGGAAAATAGTGACAATGTTCATCAGCTCGTTCTGCACAGTCTTGTTCAGGCGCTCTACCACGCCGCACTCGCGCATCAGGTTGCCCAACATCAAGCAGCCCACCAGGGGAGCCGCGGAGGGCAGCATGAAGGACACGAAAATGGTCACGACGATGGGGAACAGAATCTTTTCGGTCTTGCTTACATTGCGCAACTGCTTCATCTTAATCCGGCGCTCTTCCTTGGTGGTCAGCGCCTTCATGATGGGCGGCTGAATTACCGGCACCAGGGCCATGTAGCTATAGGCTGCCACAGCGATGGGGCCCAGCAGATGTGCCGCCAGGTTGGCGGTGGTATAAATAGCCGTAGGACCGTCCGCACCGCCAATAATGCCGATGGACGCGGCTTCCTCTGGGGTAAAGCTTAGCAGGTTTGCGCCAATATAAGTAATGAAAATGCCCAGCTGGGCCGCGGCGCCCAGCAGCAGGGTCTTGGGATTGGCAATCAGCGGGGCAAAGTCCGTGCCCGCGCCCACACCAATGAAGATCAGGCAAGGATAAATGCCCAGCTTAACCCCCAGGTACAGGTAGTCCAAAAGGCCGCCGTGGCCGGTGCCCAGCTCCTGCCAGTTAATAACGCCGTCCGCGAAAAACTCGGCATGGTACATGCCAGCACCCGGCAGGTTGGTCAGCAGCATGCCAAAGGCAATGGGCAAAAGCAGCAAGGGTTCGAATTTTTTAACAATGGCCAAGTAAAGCAGTACGCAGGAGATGAGAATCATTACCAGGTCCAGCGGCTCCTTGACCACCTGGGCAAAGCCGGTGCTTTGCAAAAAACTGTTAATTGCTTCCATTCAGGTTACACTCCTTTTCTATTTGTCTGCGGTTGCGCAGGGGAGTTTTCCCCTTAAGCAATGGTGCAGAGGAGCGCGCCGCTCTCTACAGAAGCGCCCTTGGAGGCGGCCACAGAGGTCACAGTGCCGTCCTTGGGGGCCATAATCTCGTTTTCCATCTTCATGGCTTCCAAGATCATAAGCACGTCGCCGGACTTTACCGCCTGACCAGCAGTGACCTTCACGTCCAGGATGGTACCGGGCATGGGGGCGTTAACAGGCTCACCCGCGCCAGCCGCGGCCGGAGCAGGGGCCGGCGCGGGGGCGGCCACAGGCGCGGGAGCGGCTACGGGGGCTGCGCCGCCCTTTACCTCTTCTACGGTAACTTCATAAGCAGTGCCGTTTACGTTCACATTATATTTTCTCATAGCGATTATTTTCCTTTCTAAATAGATGCCGGGGCGGCTCTTCTGGGCCAACGCCCGCTGGATTTTAGGGGCGGACAGCCGCAACGGCCCCTGCCCGGACTAAACTGGCAAAAACAGCAAGGCCTTGTTTACAGCCTTTTGATGGAATGAATCTTAATGTGGTTCACGTCGCTGCCCATCTCTTCCGCTATGGCGGCAGAGATAGCGGCCACCAGCTGCTGCTTATTGGGCTGGGCGGCAGGCGCGGGCACAACCCGCTGGGGCACTGGCGCAGGAGCCGGGGCGCTGGAACTGGCCGAAGCGCCACCTATGAGCGCTCCCATTATTTTGATCAGGATGATCAGGCAAATGAGCACCACGAACACCGTGATAAGGCCCATGGCCACCACCTGCAAATAGCCGGGGGTCGCCGCCGTGGACAATAAGAACTGATTCATTGCTTCTTGACCTCCTTTCGCAAGATATTATAAGAAATATAGCTATAGCAAAACATTTTTAGATCCTGAAAAAACACCATTCTCCGGCATTTTATCAAAATCAAGTAAATCATACCACGGACCAGGCTTTTTTACAAGAGGTCATTCACAATTTTTTAAAAATGTATTCCAGAAAAATTCAGAAAGCTATTGTGCCCGTACCAGCCCCGCCGCCCGTTCTCGGGCCGCCTCATAGACGAATTTGTCAATGAGATAGGGTTTGGTGGGGCGCTCTGCCTCCGGGTCCCTGGGCGAAAGGCTGTAATACATGGCCACCGCCTCGTTTCCGCCCGCCTGTGGGGTAAAACCCATGGCGGAAAAGAAGCCCTGGGCCGCGGCATTTTCCCGATTGAAATAAGCCAAAACCCGCCGCCGGTCCCCTTCCTCCATAATGTCCCGCATCAGGCTCCACAAAGCTGTACCCACACCCTTGCGCTGCCATTCCCTGGCCACATAGAGCTGGAACTCTACAGAAAAAAGGTCCTTGGGGGCCAAACGGTTCTCGGTTAGGTGGGCAAAACCCACCGGATGGCAGTCCACCTCACAAAGCAGCCACCCCAGGCCATAAGTATATGTATCAATACGCTGAATATACGCCTGAAGATCCGGCGCTTCTTTTTCCGGCGCGGCCGGCGTGCCCGTAAAGGGCGCGTAAATTTTCAGCATGGACGGCCCGTCCCATTCATTGACCCGCCGCACAGCCACCAGTGACATTTCATCTACTCCTCTCTATAAGGCCGCGAGACGCTGTCTCGCGCTCTGCAAACTTTTTGAAAAAAGTTTTACTCCGACTTTTTCCAGATGCCGTCCAGTCAGCCCCTTCCCCGAGCCGTCAGCTAGGCCTTGTTTGAAAATAGATGAAACGAGGTCCTTTTGCCCAGAAGAGGTCCATTTCAAGGAAAAAACGCAAGTTCATCTTCCGATTCACGAGGATTTTGGACGGGGAAAGGGGCCGCTTATGGGCATAAAGACGGCGTTTTCCATGGTTCAAACAGGGACTAGGTGGAAGGTGGACATCCTAGGCCACCCGAATCGGGGCTTTGGCCTCGCCAAATACTTCTGTTACCCTGCCCTCTTCGTCAAAGGCGTTGTTGTACTGCATCACCGCGTACTCGTTCAACAGTTCCCTATACGGCGTGGCCGCCCCCTGGCGGTACAGGTTGCCCTGGCTGTCCATGTGCCCAATGGCCGTAACTACTGGCAGGGTCTGGCGCAGCTGCTCTAGGTAGTTGGTATAGGCATTGCCTTCCAGCCCAGCAGCCCTTAGCAACAGGCCCGAGAGATAGTTTAGGCTCACCGCCTCGATTTCCTCTCCCTCCAGGGGGTAGTTCGCCCAAATGAAAAAGGGCACCTGGTACTGGCTCATGGTATACTCAAAGCCATTCTTGTCCTTGAGCAGCGCCCGGGTAAATCCCTCCTCCAGCTTGGGCCAGTGATCCCCAAAGTACAGCACCACCACCGGGTCCGGCTGTCTCTCAAAATAGGACAAAAGGTCCGAAAGGGCCTGGTCCGCACGGTTGGTCAAGGTCAGGTACTGCTCCGCCTGGGGCCACTTGCCCTCGTGCCCCTTTACCTGCACATGGCGCACCCGGGCCCGGTAGGCCTCGTCCTCATAGCCGCCGTGGTTCTGGATGGTCACTCCAAACAGAAACAGCGGTTCCCCCCGCCAGCGCTCGTACTCATAAATCAGCTGGTCATAACAGGACTTGTCACTGGTCAGCCGGTGCTCAAAGGTTCTCTTTACGTCAAAGATCTCCGCGTCTACAAACTCGTCAAATCCCAGGCACGGGTAGGCGTCCACCCTTTCCCAGGCCTTGCGGTCTCCGGGGTGCACCGCCACACTGTGGTAGCCGTACTCCTTGAGGATAGAGGGCAGCGCGGTCTGGGGGCTGTCCACATACTGCTGGTAGGGTTTGCTGCCCGCAGGCAAAAATGCCATGCTGTTGCTGGTAAGAAACTCATATTCGCTGTTGCAGGTATTGCCCCCGTAAACCGACGAGTAGGCCTTGCCAAAAATGCAGTTTCCTGTGTTTTGCAAAGCATGAAGCATAGGCTGGTTGTCCTGGGAAAACTCCAGGGTGCCAAAGCTGCCAAAGTCTGTTGTAGACTCGTTCATAATGGCTACAATGGTGGGCAGGCCTGAGGGGCTGCCCACCAGCCGGGGGGCAGGCGCCCCGGCCGCCAATTCTTCTACTTTGGCTGGGGAGTATCCCTCGGGCTTATCCACCAGCATGAACTGCACATTGGCAAAAAAGCCCGCCGCAATGCCCGTTAGCTCAGAGCTGGCCTTTTGGTTCCAGGCCCATACCGAGATGCCCAGGTTTTCCAGGCCGTTCAGGGGGAACAGCACAAAGGCCAGCGCCGCCGATACCCCAAAGGCTGTCAGCCGCTCGGTCAGGCGAAAACGCCGAGTGGTGGTAAGCCCATCCTTTGGCACCAGCTTGGCGCAGAGAATCACTGAGCAAATATATCCCAGGGCCGCCACAGCCATTTTTCGGGTAGGCGCATACTCATACCCGCCGGAGACCATCAGGGCAGTGGCAAAGGAAGTGAAGTCCCAGGGCAGGATGGGCTGCCCGCGGAACTGCACCACAAAATAATTGGCAATACCGAAAATAATAGACACTGCCCCGCCAATGGCCGCCGCCGCCCAGGCCCGCCGGGTCAGCCCAAAGGCCAGAGCAAACACCAAAAGGTAGCACAGGTAGTTGGCCAGCCACCGGGCCTGAGGAAACTCCCACAAGCGGGTGCCGTTAATGGCGTCCACCGCGATGAAAGAACCTAAAGGGAGAACCAGCAGCATCAGCCAGCCCAAAGACTGGCGTATGCCCGGGGGCAGGTCAACGCCCGTTAGGCACAGCACAGCACTGGCGGCGGTAAGGCCGCTGTAGGTAAATATGTACCACCAGGCCGGCGTCTGCTTTCCCGCGCCATCCTCCATAAAGGCCAGAGGCCACTCTACTGCGAAAAAGGCCACCGAGACCACCAGCAATGCCCCGGCGGCAAATAGGTTCCTTCGGCTGCGCTCCAAGCGCAGATGTACTTTTCCCTTCATAGGCATCCCCCTTTGCCGCGGTTTCTGTTTCCGCGAGTTTTGTTACAGTTTACTGGGCCCGACCCTTCATATATTCCACAATGGCGTCCGCAATGCGCCTGCTGGCCTGGCCGTCGCCATAGGGGTTCCCTGCCTGGCTCATGCGTTTGTATTCGGCCCCGTCCGTCAGCAGCTGGCGCACCAGCCCATAGATGGACTCCTCTTCTGTGCCCGCCAGCTTTAGGGTCCCCGCCGTCACCCCCTCGGGACGCTCCGTGGTGTCCCGCAGCACAATTACTGGCTTGCCCAAAGACGGCGCCTCCTCCTGGATGCCGCCGCTGTCGGTTAAAATCAAGTAGGACCTGGCCAGCAGGTTGTGGAACTCCACCACCTCCATGGGCTCAATGAGCCGGATGCTCTGGCAGCCGCCCAGCTCCTCTTCCGCAGCCTGGCGTACCAGGGGATTTAGGTGTACAGGGTATACCACCTTTACGTCTGGGAATTCTTCCGCTACCCGGCGGATGGCCCGGAACATGCGGTGCATGGGCTGGCCCAGATTTTCCCGGCGGTGGGCGGTGAGCACGATCAGCCGGGAGTCCTTGGCCCATTCCAGCACTGGGTCCAGCGCCGGGGCACAATAGTCCTCCCGCACTGTGGTGGAAAGGGCGTCAATGGCAGTGTTTCCCGTCACTACAATGGACTCCGCCTTCTTGCCCTCGTCCAGCAGGTTCTGGCGGCTCTGCTGGGTGGGGGAAAAGTGCAGGTCCGCCATGCAGCCCACAAACTGCCGGTTCATTTCCTCCGGGTAGGGGGAATACTTGTTGTGGGTGCGCAGCCCAGCCTCCACATGGCCCACCGCGGTCTGGCAGTAGTAAGCGGCCAGGGCTCCGGCAAAGGTAGTGGTGGTGTCCCCGTGGACCAGTACCATGTGGGGCTTCTCCTTTTGGATAACCTCTTCCAGGCCCTTCAGCACCCGAGCGGTGATGTCTGAAAGAGTCTGGCCCGGGCGCATAATATCCAGGTCGTAATCTGGTACAATATGAAAGGCCTCCAGCACCTGGTCCAGCATCTGCCTGTGCTGGGCAGTCACACAAACTTTGCAGTCAAACTCAGGCCGGGCGGAGAGCTCCTTTACCAGAGGGGCCATCTTAATGGTTTCGGGTCGGGTACCGAACACTAACATTACTTTAATCTTATCCATTGCGTCCTCCTTCATCTACGAAATAATGCATTATTAAGGCAACCCCGCACAATTCGCAGCTAAGGCCTTAAGCACCGTCTCGCTTGCGTAGTTTCCGTCATATCTCCCAGATCCCCGTGTCCATCTCCAGCTTGACCGCCCTCAATCTGTACAATTTAACAAAAAATCTGGCTGCGCAATACAGTACTTAGAGCGGCGCGGCATTGCCGCCTTAAAACAAGTTTCGGTGGCACACGGTCTGCCAACATTTTCCCCCACACCCAGACCGCGCCATGCGCCCAAGCCCGCTGCTTTATGGCGGAAGCCTGCCGGGTTGGACCCAAAAGCCCCTTAGCGGGGACTAGAGGCGGAGTTTGCGGCGCTCTTTTTCACTTGGCGCAGAAACTGAATATTGTTCCGGTAAAACCGCCCTAGCCGGGAGGGCTCACGTGCAATACGGTACAGCCACTCGGTGTTGGTTTTTACAAACAGGGCCGGGGCCCGGCGCTTACTGCCGCTAAGCACGTCAAAGGAGCCCCCCACCCCCATAAACACCCCTTTGGAAAACTCCTTTAGGTGCCGGTAAATGAGCAGCTCCTGGGCCGGAACTCCCAAGGCCACCAGCGTAAGGTCCGGGGCCTGGGCAGCAATCTGGTCAAAAATGCCGTCCTTATCCTTTTCATAACCGTTGCGGTAGCGTACCGTCATGGCGGGGTAGGTCTTTCTCAGCTTCTCCGCCAGGGCCGAGACCACCTCTTCCTTTGCGCCCAACAAAAAGACGCTTTTCCCTGCCCGTCCGGCCTCCCGCAGCAGCTTTTCCGCCAGGTCCACCCCAGTAATGCGTTCTTTCGCGGGCAGCCCCAGCATTTCCATGGCTTTTACCACACTGATGCCGTCCGGAACGATCTCCGCCTGATCCCAGAGCAGCAGTTCCCGGATGGCGGGGTCTTTTTCGGCATGCATAATAATTTCGGGGTTCGCGGTTACAATGAACTTCTTTTCCCCGGCCAGCATCGCTCTGGCGGCCTCTTTCGCGTAGTCATCCGCCGTGCCGCCATAGGCCCGGCACAGATAATCCTCAATCGCCATATCCTAAAAATCCCCTTTCTTTATATTCTTCATTTTCTTGGCTTTTTGGCCCCATCCACTGTGGGAAAGCGTCTGCTTTCCGGCCGTTTCAAGCCCAGCATACCGTGTCCATCCGCTTCCTGTTCACGCGGTGGCGCGCCTAGCAAGGTCAGCTGCCTACAGGGCCGGTCCAGGAACGCTGTTTTAAAGCTGCCGCTTTCCCCATTCAAGGCAGCTTTCGCTATCCTCAAAAGCTCTTTCTGCCGCTGGGTGGTTCTCTTTTTTTAGTTAGTCCGCTTCTTTTTCTGCTTTCTTCTTTTTTCGGTCCCGTTCCCGGTCTGTGTCAAAATCATATAGCTCCTCCTGGCCAAAGGCCTCTGTACTCTCCGAGGCTTTCAAAAACACGGTAATGGTCTGGAAGATCAGCTTAAAGTCCTGCCAGATGCTATAGTTCTCAATATACATCAGGTCCATCACCAGCTTGTCCTTGGGCGAAGTATTATACTTGCCGGAGATCTGCGCCAGGCCTGTCAGTCCTGCCTTCATCCGCAGCCGGTAGGAAAACTCCGGCAGCTCACTGGTGTATTTTTCTACATTTTCCAGCATCTCCGGACGAGGCCCCACCACGGTCATGTCTCCATTCAGGATATTCAGCAGCTGGGGCAGCTCGTCCAGCCGGAACTTCCGCAGCACCTTACCTACCCGGGTAATCCGGTCATCGTTGGCTGTTACTGACTTATGGATGGAGTTCTCTTCCTTCATGGTGCGGAACTTGTACACCTCAAACACCCGGCCGTATTTGGTCAAGCGTTTTTGCTTATAGAACACCTTACCGTGGTCGTCTAACTTGATGGCCACAGCGCAGGCCAGCATAATAGGGCTGGCCACTACCAAACCCACCACAGCCACGGCCAGGTCTGTCAACCGTTTGATGATGCGCTGTTCCATGGTCAGGTCCTTGGCAGTATACATCACCAGGGATTTGTCATCCAGGGCCACGTACTTTGCCCCTTGGGCCACCACGTCAATGGTCTCAAAATTATAATAAATATTTTTTTGGGTCTGGTAACAGAAGGAGATCAGATCATTGCGCTCTTTGGCAGGCACGTCATACAGAAACACGGTGTCATTGCGCAGGATAATGTCCAGCACCTTTGGGTCGTCATAGCGGATCATCTCGTCAATCTGGTACTGCTTTGGGAACCGCTTAATCTTTGGGATAATACTGCCCAGGCTCTGCCTGGAGGAGGAGATAACGCAGCAGTTCTCCGGCGGCTCCAAAGAAAAATAGACATAGTTGCCAAAATAGGCGAAAAAGATGATCACAAGGACCTGCAAAAACATCACCAGTAGGAGAAGGTGGGGGGTTTCGTAGACAAAGTGGTCGTTATTAAACTGGCTGGTGTTCATAATAGACAGCTGCAAATGGGTAACCAGGTCTGTAATAATAGTGGCTAAGGCCATGGAGTGAATAATCGGTTTACTCTTCTGGGTACCCACCGCGTAACCGCCGTATACGGACATCAGCGAAATGCCCAGCACCACAAAGGTAACCATGGTAACACCCGTGGTACGGGAGAGGTTGAAAAGCCATGGGTTGTGTATGCTAAAAATGCCGAAAAAGATGCCAAAAAGGGAGGCGAACAGGGCCATCTTCAGTAAAAAGACCACGGTTCGTTTTAGTTTCTTTATCATTCCATGCAAAGTAACATCATTCCTTTATATATAAACCACCCTTACGGTGGAGTATTCTAGAAAGTATCCAAAGGCAGACACATCGCACGGTCAAGGGGCGGCCTTTTGCTGGGAACCCACATATTACACGGCATGATGGCTTTGAGCAACATTAGAACGCTGGTCTCGCCCGACGCCTTTGCTCAGTGATAGGGCCTTTATTTACCAACTTCCCAAATATTCTTTGGACATTATAGCACATACTGCCCGTAAATGCAAAACACTGTTTATTAACATTTCTTTAATATGGCTTTTTCCTGTCTATTTTGCGGGGAAAAGCTAGAACTATACTAGACCAAGGGGCAAAACGGCGGCCTTTATCCGTTTTGCCCCTCCAGCCAGTCCGCCACTCTGCTGGCGGCATGGCCGGCCTCTTTGATGCCAAACTCCTTACAAAATGCTCGGGTCCTTTCTAGCTGGGCCTTCTGATCAAACGTCAGAATCGCCTGCTCCAGCCCCTGGTTGTCCTCTGCCCGGGCAAAGGGCAGCTTGTCCAGATCAAAGTAGAAATTCCGGTCGCTTTTATAGTCCTCCAAATCATTCACGTACAAAAAGCAAGGCTTGCCTGTATTCATATAGTCAAACATCACAGAGGAATAGTCTGTCACCAGCCCGTCACAGGCCATATAGAGCTCTTGAATGTCTGGGTAGTCCGAGGCGTTCACTACCAAAGCTGGGTCCAGGTGCATCTCCCGGGCTTTTTCCGCAATGTTGGGATGCAGCTTCGCCACCACCAGCCACTGCCCCCCAAAGCGCTGCCCCAGGGCCGCTGCGCACCGGGCGTAGTCCATATCATAAACGGAAAGGCCCTTATCCTTGCGGAAGGTGGGGGCATATAGCACCAGGCGCTTGTCTCCTTTAATTCCCAGAACTTTTCGCACCCGGGCGGCAGCCTCTTCTTTTGGGCCAAAGAGCTGGTCGTTGCGGGGAAAGCCGCACTCCAGCACCTGGCCCCCATACCAAAAGGCCCTATGGTAGATCTCTGTGAGGAAGCTGCTATTAGAGATAAACAGATCACACATCGCAGAGTCCCTTTTCGCTGCTTGCAGGTAGTCCTCTGGCAAAGCTCCGGCGGCATCCCCCTCAATACGCTTCAAGGGGAATCCATGCCAGGTTTGTACATAACGGGTAGCTCCCCGCTTCTGGGTATAGGCCCATTTGCGGCAGTTGTCCACCCAAACCCCAGCGGTACAAAGGTGATAAATGGCTTTCGGGCTGTCCAGCAGGACAGGCTTTACCCCCTGGGGAAGGCTGACGGCGTCCCCGGGGGAGCCCACCACCCAATAAACTTTCCAGTCCCGGCGGAGCAGCTCTTCAGCAATGGCCCGGGGGCTGTCAGAAAAACCCCGGCCATAGAAGCTTTGGCATACAACCTTGCGGGGGTCTTTGGGCAGGAAGGAAAGAGTCTTCCAAAGCGTGTTACGAAGAATTTTCTGAAATAGGTTCATAGTGGATTCTCCCTATAGATGATAGGATCGGTTTGGGCAGATAGAGGAGCCCAGCTCCAGCAGAAACCTGGCCACCCCGTTTTCTTCATTACTGCCGATTATCCCGGTGGCCGCAGCCTTTACCGGGTCCATGGCGTTGGCCACCGCATAGGCTTCGTCGGCTGCGGCAAACAGCGGCAGGTCGTTCATGGCGTCCCCAAAAGCCACCAGCCGCCCGCAGCCCAAGTCTTTCTTTAGCCGCAGCGCCGCCTGGGCCTTGGTGGCCAGCTTTGGGGTCAGCTCCAGCCAGTATTCCTCCCGGTACAGGTCCTGCTGAAAGGTCCCATTGGCCCAGTTCAACCCGCCTAACTGGTCCCAAAGGGGAGCCAGCGCGGCCTCATCCTCAATAAACGTAAAATAATAGGTCTCTCCCGCCAGCAGTTCTTCCGGGGAATATACCGGCCGCAGGCGCTGGTCCGTACGGCGGCTATCCAGATAGTGCCTCATCCCCGGATGGTCTGTCTTACTGGTTAAATATAGCACCCGCTCTTTCCCCTCTACCACAGCGTACACCAGGGGCCAAAGTCCCAGCTTTCTGCTAGCGGAGAGAATATACCCCCGCTGGTCTGGGGTGAAAAAGGTTTCGAATACCCGCCGGCCACTGCTGCCCTCCACCATAAACGCGCCGTTGTGGACAATCCATGGAATTCGGGGCGCCAGCCCTTTTGCCACCACCCTGGCCGAATGATAGGACCGGGCTGTGGCAAAGGTAAACAGCACCCCCTGGTCCACCAGCCGGTTCAAGACCTCCAGTGTAAAAGGCGGCAGACGGTCCCTTTGGTCTAATAGCGTGCCATCCAGGTCACTGATAAAAAGAGTTCTTTCCATCATATGAGGTATCCCCCGTTCACCCCCAGCACCTGACCGGTGATGAAAGGATTTTCGGCCAAAAATACCGCTGCCTGGGCCACCTCCTCCGGCCTGCCTAGCCGCAGCAGGGGAGTGTCCTGGCACAGAGCCGCCTTTTCTTCTGGAGAGAGGTGGCTGTTCATAGGCGTGTCAATAGCCCCTGGGGCAATACAGTTTACCCGAACGCCCGAAGGACCCTCCTCCTGGGCCAAAGCCTGGGTCAAGCCAATCAGCGCTGCCTTAGAGGCGGAATAGGCCGCCTCACAAGAGGCCCCCGACTGCCCCCACATAGAGCTGACATTTATAATACTGCCCCGTTTTGCCTGGATCATGGGCCCCAAAGCCCTGCGGCAGCAGAGGAATGCGCTGGTACAATTGGCGTCCATCACCCGCCGCCAGTCCGAAAGACTCATGTCTGTTAGCAGGCCCACCCAAGAGACGCCCGCATTATTCACCAATACCTCCACTGGTCCCAAAGAGCCCTCCACCTGCGCAAACAGCTCCGCTACCTGGTCCTCATGGGTCAGATCCGCCCCAAAGACCTGGGCCCGCCCACCGTCCTCTATAATTTGTTTTGCGGTTGATACAGCCTCTGCCCGGCGACTGTTATAGTGGACGGCCACCGAATATCCCTTTTTGGCAAAGGCCAAAGCCAGCGCCTGGCCAATGCCCCCGGACGCCCCTGTGACCAGCACGGTGCTCATCGTTCCCAGTCTCCCTTCTCATAAAAAATCGCGGCCAGCGCGGCCAACGGCGCGGTCTCTGCACGTAAAATCCGGGGCCCAAGGCTGAGTACCTTTGCCCCCAGGGATCGGGCCAGCGCAGCCTCTTCTGGGGCAAATCCCCCCTCTGGCCCCACAAAGAGAAAGAGCTTTTGCCCCGCGGTTTGCAGCGCCGTCTTAAAGCTGTCCATCCCCTCTTCATAGAGAAACAGGGCCTCTCCCTGGGCCGCGGCAGCTTTTAAAGCGGCCTTTAGTGGGGCCGGAGGCAGAATTTCCGGCACAATTCCCCGGCCGCTCTGCATGGCTGCCTCCAGGGCGATCTTTTGCAGGCGGGCGGTTTTCTTTTCCACCGCTTCCGGGCTCCATCTGGCCACGCAGCGGCTGCTCTCAATGGGCCAAACCGCAGCGGCGCCCAATTCCACAGACTTCTGTACCACAGTTTCCAGCTTGTCCCCCTTCGGCAGGCATTGGCAGACTGTGACCCAGGCGGCAGGTTCCCCCCGGCTGGGCGTGGGTGGGGCAACATCCAGCAAAAGACCCCCGGGGGCAGTTTCCAGGACCACGGCGGGATAGTCCTGCCCCTGGCCATTGCACAGCGTAACCGCCTCGCCTGGGCGCAGGCGCAGAACTTTGGCCGCATGACGTCCGGCTTCGCCCTCCAGCAAGAAAGGGGAGGCCGGTGGGCCGGAGATAAAGAATCTGGGCATAGGGAACTCCTTGTCTTGTTTTTTTATAGCCTATAGGCCCACAGGGGATTGTTTACCGGCTTGGTAGAGGCATTGCGCTTATCCGCCCGCTTTCCCCAGACCCACACCGTCCTCCTGGTCCCCCCTGTCTTATGCTGCTTTGTGCGATCATTCAGATAAAACCCGTGTATCGGGTGTTCCACTGGCTCTATGGTCAAGCCGGAAAGCTTCTCTTAGGCCTTTGTTTGAACATAGGGAGAATGGCGGATTTTTAACCAGGGGAGGTCCATTACAAGGAGAATTCCGCAAGTCAACCCAGCGGTTGACCCGGATTTTTCACGCGGAACGGGGCCTCTTCTGGGAAAAAACGGCGTTTTCCATGTTTCAAACAATCCCTAGAATCTGTTTTTCAAATCGGAAAAATGCTGGATTTTTGCTCAGAAACAAGTGGGTTCCAGGAAACAACCGCAAGAAATGCTGGCACCTTTCCAGGCTTTTTGATGCCGAAGCCACCATTTCTGGGCAAAACTGACCCTGTTTCGGCGTTTTCTAACAGACTCTGGCCCTTTACAAAACACAATATTTTTCCATATACCCCTCCATGGCCGCCACCAGGGCAGGGTCTGCGCCATTCTCCTTTAGATATTCGTGAATATCCACCACTGTCACAATGGGGTGCACCTTCAGGCCAAACTCCTCTTCCACCTCCATAATAGCGGTCTTGCCCGGGGTTTGGCCCACCTCGCAACGGTTTACGCTGATGAACACATCCGAAACCCTCACGTCCCCGCAAGCCTTTAAAATGGACATGGACTCCCGCACCGCGGTGCCCGCTGTAATCACGTCTTCAATAATTATTAGGCGGTCGCCGTCTTTGGGCTGATACCCCACCGTGACGCCGCCCTCGCCGTGGTCTTTGGCCTCTTTTCGGTTGAAGAAGTACGGCTTGTCCACCTGGTGGTCCCGCCACAGGGCTGTAGCGCAGGCTGTGGCCAAAGGGATTCCCTTATAGGCCGGGCCGAACAGTGCGTCAAAGCGGCCGCCTGTGGCCTCCATTACCAAAGCGGCATAGTAGCTTCCCAAGCGCGAGATCTGGGCCCCAGTGCGGTACAGGCCGGTGTTGACAAAGTACTGGGTATTCCTGCCGCTTTTTGTAACGAACTCTCCAAAGCGCAGTACATTGGCGGAAAGCATAAACTCGATAAATTCCTTTTTCTTTTGGGTAAGCATCCGTAGGCTCTCCTTTTCAAAATTATGATAATTTCATGATATTGGTGACAATGCCCTGGGGCGTAATGTCCAGAATGCCGTAGGTGGCCCCCCAGCCGCTGAGCCGCCCGGGGTTCATAATGTACAGGCCGTCCTCATAGTCCTCCCGGGGCAAATGGGTGTGGCCAAAAAGCAGCACCTGGGCCTTGTGTTCCCGGGCCGCCGCAAGGATATGGTAGTCTCCAGACTTTACCCCGTACAGGTGGCCATGGGTGTAGAAGATTTTCACGCCCTGGGCCTCAAACTCTCCGGTTACCGGCAGGGTGGAGCCCCAATCGCAGTTGCCCCGCACCGGCAGAAAGGTCTTTTCTGGAAAGTTCCGCCGGGCCCGTTCCATTTCTTCTTCTCCGTCTCCCAGGTGGATAACAGCCTCGGCCTTGGGCTGGGCAAGAATGGCCCGGCGCAGGCTTTCACTGTCCCCATGGGTATCGGACATCACTAAAATACGCATTTCTACTCCTCCCAAATTTTCGTCAGGCGACGATTCCGCCTGTTCTGTGTTCCGTCGGATGAATCAAACCCGCCGCAGACGCATAGTATGGAAAGGGCCAGCATCCTCTTTAATAGCTGGAACATTTGCCAAAATCCCTTTTTCAGCAGCAGACAGCGTCAAAATATCTATCTGCCTATTATCTCTATTCTAACCAAACCCCAGAAAAAACAGATGGAAGCCGCAAGAGGGACAAGTGACGCTTTTAAAGCGGGCGATCAAACTGGCTCTTCACCATATGTTCTCCCATTTCCATGAGAAAAGGAGGTTTTCCCAATGGACAATAATGGCTCCAACAACCGGCTGGAAGCCCTGTTAAAAATAACCGCCCAGCGCATGGGGTCCACTCCCGAAGCGCTGAAAGAGGCAGCCCAAAACGGCCAGCTGGCCAAACTGCTGGGCAATGTAAGCGCCCCAGAGAGTGAAGCCATGCAAAAGGTACTCTCAGACCCCCAGGCGGCCCAAAAGCTTCTATCCAGCCCCCAGGCCCAAAAGCTGCTACAGATGCTGCAAGGAGGAAAGTAAGTCTGGTATAGTTAACACAGTTCAAAAGAGGCATTTTACCTCTTTTGAGCCAGGCAGCGTAGCTGCCTAGCTTTAAAATCGGTATCTACCGATTTTAAAGTGGGGTTACTATATAATCAGGAAAGGGGGCGGTCCGCCTGGACGACCTGAATCAACAAATCACGCAATTTCTGTCCGATCCCAATAGTATGCGTCAGCTGCAAAGCGTCATGAGTTCTCTAGGCCTTTCCCAAGACGCGGCCCAGGCTGCCCCTGCCGCCCAAAGCGCTCCGGCCAGCGGAGGCGGCGGGCCAGACCTCTCTGCTTTAGCAGGGATGCTGGGCTCTTTGGCCGGCGGGGGCAGTACGCCCCAGGATCACCCCAGTCAGAACTCCACAAGCGCTCTGGGGCCGCCAGACACCCTGGCCCTGGTGGCCAGGCTGGCCCCCCTGCTAAGCCAGATTAACCGGGAAGACGATTCCACCCGGCTGCTACAGGCCCTGCGGCCCCTGCTTAGCGGAGCCCGACAGCAGAAGATCGACGAAGCGGTAAAAATTTTACAGCTCATGCGTCTGCTCCCTCTGTTGGGCAGCGCGGGGCTGGGAAAGTAAAAGGAGGTCCCTGCCATGCCCGAGATGGATCTGCGCCGTATGCAAGAGGAAGCCGCCCGCCGCGCCCGGGAGATGCAGTCTCGGGCACGGCAGCAGGGCCGAAACCGCTCCCCACAGCCAATGCCAACTACGCCTCACCAGGAGCCGCCCCAGCCGGAGCCTTCGCCGCCACCCCCTGCAGAGCCCCCCCAGCCGGCCGCCCCTGCCACTCCTCCAGCCACTCCCAGCCTGCTGGACGAACTTTTCCAAGATCGGGAGCGCACCCTGCTTTTGGCGCTTCTCCTCCTGCTGGGGGGCGACGGGGGAAACAACGAGCTTATGTTTGCTCTCCTTTTCCTGCTGATGTAATAGTGCCCCCACCCACCACCACGTCTCCCTGGTACAGCACCACTGCCTGGCCCCTGGTAATGGCCCGCTGGGGCTCGTCAAACACCACTTGCAGGGTGTCAGGAGCGGTCTGCACTACATGGGCAGGCTGGGCGCCGTGCCGGTAGCGGATTTTCGCCTGGACCCGCATGGGCTCTTGAATGTCCGCCACGGAGATAAAGTTCAGGTCCCGGGCGGTTAGGCGGTCTGAAAAAAGCTCCTTGTGTTCCCCCAGCACCACCTGGTTGGCTACGGGGTCCACCTGGCATACATACATGGGCTGGGGGAAAGACAGCCCCAGGCCCTTCCGCTGGCCTACGGTATAGTGGATAATCCCCCTGTGCCGTCCATAGACCTGCCCCGCCGTGCCAGTAAAATCTCCAGCGGGAAAAGTCCTGCCTGCATGCCGCTGGATAAATCCGGCGTAGTCTCCGTCTGGCACAAAGCAGATGTCCTGGCTCTCCTGGCGGTGAGCGTTGACAAAGCCCGCCTGGTGGGCCAGTTCCCGTACCTGGGCTTTGGACAAGCCTCCTAGGGGCAAAAGCAGCATCGAAAGCTGCTTTTGGGTCAGGTTATAGAGCACATAGCTCTGGTCTTTGTCTGGGTCCAGGCCTGTTTTCAGCAGCCAGCGCCCAGTTTCTGGGCAGCACTCTACCCGGGCATAGTGGCCAGTGGCAACATACCGGCACCCAATCTCCTCCGCCCGATGAAAGAGCTTTCCCAGCTTCACGTAACGGTTGCAGTCAATGCAGGGATTGGGGGTTTCTCCCCGGGCGTAGGCCCCTACAAAGCGGTCCATCACCTGGCGGCGGAATTCCTCTGAGAAGTTGAACACATAAAAGGGCATCTTCAGCCGTGCACACACCGCTCGGGCATCGTTAACGCTGTCTATAGAGCAGCAGGCCTTTTCCCCTGGGTCCGCCAGTGCGTCCTCATTAGAAAAAAGCTTCAAGGTTACGCCCATCAAGTCATAGCCCTCCCGGGCCAGCAGCAGGGCGGCTACGCTGGAATCGACCCCACCGCTCATAGCCACTAGGGCCTTTGGCTTCCCCCTGGTCATAGCTTTGCCAAGTCCAGGCCCTGGCTGTGCTGTGCGAAGAACCGCCGCAGCCGGCCCCGGATCATCTCCACCCCATCCAGGGCGTCGCTCTCAATATTGATGGGCAAAATGGGGTCGTGGACCGACAGCCGCACCAAGAACCAGCCCTCGCCCTGGCCCTTGGAAAAGGACACCCGGATCCCCTCGAAGTTGTCTGGAGCAACCTGCCAGCCCATTTCTTTGGCGTAGGCCTCCAGGTCCCCGATGAGCCGGTTACCCCGGGCCCGGAAGTCCGTCTCTAAAATGGGCACCCGCACCTCCAAAGTTTCCACAGGTTCTTTTAAGGGAGCCAGCAGGTCCTCCAGGTCCCGGCCCTCTTGGCGCAGGGCCGCCATCTTGATAATAATTTTTGTCACCAGGTAGGCCCCATCGTCTAAAAAGTAGTTTTCCCGCAGGGCCGCGTGGCCGCTGGTCTCAATGGCCAGAGGGCAATCCACTCCCTGGGCGTTCATACGCAGGGCCTCGTTAATAACGTTTTTGTACCCCCGCTGAAACCGCCGGTGTTTTCCCCTCAGGGCGGTCTCGATATACTCGTGGAGTCCGTCCGAAGTAATGGAGTCTGTGACCACCATGCCCCCAGGGGCGTTTTCCAGGGCAATGGCCGAGGCCAAAGCCACCAGCCGGTTGCGATTGATTTCCCGGCCCTGGCGGTCCACCACAGCGGCCCGGTCCACATCCGTGTCAAAGATCACCCCCAGGTCCGCGCCAGAGGAGAGCACGGCCTGAGAGGCTGCGTCCATGGCTTTGGCATCCTCCGGGTTGGGAATATGGTTGGGGAAGTGGCCGTCCGGCTCCAGAAACTGGCTGCCAGACACGTCCGCGCCCAGGGGAGCCAGCACCTGACTGGCGTAGAAGCCACCAGCTCCGTTGCCCGCATCCACCGCAATTTTAAAGCCAGTCAAGGGATGCTCATAGTCCGCCGCTCTAATGCCGGACATAATCAGCTGCCGCAGGTGGGCGGCGTACTGGGCCATATGGTCCGACTGGTTCCAACTGCCCCCAGGGGCGGGCCGGGGGGCGGCGCCCGTATTGGCGGCCTCTAAAATTTCTGTAATGTCGCCACTGTCCAGGCCCCCGTCCTGGGTAAAAAACTTTAGCCCATTGCGGTGAAAGGGATGGTGGCTGGCTGTCACCTGGATGGCGCAGTGGCACGGCAGGTCCAGGACCGCCATGAACATGGAGGGGGTAGAAGCCAGGCCGCAGTCAAAGCATGTACAGCCGTAGCGGGTTAGGGCTTCTTGAAGGGCGGCAACTATGCGCGGCCCAGAGAGCCGGGAATCCCGGCCCACAGCCACCCGCAGGCCGCTGGCTGGCTGGCCCAGCCTTTTTTCGCACCAGCACAAAAAGGCTGCGGCAATGTCTCCCACAGCCTGGTCTGTCAGCTGCACGGGCCCATCTTTTTCTGTTTCTATGGCGGCCCCACGCACGTCGGTGCCGCTTTTTAGTTTTAGATAATCCACCGGAAAGACTCCCTCTTGTGTTGATTTGTTTTGATTATACCAAAAACCGGAAGAGGACGCAAGGTCAATCGGTGGAAGCGCAAAAAAAAGCAGGCTTGCCGAAGGGTCACAAGTCCGCTTTTTTGTCACAAATTTAACCTTCTGCCAATATTTGGGCTACAATCTCCTCGGTCCGCATCCCCCGGGAGCCTTTCACCAGTACACTGTCCCCAGACTTCAGCGTCCCTTTCAGCAGATCTGCCGCCTCCTGGTTGGTGGAAGCCCACCCTGCCCCTGGGCCATAGCCTTCTGCAATCTCCCGGCCCAGCTCGCCTACCGCCAGCAGTTCTACACCCTTCTCCTTGGCGTAGCGGCCAGTGTCCAGGTGTCCCTGCCGGGAATAGCTGCCCAGCTCCAGCATACCGGCTAAAACGGCGATCCGCCGCCCCCCTACCCGGGAAGCCAGCACGTCTATGGAACTGCGCATAGAGTCCGGGCTCGCGTTATAGCTGTCGTCGATTACGGTGACGCCCCGCCTCTCTTTCATCTGCTGGCGCATGGCCGGGGGCTCATAGGCGGTCAGGGCCCGGGCCGCGTCCTCCAGGGGGACTCCCAGGTGTGCGGCCACTGCCAGGGCGGCCAGGGCGTTGCGCACATTGTGTTCCCCAGCCACTGGCAGCTGTACCGGCACCCGCTCTCCCCCGGGGCCTAGGCAGGTAAAGGCCTGGCCCTCTGGGGTGCTGGCCAGGTCCACGCCCTGCCACTGGCAGCTTTTTCCCAGGCCGAACCGCACGGCGCCAGGCAGGCCTGCCAGCAGCGGGTCGTCGCCGTTGACGAACAGCGCGCCCGCCCCGGACAGGTAGCCGGCAATACGGGCTTTCTCGGCCAAAATATTTTCCTGGGTTTTCATGAACTCTATGTGGGACGTGCCGATATTGGTCATCACCACGCAGGTAGGCTTCACCACCCGGGCAATACGCTCCATTTCCCCGGGCATACTGACGCCCATCTCAATCACTGCGGCAGTGTGCTCTGGCCCCATGCCGCACACAGTGATGGGCACCCCCACCTGGCTGTTCTGGTTGCCGGCGGTCCTGTGCACCTGGAATCCGGCGGAAAGGGCCTGGGCCACCATCTCCTTGGCAGTGGTTTTTCCCACGCTGCCCGTGATACCCACAATGGGAATATCAAAGCCCTCCCGGTACCAGGCCGCGGTCCGCTGTAAGGCGGCACGGCAGTCCTCCACCAAAACCAGGGCCCCGGCCCCAGGGGGCAGGGGATGGTCTGTAAAGGCGGCACAGGCCCCGGCAGAGATGGCCGCCCCAATAAAGGCGTGGCCGTCCACCTTCTCACCCCGGACCGGCACAAACATGGCCCCGGCCCCGGCCTGGCGGCTGTCTGTAATAAAATGGGTAACCCTGGTCTCTTCCCTGCCGCAAAGCAGCCGGCCGCCTGTGGCGGACAGGATCTGGGCTATGCTGAGATTCATGAAAAAACACCTCTTTGTTTTCTTACGCGCTTACGCCAGCGAGCCCATGGGATCCCAAGGCTCCAGCTGAATAGGCTCCTGCTCCAGTTCCTTCTGCTGTTCCTCGCAGAGGTACTTTTTATGTACCACCACCTGGTAGGTATACTCCGTAAACCATTGGTCGCTCATCACATAGTAGCCGTCTACACCGGCATCCTTGCCCCAGCTGTTTTCTACCCGCCAGCGGGTGGGCTTACCCTCCTCGTCCAGGTTTACTCCCTGGAACACCATGGCGTGGGTCATCAGGCTGTCTCCATAGTCCAGACGTTGGGCTTTGTTCATGCCAAACTCGGTGCCGAAGAGCTCGTTCACCTTCAGGGCTTCCAGGTCCATAATGCCTCCATCCCGCGTGGAGCATTTGCCCACGTCACAGCCAAACCACACCGGGCTTCCGTCCTGCATCTGGCGGATGGCGGCCTGCTTTAGGTCCTCCACCGGCAGGTTTAGGTACTTCACTGGCCGGCCCTCTATCACATTGCCCAGCAGCTTCACTGTAAACGTCTTGTGGAAGGGCTTATCGGCAGTGGTCGCGTTGATCAAGCTCACATAGTTCGAAAGGTCCCAGCCCACATACTTTTCATAAAAAGCCTTACCGGTCAGGCAGGTATCGCGAATAAATTTCTTGTCCTTGTCCCGGACTTCCAGGGTGAAGGTCTTGGGAGGCTGCCCCAAAGCAACGCACAACATATTGTAAATGGTAGCCAGCATAGCCTCTTTCTGTTCCCGCAGCTCTCCGGCGGTCTTGCCCGCGGCGTGACCCTCCCGCAGAACGCAGGCGAACTCCCGCAGTTTGCGGGTCATATAGGAGGTCACCTCTCCTGTGGCGGAGGAGCACACGGTTTCGGGCATGGCGTCTTTGGGCACCACGCCATATTTTTCCACCAGGTTACACAGCATATCCCATTGGCCTCCATCGTTCAGGGGGGCCATCAGCAGATGGGCAATCAGCCGGCCGTTCGTGGGCTCATCCAGGGTTTCCAGAATGGCCTCTAAAAAATAGTTGGACTTTTCCAGCTTATCGAAGAAGAGCAGGTAGTTTTGAGAGAGCTCAAAGGTTTCCAAGTTCAGCTTTTTCATCACTTCCATCCGCATGGTATTCATAGCGGCGAACATCCAGCAGCGGCCAGAGGCCTTTTGGTTGGTGATTTTGCCTCCCTCCAGCTGAACAGAAAACTGGTATCTGTCCTCCCGCTGGGTAAAGGGGTTTAGGGCAGCTTTGCCAATCCCGTTGGCAGTAGCGGCCCGCTGGGCAACGCGCTTAGCGGGATCGGCGGCAAAATTCCTCTCAAAGGATTCCAGCAAAGCGGCTTCGATGATTTTGTTCATGTGCATTCCCTCCATTTTTATTTTCCCAGATCGCTGGGTTTATATTTTCCAAATGGGCACCCATACCTCGTAGCGGCTGCCCTGGGGCGTGTTTGCGTTCTCCTTCTCTATCCGAAATATCAAGGACTCTGGCCCGTCGGCCCGCACCCAGCCCGCGGGTATCTCTACCGTGTCGGCATACTCGTTACAGCGGCCGTTTCCAGCGTCCCCCACAGCTTCCTCGTTGGTCTCCATCCACTCCGTGGTGACGGCCAGATAGTCGCCGCCGGGGAAGTCCATCAAAGTGTAGCCTTCAGGCGTATGGTCCACATTCTTTACAAAGAGGCCCTGGCAGTAGACCCGCTGGCCCTGGGGGCCATGGAACCACACATTAATGGGTTTTTCATCCACCGCGTAGGGCAGGATGGGCTCATACCCGCCCATTTGAAAAAAATTATCCCATATCGCGGCAAAGTCAGAGCTGTCGTCTACAACATTTGTGTTTCCAAGGAAGCAAAAATCGTCCAAGTGCCGTTGATAGGTCACGATGTCTTTGTCCATTAGAAATTCCTCTCCGTTTTTGTATTCCCTTATCCGAAGGGAGCGGTACTGTAAACGCATTTAAGGCAATACCGCAGAATTCTAAGTACCGTATTGGGCAGTCAGATTTTTCGTGAGAGGGTACAGATTGAGCGCCGTCCATCTCACCATTGACCAGCGAAAGCTGTGCGCTATCACGGAAAATCTGCAAGCAAGACGGTGCTTAAGGCTCCAGCCGCGAATGGTGCGGGGTTGCCTTAAAAATCCGCAAAGCCAAGTTGCGGGTGCGGCGGGGCTTCCACCTTGGATCCAAACAATCATTCTGATTCCTTTGAACCATATTCACTGTTTAAAGTCCGTTTATTTGCTAAGGCAATTCAGAATTTCCCGGATGACCGCCCGCTCGTCAAAGGGATGCTTCACCCCCTGAATCTCCTGGTAGTCCTCATGGCCCTTGCCCGCCAGCACAATGATGTCTCCCTCCTGGGCATTCTCCAGACACCACCGAATCGCCTCTCGACGGTCCGGAATCACCATATATTCCCCGCTGGTCTTGCCCAAACCTACCTTTATATCCTCTATAATGTCCAGCACGTCCTCAAACCGGGAATTGTCCGCCGTAACCACTGACAGGTCCGCCAGCCTTCCGCTGGCCTCCCCCATTTCATACCTGCGCACCTTGGGGCGGTTGCCTCCCGCGCCGAACAGGCAAATAAGCCGCCGGGGCTCATACTCCCGCAGGGTGCGCAGCAGACTCTCCATACTTACGGCGTTATGGGCATAGTCCAGCAGCAGGGTATAGGGGCCGGGCACCGGCACCGGCTCCACCCGGCCCTTGACCCGCACCGCGCGCAGCCCCTCTTTCATGGCTTCTACAGAAATCCCCAGCTGATGGCAGCAGCCAATAGCCGCCAAGGCGTTGTAAGCGTTGAATTTCCCGGGAACCCCCACCTGGACGGTAAAGCTTAGGTCCCCGGCCGCCTCAAAGGCCACCCCCAGCATCCCGGGCCGGCTCAGATGGCGGCAGTTTTCCCCCCGCAGCTGGGCGGCGGGGGAGAAGCCGTAGCGGTACGCCGTGCAGGCGCTTTGGGCCAAAAGCTCCTCTGCGGCCGGGTCGTCGGCGTTCACCACCCCCACCGGACACATGCGGAACAGCATAGCCTTGCAGGCCAGATACTCCGCCATATCCTTGTGCTCCACACCGCCGATGTGGTCCTCGGAGAAGTTGGTAAACACCCCCAGGGCAAAGGGCAGGCCGTAGACCCGGTCGTCCTTCAGACCGATGGAGCTGACCTCCATTACCGCATATTCGCAGCCCCTGTCCGCCATCCGGCGCAGGTGCTTTTGCACCTCGTAGCTGATGGGGGTGGTGTTGGGCAGCGGGGTCACCTCCTCCCCGATTACCGCGCCAATGGTGCCCATCACCCCGGTCTTGTGCCCGGCGGCTTCTAGGATGGAACGGATCATATAGGCCGTGGTGGTCTTGCCCTTGGTGCCCGTAATGCCAATGACCTTTAGGGCGTTCTTGGCGGGATCGCCGAAAAAGGCGGCGCTCATTAGAGACAGGGCCTTTTTCGTGTCCTCCACCAGGATCACCTGGGTTCCAGGGGCCTCTACCGGTTCCTGGGCAATCACCACCGCAGCCCCAGCCCCGGCCGCCCCGGCGGCAAACCGGTGGCCATCCGAGGCGGATCCCCGCAGGCAAAAGAACGCGCAGCCAGGGCAGGCCCTGCGGGAATCGTAGACCAAGTCGGTTATTTCCACATCCTGAAAGCCCCCGGTCAGGCCCAGGGAAGCCAGCAGCTTTGAGAGAAGCATAAAAAATAAGTCCTTTCTTTCCATTTTTAGTGAGATGCGTTCCACTTTAGGGCTGGTTTGAAAATAGAGAAAGTGCCGTCTTTTTGCCCTGGCCGGTGCGGTTTGACGAAGAAAGCCGCAAGGAATCCTTTCGTATTACGAGGATTTTCCACACACCAATCCGCCCGGACCGGGAAAAAGACAGTGTTTGCGATTTTTCAAACAAGCCTTAGCCAGTGTGGTGCGATTTTAAGCAATTTCCGCTTTCTTTCCTTTTGCATCCCGCTTTTTAAAGCGGGGCGGCCCCCCTTCGATTGTGTGCCCGGTTGTGTATATTCGTGCCTTAGAAAGTGTATTTCGTAGCCTCCCGCAAATCCCCTTCTGTCCTACAATCCCAAGGCGAACCCAGGCGCTCCTGTACTTTTGCATACCAAGCCTCTGGACCAATTACAGTCCAAAAGGCTTCAGTGGGGCTTTAGCTTTTCTAAGGCTTGTTTGAAACATGGAAAACGCCGTCTTTTCACCCAGAAGCGGCCCTCTTCCGCGTCGAAAGTCCTCGTAATACCGCAAGGATTTCTTGTGGTTTTCTCCTGGAAGCTGACCACTTCTGGTCAAGAATCCGTCATTCCCTCTATGTTCAAACAAGCCCTAAACAGCAAGGAGAAAACTTTTCACCACCTGTTTTATCTGCCCCAAAGAGGCGCTGCGATCAGGTATAGAGCCGCCCAGTACAGGAGCATCACTGGCTTATGCCAAAAGTCCGGCAAGTGGCTCAGCTCTCCCTTGGCTACCATCATGTCCGAGACGAAAAAGCACGCCGTCCCCACAGCCAGGGGCCAGTATTCTGCCCCCGCTGTAAAGGGCAGCACCACCCCCAGGGCCAGCGAGGCCCCCAGCAGTGCTGGGTACAGACAAAAGGGCAGGGTCAGCCTGCCCAGGGTGGGCAGCTCTTTTCGGAACAGCCAGGCCACCCCCAGATAGGCCGCCGCCCACACCGCCAGACTCCAGGGACTCACCGGGGCCAGGCCCCAAAGCCACACCACCAGGCAGACATGGGCCCCGCCAAACACCAGCATCCCCAAGACAAATTGCAGCTCTAAAAGAGCGTCCGCCGCCGTACACAGCAGAAAAAACCAGAACACCGGTTGTGTTAAGGGATTTTCCCCACCCAGGCACAGGGCAAGGCCTGCCGAACCCACAGCCAAAAAACTGGCCGCGCACTTGGCAATCAGACTTTCCCGCGCCAACTTGGCTCCACGCAGAATAAAATAAAGGGCGAATAGCGCCCCCCAAAGGGGCAGCGCAAGGCAGGAATAGGTCAGCAGGCTCATGTCCACGTCTCCCTTTTTCAATATTCCATAATCAATATGATTATAGGCTTCTTTTCAGTCTAACGCAAGAGGAAAATTGTTGTAGTACGGCACCCGCTCCACAGGGGCAGATCCATCTCCTGGATAGCTCTCAAGGGGCCTTCCCTTTTAGAACCTGTACCAATAGGATATTGCGTATGTCTTTCCGGCAGATTTTGCCATTGGACTGCGTTACAAAACCTTATCAATCGTCAGATTGTCGGCGGTTCCGCGCCTTGCCACTGACAAAATCTGCTCGAAAATCCATACACCAATCCTATCGGTGCAGGTTCTTAGTTTCGCTTGCTTCTTCGTTCCTATAGCCTCTTTACCCTGATATAATAGGCCGAGACCAGCAGCACCGCAGCGCCGGTCCAAGCCCCTACCTCCGCATAGAAAATACCCTCCTGCTCCAGCACCAAGGGCAGAAGCAGCGCGATGCCCACACGCATGACCATCTCCACAAAGCCCGAGGCCATAGGCACCACCGTATCCCCCAGCCCCATCAGGGCCGAGCGGTAAATGTGCAGCATGTACAGAATAGGCAGGCAAAGGCTCATCACCGCCAGGTAGTGGTAGGCAATGGCCATGGAAGCCTCCACCTCCTCCGGCGTGCCGGAGATGAATAGCCCCAAAAATCCCTTGCCCAAAAGCAGCATGGCCACCGCGATAACGGCGGCTGTGATCAGGGCAATAATGGCCGCCGCGCGCATGCCCTGTTTAATGCGCTTAATCAGCCGTGCTCCCAGGTTCTGCCCCACAAAAGAGGTCACCGCGTAGCCGTAAGAGGTAGCGGCAATCTCCAGCAGGCCGTACAGCTTGTTGGTAGCTGTGAACCCGGCGATAAACAGCATGCCGTAGCGGTTCACCACAGACTGCACCACCATGCCCCCGGCGGAGATAATGGCGTTTTGCAACGCTACCGGCGAGCCCAGCTTCAGCAGGGTGGCCGTCATCTCCCGCTGGGGCCAAAAGTCGCTCTTTTCCAGCTGAATGATGGTCAGCCTGCGCACATTCTGGTAACAGTAGACAGTAGATACCGCCTGGGCAATCAGCGTGGCCCCCGCCGCTCCAGCAATGCCCCAGTGCAGGCCCATCACAAAGAGCAGGTCCAGAACGATATTCACCACAGTGGCCACAATCACCGCGTACAAAGGGGTTTTGCTGTCCCCCAGGGCCCGCAGGATAGAGGCCAGCAGGTTATATGCCGCTACAATAGGAATGCCGCTGAAAATAATCCGTAAATACAGGATGGAATTTCCAATGATGTCGTCCGGGGTGTTCAGCAGCCGCAAAACCGGGTGCGCGGCCAGCTGGCTGACCGCCAACATCACCACAGCGCCAATGCCGCACAGGGTTACCGAAACCCCCACCGACCGGGAGAGCTGGCGGTAGTCCTTAGCGCCAAAGTACTGGGCCATCAGGATAGAGAACCCCTGGGCCAAGCCCTGCACTACGCTAAGCACCAGCCAGTTCAGCCAGTCGGCCGCGCCCAGGGCCGCCAGTGCCTGAACCCCCACCACCTGGCCCACCACAGCGGTATCCACTACAGTATATAGTTGTTGAAAAACGTTTCCCACCATCAGAGGTAGAGCGAAAGAGATCAGCAATTTGACCGGGCTGCCCTCGGTCATGTTCCGGATTCGTTGTGCCATGATTGTTCCTCTCTATAATAACTTAGTCGGTAATCTATCTTATTTGGTATGATCTCCGGCTGGGGCCGCCTTTCCGCCCATTTTTGCGGTATGGGCTGGCGGGCTGCTGCCCCAGCCCTGCCTTTTTGCCTAAGAGGCGGGTTAGGCTTTGTGAAACTTTGCTTGTTTCTTCGCGTTACTTGACAGGGCAAGGCCGTGGAACTCTGGTTTCGTCTGCCGGCCCGGTCGGTTCATATGGCAGACCCCACATCCTGAAAGGGGCCCAAGGCCCTTTCACCGCGAAATGCGCCCCTCTCTCTTGGCTTATGGATATAGCTCCACGCCGTATTCCCCCGCCGCTTTTCGCCAGTATTCCTCCGGCACTTGGGGCCAGGGCAGCAGCTGCCCGCACTCTTTCTGGTACAGCTGTGCCGCCCAGGCCGGCACAGCCCCGCAGGGGTCGTTGCCCGTTAGCACGTTATACCGCAGCATAGCAGCCCAAACCGGCGCGCGTGCTGCCAGGCCAGAGGTCTCCAGCTCTCGGAGCGTTCTCTGCCAGTCATAGGGGATGCGCAAAAATTCCGGCCTCCAGCGGCCTTCCTCCAAGTGGAGCAGCGTCATCTGCGCCACCTTTGCCAGCTCGGTGGCCTGGGCTGTTCCCGGCCGGGCTCTTCTGCATACCGGGTTGCCCACCGACCCCACGCAAACCAACCGCTTGCCTTGGTGAAAAAGGCTCCACTGTTTGTGGTTGTGGCCCTTTAACAGTAGGTCTGGGCCCAGGACCGCCAACTGCTGTAAGGTGCCGTCCTCTCCCCGCATAGCGGCCCGGGTTTTTTGGGGCGAACCGTGGCAAAGAGCCACCGCCGGGGCCCCGGCTGGCCGCCACTCATCATAAATAGGCAGGCTTTGAAACCAAGCCAGGTCCTTTTCGGTGAGATTCTCATAGCAGTGCAGCAGCGCCCCCTGGGAAGAGCACTCCCGCCATTCCCCGGGGTTCTCCCGGTGGGCCAGCATATACTCCTCCCGGTTGCCCCGGATAAACCGGCAGGCATAACGGCTTTTTACCTGGTAGAGCAGCTCCAGCACCCGCTGGGGGTAGGGATGGTCTGTGACGTAGTCTCCTAAAAACAGATAATTCTCCACGCCCCGGGTCTGGGCATAGTCCAGGCAGGCCTTTAGGGCCAGGTAATTGCCATGCACGTCCGCCAGTACCGCCGCCCTCATGGCCGCGCCCCCCTTCTATTGGTGAATAGGTAGGTCCCCACCGCCACGGCGACCGCCAGGTTCAGGGAGTCTACCATCTCGCTTTGGGCAATGAACAAGCTCTTCCCATAGCGCTGAAATTCTGGGGGCAAGCCGGTGGCCTCGTTGCCGAACACAAGGGTATACAGCCCCGGCTGGGGACAAGTTTCCGGGGTCAGTACTGTGGCGCCGTCCAGCATAAAGGGAAATATCTCCCGCCCTTTGCCATAGGCGGCAAGATAGGCGGGAAAATCCGCAAACTCCTCTATTTCCAGCCGGAAAGCCGCGCCCATGGAGGCCCGCAGGGTCTTGGGGTGCCAGCGGTCCGCCCCACCGCCAATGAGGGCCAGGTTCCGGATGCCAAAGCCCAACAGCGTGCGCTGAATGGTGCCTAGGTTACCCATATCTGAGGGCTGCACCAGGGCCACATGGGGCGCTGCGGGGTTTAAGCAGCCGGGGTACTTGTACAGCTCTCCGGCGGCGTAGCAGACCTCTTTTTGGGCAATGCGTTCCAGAACCTTTTGGGCACAGTGGAAGGGCACCCCCAGCTCTTCACAAAGGGCACAAAGCTTGTCCTTCTCGCGAAAATCCTCCCGGTAATACACCGCCCGTACTGCCTGGGGGCGGCTTTTCAGCAGCTCGAAAGTGGGGAAAGGCCCCAGGGCATAGCTGTGGCTAAATTCTTTTTTATATTTTTTGGGTAATTCCATGTTGCCTCCTAAGGGAGCCTCCCTGCTGAAGTTATAAATAATGCGAAATATGACCAGGGACAGGCCGCAAAGGTTTCGTCAGTCTTTCCAAAGGCGTTAAAAAGCCCAGGCCTTGTCCAAAAAAGCCCCTTAATGCCGGGCCTTATAGCCAGTCTGGCGGCGGTTTGGCTCCGAAGGAGTCCGCAGCAGCAGGCCCGGCAGAAAAATCAACGCCGCGCCCACCACGCCCAGCGCCGCGATGCCGCCCGGGCTGCACAAAAGCGCAGCCGCACCCCCAAACCCCGGCAGATAGGTAACCAGCACCTGGTCTGTGGCGGCAGGGTCCATAAGCAGGGCCTTGCTTTCGGAAACATTATCGGCTTGGATGATACTCTGTCCCTGGCTGGTCCCCACGATCCGTCCCAGGGCCGGACCCTGGGGACCCTTATAGAAGATCACATCCCCGGGCTGGGCGGCTTTGCCCTTTTTAATAAGGGCCAGGTCGCCGCTGTGCAGCTCCGGCTCCATCGCGGCATCCCCCACAGTAAAGAACATATAGCCAAAGGCCTCTGGCGGATCGCTCTGGCTGGTAAAAAGAAGCAGGTCCCCTGCCAGCAGAAAAATCCACAAAAGGGCCAAAAGGCCCCGTAGAATCTGTATTACGGCTTTCATTTTCATCGCGTCTCCTTTTGCCGGCGCTGATTCTATATTTTTTTATTATACATCCAAGTCCCCGCCCTTCGCAAGCTTTTTTTGCCCTGTGCAACTCCCCGTTGACACATTACCAGCCCTGGGTGGTAGCCTAGCAACCGCTTGCGTGCTATAATAGGCACAAACGAAAGGAGTGTTTTATGATGAATATCGCGGACCGTATTCAAGCCCTGCGAAAAGCCCGGGGCATCTCTCAAGAAGAGCTGGCCGACCGGGTGGGGGTGTCCCGCCAAGCGGTTTCCAAATGGGAGGGCGAGCAGAGCACGCCCGACTTGGACAAGGTACTCCTCCTTAGCGACTACTTCCAAGTGAGTACCGACTACCTGTTGAAGGGAATCGAGCCTCCTCCCTCTGCCGGCGGCGACACCCGGCTGGGTAGCCGCATTCTGTACATTGCCTCAGTGGGGTTCATTTTTATCGGCCTTTTTCTGGGCCTGGGGGGTTGGTACGAGGAGCAGAGCCTGTCTAATGTCTTAGGGGGCGCAGTCATACAGGCAGTGGGCGTGGCCGCTTACTTTATCGGCCGGGCCATTTCTGCCGAAAAGCCTGGCCTGTGGGTAAAGCTTCTGGACCTGCTGGGTATGGCCTTTATGCCCGCATCTATGGCAGTGGGGGCGCTGCTGCGCCAGATGGCCGCTCCATACCCCATCGGTCTGTTCCATTGGATGGTGTTTTTAGCATTGTACGCCGCAATAGGGGCCGCCGGATTTGCCGTGTTGAAAAGAGATCGTTAACACAGTCAAAAGCCATTTTGATTCCTTTGAATCAGGGTAGCAAAGCCGGCTCACTTAAAAATCAGCTTGGCCGGTTTTCCTGTGTGTTTCCTATAGGGGTACACCGCCGGGCCTGTCCTCATTACAAAAAGAGACCGAAGCGCAGCCATGTTTCCGCGCCCGGTCTTTTTTGTCTTTGGGAGTAGAGCCTGTTTGAACATAGAGGAAGTGCCGGATTTTCGCGCAAGACGCGGCGGTTTCAAGGAGAAATCCGCGGGGAATCCTTTCTGGTATTTCGAGAATTTCCCACACAAAAATCCACCCGTATGGGGCGGAAAGAACGGCGTTTCCGATGTTTCAGACAAGCCCTAGATAAAGCAAATGGCTTCTGAATTGCATGATGCGGAATGGTCTTTGCAGGCATAAAGTCTCTTCCTACCGGCTCGGGTCCTGTGCCTAGCGGCCCTTACATATCCCGGAACTTTCGAACCCGCCGCAGCTGCCGCTGTTTCCTCTTATAAAAGACCACCAGAATGAGATAAACCAAAATTAGCGCGCCAATGGCGGCCATTACCGCGATAAACCAGGGGGCGGTTAGTAAGGATTTTCCCTGTTCCCACCCGGCGATCAGGTCGCTGCGGGCCACCGACTCGGTAGCTACCACGTCTACTGTGGCAATCTCCTCATTGGCATAGCTGAGCACCACGGTGCCAATAACCTCGCCTTTGCGGATCGGAGCCTGGACGCTTTCCGGCTTGGTCACGGTTTTTATAATCGATTCCGGCTCCACGCTTTTGGGCAGCATTACACTGACATTCCGGTCTGCCGCCAGCTGAAGCTCGTCCTTTTGAAAAGCGTACTCCAGCTTCACCGAGCTGAGGATGTCCCCTTGGGAGACCACAGTCTTTTTCTCCAGCTCGGTTAGGGCCCAGCGAAACAAGGTACGCAAGTCCCGCATCTCGTTATGGACGTCCTGCTGGTAGCCCTCCATGTCCCCCATGGCCACCCCGATATAGGTGTAGCCATAGGCTGTAGCCGAGGCCGTTAGGCAAAATCCCGCCTGGTCGTGGGACCCGGTTTTAATGCCGTTTGCGTAGGTATAAAAGTAGCTGTTGCCCAGGTGGTCCGGATAGTTCAGCAGCATTTTGTTGGTGGTGGTGGCGCCGTCTGGGTCCGGGTCCAGGTTGGTGGGCTCCTTGGGGTAGTAGTCCTGCTTGACGATGCTGGAAAAGTTGGGCAGGCTCATGGCGTACTTGGCAATAGTGGCCATGTCCCGGGCAGTGGAGTAGTGGTCCGGGTGGTGCAGACCGTGAGGATTCGTAAAGTGGGTGTTCTTACAGCCCAGCTCTTTGGCCTTGGCATTCATCTGCTGCACAAAAAAGCTGCTTTTGCTGTAATCGATCATCTCCCCCTCCACCTGGTCATCCTGGCTGACCGAGGGCTTCGCCTCCTCCCCAGAAGAGGGCGTGCCCGGGTCCTCGGGGTTGGGCAGGTTCTCAGCGCTTAGCCGGCCGCTTTCGTAAAGGCCGTCTACGTAGTACATAAAGGTTAGGGCCGCGTCGTTGCCAGAGGGCACCATCATCAGGTTCAGCATTTGAAGCCCGGAGAGCTCCTCCCCCACCAAGATGCCCGCCAACGAGCTGCCCGTGCCCTCCAGGTCATCCTCCACCTGTTGGGGCACGGTAATCAAGGCGTGCTCAATGTCTGGAATTAGCTCGTAGGCCACAATGTAGGTCATGATTTTTGTCATGGAGGCCATGGGCAGCTGTTCGTCGGGGTTATAGGTATACACCACCGTGTCGGTGTCCAGGTTCAAAAGGAACAAGGACTTGCAGTGGGGCTCAGTGCTCTCGTCCAGGTTGCCCAGATCCAGGTCCCAGTTGAAGGTAAAGCCCTCGGCAAAGCCAGGGGGCGCTGTAACAAATATTAGGGTCAGTACGGCCAAAAACGCCGCCGCAAATTTTTTCCATCTTTTCATTGGGCTTTGCTCCTCTCTTAAGGTCATGGACCTGGTCTCATCCGCCGTCTTGGCCGGCGCACCTTGTGGGGAGTTTCTTCCGCGGGCGCGGAAACGTCCGCCGCGCCCCTGTTTCTCGGCCTTTTCGGTTTCCCTCATATCCGTTTATATGTGCAAGGGCACAAACCCGTGGCCACAGGCCTGCATCACCATAATAATAAAAAATTATTATAGAAAAACACCCCGGTAAAATTCACTCCACCACTACTCGATTTCCCTCTAACAGCTGGTAGTACTCTTCCCGGCAGGTCAGAAAAATTACCTGGTGCCGCTTTCCACACTCCCGCACCAGCCCGCAGGCCTGCTCCATCCGTTCCTGGTCCATATCGGTAAAAGGGTCGTCCAGTATCAGTACACCGCCCCCCTGGGGAAACAGCTGGTCCAGGGCCGCCAGCCGGAACGCCAGAGAAACCGTTTCTTTTGTGCCCTGAGAGAGCTTTCCATAGTCCACCAGCCGCTCTTTGCTATATAGGTCCAGGTCCAGCCTGTCTCCCTGTAGAAACTCGGTCTGCACCTGCCCTTTGGAGAGGACCTCTAGGTAATAGGCAAAATTTTGGGCCAGCCTCTGCATGGGGTTGGCCGACAGGGCCTCTTTCCGGCCAAGAAACACCTCTTCTATATGCAGCCAGTGGCCAAGCAGCTCCTTTTGCGCCTCAAAATCTTCCACAGCCCGGGTCATGGCGGCGGCAGGGTCCTCTTCCAGGTTTTCCTTGTAGGCTTCCAGGCGGCTTTGGGCAGCAGCCTTTGCGGTCAGGGCCATTTCTCGGGCGGCGCGCCTTTCTTCCCGCAGGGTTTCCAGTCTTTTCAGGTGTGCCTGGGGGTCCGGGATGTCTAGAAACCCCTCTGGAATATTCTCCGTTTCCTTTAGGGCCTGGCGGACTTTTTCCAGCTTTTCTTCCACCGCCGCGCTTTCATTCTTTAGGGCGTTCCAGCTTCCATATTCCTTTATATAGCCCTCCAATACCGTTTCCCGAGCCGCGATAAAACCGCCCAGGTCCCGGCCTGCACAAAGGGTTTGGGCCTCTGCCTCCACCTCTTCTTTAGACCGGACGTCAGGGGCCGCTTTGGCCGCTTCCTTCAGCTCCTGATACTCTTGTCCGTCCAGGGCTCTCTCCAGCCGGTATTCCGCTTCTCCCATCTCCCGGTCCAGCCGGGCCCGGTCTTTCAAAAACGCTTCTAGCTCCTCCAGGCTCTTTGCCCGGTATTTTTCTAAAATCACCGCTTCCGCCTGGCGCTCTTCCGCCAGCCGCGCCTGAACCCGGGCCGCGTCTACCTGGCCGGGGGCCAGCCGCAGCTTCATTACTCCTGGTATGGTGATCTCCACAGCCTCGGTCAAAGTTACCGCCCCGCTGGGCAGCTCCACCCTCTCTCCAGTGCGCAGAGACTTAATCCACGCCTTGTGGCCTTCCAGCAGATCTAGGCCCCCACTCAGGTTCATGCCGCCCAGGCTATTTTCCAGCTGGGCCACACACCGCTGGGCTTTTCTCACCCGGTCCAGCTCCTCTTCCAGGGGGCAGGGGGTCTTTTCCGCCTGGCTCCGCAGGGCCGCCAGGGCCCCTGCCCGCGCCTCTGCTTCTTGAAACCGCTCCAGCGCTTCCCGGGCCTGCCTTTCTTTGTCCAGGTTTTTGGCTCGTTCCAGCTCCTGTTTCTTTTGAGGCCAATCTTCCAGCGCATGCTTCTGTCTTGTCCAGTCTGCTTCCAGCCGTTTCTCTGCCTCCCGCCGTTCGCTCAGCGCCTCCAGCCGGCCGGCCAGCTCCCCAAACCGGCGGCAGTCCTCCTCGGCCGGCAGAAAAAGCCTTTCCGCCTCCACATACCGCGCGCTGGCCTCGTCGGCCTCCTTTTCCAGCCGGGAAACCTCTTCCAGCACAGCCCGGGCGTCCTCCATCCTATAATAGCCCTTTAAAACGCTCCCCAGGTCCTTAGACCATCGTCCGCTTCTGCCCCGGGCCGGCTCGCCTCGCTGGGAATCCCAGTGCTTTCCCGCAATTTCTTCAATCTTCCCCCGAATGCCCCGTTCTATGGCCTCTAAAGAGGCCCCACCGCTTTCGGCAAAGGCCTGGGCTGCCACAGCGGCCAGCTCCTGCTTGGCCTCGCCGCTCTCTTTATGGCTTAGCAGACTTTGCAGCGCCGGCTCCAGATTCTTTTGAGAAGGAGACAGCAGATCGCTATACACCCCTTCGCCATATCGGAGCACATCCTTAAGAATCCCATCAATGGCATTTTGGTCGCGCAGCACTCCCTGGGGTGTGGAAAGGGTGCAGCAGGGCCGGGGGCCCCACTCCTTTTCCAAGCGGTAGGGGCCCGCTTCTGTCTCTATGCACACCGTTCCATCGGCAAAATCCCCCGCCTGCCCGCCGTCCCGGCGCTCACTGGGAAAGTAAAGGCTGCGAAACTCCTTGTCCCGGCGGTTATCCAACTTAGGGCTTTGGAACAGGGTGCGCAGCAAAAGATTCACCAAGGTCGTTTTGCCCGTCTCGTTTTTGCCGAAAAGGACATTCACCCCGTCCTCCAGCTCCACCCGCCGGTCCCTCATTCCCGCAAACTGAGTGCAGGAAATACTTGTTATCTTCATCTCAGCCGCCTCTCTTTAGGGATTTTAATAGTTCATAGGCCAGCTGGGCCTCTTTGGGCTGTGGCAAAAGTTCCTCCAGCAGGCCCGCCGCAAAAGAAGTCTCTGGGAACTCCGCCCGGATCAGCTCCCGGGAAATCAGCCGGCTTAAATCGTGGTCATGATAACTGCCCTCTAAAAAACGTGCCAAGACCTGGTCCAGCAGCTCCCCCCGGCGGTCGTATTCTTCAGCGGTTACCGCCCCGCTCAAAACCAGTTCCACCACCGAACCGTTCCCCATGCCCTCCAGTTCCCGGGCCAGCCGGGCTTCCAGCTCCCCGGCAGAAACCGCCAGCTCCTTGCGGTAAAACCGCAGCTCCCCTGGGGCCGCCTTTTTGGCTCTAGGCTTTTTATTTTCGTCTATTTCTATGATAAAGCAGCAGCCCTCGGCCCCACAGGCCACGTCCTTTTGCACATGGACCCCGGCATTGAAGATCCTTCCGGCTTCGGTAAAAACCTCCTTCTTCAGGCCTCGGGGAAAGGGCACGTGGGTGTGGCCTAAAAGCCACAGGTCCATGGGCAGGGCTTCCAGTTCTTCCCGGGTCATCAAAAAATATTTTCCCTCGCTGTCAATGGTCTCTCCCTCTACCGCGCCGTGGGCAATGCCAATATGGTACGCGCCCTGGGGCAGGGCAGGCAGGGCCTTGATCCAGCCCAGGTTATTTTCCCCTGGGGCCGAGTGCAGGGAAGTACACCCCGCCGGGTAGAGCACCACCTCTTGGCCATCTATGTTCAGGCAATAGGGTCTATACTGGCTAAGCAGCAGAACATTGTCCCTAGCCCCCAGCTCTGCCTCAAAATACTGCCAGAGCTTCGCGTCCTTATCATAATAATCATGGTTTCCCGGCAAGACTGCCACGGTGCCGCGAAAAGCGGAAAGCATATCCAAAACAGCGGCTACGTCCCGTCTCAATACACCATAAATGTTCTCAAACAGGTCCCCGGCCACTGCCAGCAGGGCGCAGTCCTCCTGGTTTGCGGTATCCACCAGGGTCTTGACCGCGGACAGCCGGGCCTGGGCTAAAGCCGCTGCCTGGGGGTGTCCGGCGTATTTCAGGCCAATGTGGTTATCCCCGGTAAGTAGTATCCTTAGCATCCTGTCACACCTCGAAAGCCTGCCCCGGAGCAGACACATCCATCACCTTTTCCGCATACTGCCGGTAGGTGGGGGTACTTTTAAACAGCGGTACCACGGAATAGTCTCCCCACATGTGCATGGGAAAGACCTTCTCCGCCTGGGCCGCCTCTAAAAAGTACTTCATGCCCAAGTCAAAGTCTGCCTCCTGCCGGGGGTCCAAGGGTACAAAGGCCACATCAATGTCCTTTCCCTCCAGCAGTGCCAGCTCATCCCTATACTGGCGGGTCATCTGGTCGTTTTGGTAGCGGGGCGCGCCATCCCATACCCAGCAGTTCAGGTCGCCAGCGTGATACAGAGTCTTGCCCTCACACTCGACCAGGAAAGCCACTCCCTGGTCTGTGGACTGCAGCGTGGCGATCTTCAGCCCATCTATCTGATAAGCCCTGCGGGGGGATACAAAGAGAGTATGCTCCCGCAGCCCCTCTGGCACGCGGCTCTCCCAGATATCGTCAGAGAGCAGAAACCGCACCTGGCGGCCGTTCTTTGCCAGGCTGAATACAGCGGGAGAGAAATGGTCGCCGTGACAGTGGCTGGCAAAGACATAGAGGGGCTTGGTGCTTTCCGGCACGTCTCCCTCGTAGTAGTCAAACAGCAGGCAGCAGGCATCCAGTTCCACATGGTAGCAGCTGTGCAGGATAAATGTGACTTTCATAGCGAACCTCCTTAATAAACAATTGAGTAAACCGCAAAAATTAAAGAGCCAGAGCGCAGAAGGGCCGACCCCTAAACGCTTACAGATACCGCATATGCTTGCCCTTTCCAGGGCGGGTTTCCGTGGTTTTGCTCATCATGTGCCGGGGCCGGAACTTTCTTCGCACGTGCAGCAGGCGGGCAATGGCCTGTCCCTTTGGCAGAACCACCACGTCGTCATAGGTCACCGCTTTAAAGAGCACCACGCACACTCCGTAAACCGCTACCGCCGCAGCAATGGCGAACACTACCGCCATTCGAGGAGAGATCACCAGGCACAGCCCCCAGTAGGCGGCGTAGGACACCGCCCCCATTATCCCTGAGGACAGCAGGATGGGCAGTGCCGTGACAATGATTCCGTCCAGGTCCGGCAGGGTTTCCCGCACGGCCAAAAGGTTCAGCACCATGATCAAAAGATACGAGGCCACCGTACTGATGGCCGAACCCATTACGTTCATCTCCGGAATCGCGATCAGAAAATAAGAAATGGCAATCTTTACCACGCCGCCAATGGCCATGTCTACCACCGGGCGAGTGGTCCGGCCAAAGGATTGTAGGATCGCATTGGTGGTCAGCAGCGTACTGTTAAAGGCAATGGCTGTGGAGAGTACCATAAGCAGCTGGGCGGCCCCAGCCGCCTCTTCCGGCTTATTGAACAGCAGCAGCTGGCAGATGGGCCCCGCGAACACGGACATACCCACACTGGCGGGAATGGCAATAATCATTGTAACCCGCATGGAAATGGAGGCGATATGATATACCGAGCGCTTGTCCCGGGAAGCAATGGCCCCCGAAAGTACGGGTAAAAGGCTGGTGGAGATGGGCACCACAAAGGCGGTGGGCAGGTCAAAAAACTTACGGGCGTGGCCCAGCACCCCGCTGAACCAGTCCGCCTGGGCCTGTGAAAAACCCGCGCCAAAGATCATCCGGTCCATCAGCACGGCGTTATCCACAAAGTCCAAAACACTTAAAAAGCAGGAGCCAATGGTAATGGGCACCGCAAAACGCACCAGGGACAAAAGCATGTCCCTGCGGGGGGGCACCAGGTCGTCGCCAGGGGGCATATCCCGGTCCCGGCGCTTTTGGCGCAGCTTATAGACCGTCAGGTATAAAAGGCCCAGCGCGGCACTGATGGACACACCCGTGATGGCCCCCACCGCCGCCCAGGCGTCTGAATCGTATCGGCTGATAATATAGGCTGCCAGACCTACGCCAATGGCCACTTTTGTCACCGCTTCGATAACCTGGGAAAGGGCTGTGGGAACCATATTGGACCGCCCCTGGAAGTAGCCCCGCAAAGCAGAGGTGATGGCAATAAAGAACGAGGTGGGGGCCAGGGCGATGATGGTATAGGCCGCGCCAGGCTTGTTCATCAGGGCCGCGATCTGGTGGGAGCCAAAGAACATCACCAGGCTGCCCAAAAGGCCGATGCCGAAAAACAGCCAAAAGGCCACGGAAAACACCTGGTCAGCCTCTTTACGCCGGCCCCGGACATAGGCGGTGCTCACCATGCGGGACACGGCGATGGGCAGGCCGGCGGTGGAGAGCATGAGGAACACAGTGAAAATATCATAAGCGCCGTAAAAGTAAGACATTCCTTCCGCGCTGATGAAATTTGCCAGGGGAATGGAGAACAGCAGCCCCAGCACCTTGACCAAAAGAGTGGAGGCGGAAAGGATGGCCGCACCCATCATAAAACCATTTTTCTTTTCCTGTGCCGTGACGCCACCTCCTTTTTATGATAAGGGCAAAGACCTAAGGACCGCCCGCTAGACATAGTTTCTGATGTCTATTGGACAATTATAACAAACCCAAGAAAAAAACGCAAGGGTGGCGGGCCAGCTCTTTACCACCGGCACGCAGCGGCCTCTAAAGCCCTTTCCGCGCTCCGCTCCTATCTTCCACCGAACTTCACCCAGCATCGGAAAAGGCAGAGCCACTGCACATATTCCAGGTTGGCGTCCCGGCCCGGCTGGGGCAGGCCTGCCAGCCCTAGGGCTGTGGAGACCTGCTTTTTTGTTAAAAGCCCCCTCAACCCCTGCCGCCGGGCTCTGGCTAAAAAGCTCTTATACAGCGCTTGTTGTTCCCAGGGCAAGTCCGGCTGGTCCAGCCGCCGCAGCTCCAAAAGAGCCGCGTCCACCCGGGGCATGGGGTGGAACTCTTTTCTGGCCACCCGCGCCGCCACTTTTGCCCCAAAGAAGGGCCGCAGGCTTAGGGAGGTCAGGTTCTCTCCGGGCAGCCCTGCAAACCGTTTGGCCGCCCCCAGCTCTACCACCAGCCACGCGGCCTGGGGCGGGTTCTTGGCCTCTGTCAGCCGCCGGATAATCTGGGTGGTGCAGGAAAACGGAATATTCGCAAACACCTTGTAGGGTTCTTGTGGCAGGGGCATTTTTAAAAAGTCTCCCCGATATAAGGAGAACCCGGAAATTGCCCCAAACCGCTCCTGTAGACACCCCCACAAGGCGGGGTCCAGCTCCGCGCAGCGCAGGGCCCCGCACCGGAGCAGAAGCTGACGGGTAATATGGCCCTTACCCGGCCCGATTTCCAGCACCAAGTCCCGGCTGTTTATATCAGAGATTTCCAGCAAACGGCGGATCACCGCCTGGCTGGTCAAAAAGTTCTGAGAAGCCCACAGGGGCACAGAACCCCCAGGACCGCTGGATGTTTTATGGACATGACTATTTTTGGACATGAAAAAAGCACCTCTCCCGTTGAGAAAATAAACGCAGAAGAAGGGTATAGCAAACAAAACCTCTTTAAGGCCTGGCTATCCCCTTATTCAATCCTCAAACGCGCAAAGATGCAAATCAGCAAAATACAACGAGCCTCCTGTCTCGCCCCAATGGGGCTTTCAATGCATATATTATAGTGTAGGAGGATGGGCTTGTCAAGGACCAGGGTTTTGAAAAGCGCCTTTCTCTACCATCTATGGTATAGTATTGGCGGTCTTGCTACTTCCGATACATTTTTTTTAAAAAAAGAAAGAAAATTTGCAAAAAGTACTTCCATTTTTCGTTTGACTGTGCTATACTTAATGCAGTCAGAAAGGAACACCCCCGGTTTCTCTGAATTTATATGAACGAATTCCAGTACCTAAAGAAAGGAAAGTGGTCGCAATGACGAAAATTTTCAAGAGGGCCCTCCCGCTACTACTGGCCATTACGCTTCTTACGGGCTGCGGCCAAACTGGGAACCCCTCTGAGGCCGGTACAGGCTCTGAAACCGCTCAGTCCGGCGTGGGCGCGGAGGAAGATCTGGACACTGCCAGCGGACTAGACTTTGAAGGTGCGGAGAACGAAGCCTATGTGGAAGAAGTGGACATGGGCGAAGTGGAGCTGGCGGAGGAGATTATCGCTCTTTCCAGCGGCAGCGCCGCCGTAATGAAAAAGGTAAAGCCCGTGGCTTCTGGCACAAAGGTGGCAAAGCAGCAGAAAGCTACCATCGATTATTCTAATACCACCGATGGCTACTTTATGGTGAAATACACCGCTACAACCAGCAAGCGCCTGCGGGTTAAGGTAACTGGCCCCCAAAGCGAATATATTCATGACATCAAGGCTGGCCAGTGGGAGACCTTTACCCTGGCGGACGGCAACGGCAGCTATACCGTAAAGGTATATGAGAATACTACCGGCAGCAAATATGCCGTGGTGTGCACCGCCACCTTTACCGCCAAGCTAAAGGATGAGTTTGGCCCCTTCCTGTACTCCAACCAGTATGTGAACTATGAGGACGCCAAAAACACCGTGGCCCAGGCCGAAAAGCTGGCGGGCAAGCAGAAAGACGCCATGAAGAAGGTAGAGGCTGTGTACAACTATGTGGTAAAGAACCTGAAGTATGACAACGCCTTTGCGGACGCGGTACGCCGTGGCGAGAAGAACGGCTATATGCCGGACCTGGACAGTGTGCTGAAGAGCAAGAAGGGCGTCTGTTTTGACTACGCCGCCCTAATGGCTGGTATGCTCCGCAGCCAGGGTGTTCCCTGTAAGCTGGTGATGGGTTATGCGAGCAACAGCGAGTACCATGCCTGGATCAACGTCTATTCCGAGAAGGACGGCTGGATTAACGGCGCGGTGCGGTTTAATGGCAAAAAATGGATGCTGATGGATCCCACCTGGGCCTCTGGCAACAATAATATCAAGTACCAGGCAAAGGCACAGTCTTATCAAGCCACCAGTATTTATTAAACTTCAGAGTACAAGGGTAAGTCCCCCATAATAAGAGGAAGGGCGTGCCGCGCAACAGCGGTACGCCTTTCCTCTATATCAAAATCGGGCGTGTCCGAAATGAAGCGTTGACAAGCGAGGCTTTGGGGAACGAATTTTGGACACGCCTCCGTCATCCCTGGGCTTGACTTTCTCTCCGCCATGCGTTATAATGGTTCCCGCGGCATGAAGCCGCATTCCAGGGGCCGAAGCCTCTGAATTCTTTAGAGATGATACTGCTTCATCTAATTAAACGCTATGAATGCTTCTTAAAAAGAGGCTGCTGTCTCTTTGTTAACTTTTTATGTGTGCATAGAAGGCACGCGCTCCCTCCCAGAGGGAACGTGTGCTTTTTTGTTGGGCGGAATCTAGCCGCCCTGCCGGTTCCTTGGGGCCGTGGAAGGACATTTTGGGCTGTACAGAAGGATCCCCACTGGCGCCGGGTTTCATCTACCGGGCCCAGCCGCCGCATGTAAGGTCACGCCTTGCTCTTTATCACTGGCACACAGCAGCCCCACACCGTGCCAGGGGAAAATAAACCGCGTTCCCTATAAGTTTCCCCTGGTTCCTGCTGTTTTCTCCATTATTTGATTGAAAGGACTCCTCCTATGAAAAAATTTCTCTGTCTTTTGCTCTCCCTGGGCCTTTGCCTGGCCCTCTGCTCCTGTAATTCCGCTGCCGGCCCCGCCGCTTCCACGCTTGTCTACGGCAGCGGGGACTATACCCGCATCAACCCGGCTATGGACGAACATTGCGAGATCAACCTGCTGCTGTTTAATGGCCTAACCGCCCACGATGGGCAAAACCAGATTGTCCCCGGCCTGGCCGAAAGCTGGGACTATGACCCCGCCTCTTATACTTACACCTTCCACCTGCGGCAAGGCGTCCTCTGGCACGACGGCGAGCCCTTTACCGCCCAGGATGTGAAATTCACCATAGAAGCCATCATGAATCCAGAGAATGGCTCGGAAAACGCCCCTAATTATGAGGATGTTCAGGAGATTACTGTGGTGGACAGCCACACTGTGGCCTTTCGTCTTAGCGGTCCCAACGCGGCATTTCTGGAATATATGACCATGGCCGTGCTCCCCCGGCACCGGCTGGAAGGGGAGGATATGCAGGAATCTGCTTTCTTCCGGGCCCCGGTGGGCACTGGCCCCTACCGGCTGGAGAGCTGGGACCCGGGCCAATCCATTGTCCTTACAAAAAATGAGGAGTATTTTCAGGGCATGGCCCAGATTGACCAAATTATTTTTAAGATTGTCCCCGATGACAATGCCCAGGCCCTTCAACTACAGTCTGGGGAACTGGACCTGGCCCTTTTGGACCCCCAGAACGCCCAAGACTTTGTGGAAAAAAAGGGCTTTGTCCGCTATGACATGACCACCGCGGACTACAGAGGCATTCTTTTCAACTTTCAGAATCCATATTGGACCGAAAACCGAGACCTGATCCCAGCCATTTGCTGCGCGATAGACCGGCAGGCTATTATTGACTCTGTGCTTTTAGGCCAGGGCATGGCCGCCTATGGTCCCTTGCAGCGGAACATCTACCACCTGGAGGACGTGGACCACTATGAGTATGACCCCGCCCGGGCCCAGCGGATTTTAGAAGAAGCCGGGTGTGTTATGGGGCCCGAGGGCTTCTACCAGCGGAACGGGGAAGAGGTGGGCTTTGTAATCAGCGTTATGCCTGGAGAACAGGACCGCATCGACATTGCCCAGGCCGCCGCCCAGCAGCTGCGGGACGTTGGCATCCGCTGCGTTGTGGAACTGCCCGCACAGATGGATTGGGCCGGGCAAATGGCCTGCCTGATTGGCTGGGGAAGTCCCTTTGACGCAGACGATCATACCTATAAAGTGTTCGGCACCGGCAAAGGAGCCAACTACTCCGGCTACTCCAACCCCCAGGTGGACCAGTTCCTGACCCAGGCCCGCCAGACCCAGGACACCGAACAGCGGAAAGAAGCTTACGCCCAGTTTCAGCAGGCCCTGGCCCAGGACCCGCCCTATGCCTTTATCTGCTACATAGATGCCAACTATGTGGCAAAAGACACCGTGCAGGGGATTGCGGCCGATACGGTGATGGGCCACCACGGGGTGGGTATTTTCTGGAATATAACAGAGTGGCGGATGGCCTAGCCGGGCCACCGGCGTGTTTCTGAAGAGGACGCATTACGCAGCCGCGAGCAGGGCTTTCAGCTCTGCTCTTTCCCACTGGGATGCGGTACCTAAAGCGGTAGGAGAGACAGGCCCCCAGGCTGCGGGATGTTTTTCCCTTTCGGCCCTCACATCTCTCACCAGAAGGAGTGAGCCTATGTCCGCCCTATTAGAAGTAAAAAATCTATCCGTTGCCTTTTCCACTCCCGCCGGAACCACACAAGTTCTGCGGCAGGTGGATCTTTCCCTAAAGGCGGGGGAAACGCTGGCCGTAGTGGGCCCCTCTGGCTGCGGGAAGAGCACTCTGTGCAAGAGCATTCTCCGCCTACTGCCTAAAAACGCCCATACCAGCGGCCAAGTGATGCTGGCAGGGGAGGACCTCATCCAAAAAAGCGAAAAAGAGTTGTGCCGCCTGCGGGGCCGGGCCATTGGGCTAGTATTCCAAGACCCTATGACCGCCCTGAACCCTAGCCGCACGATGGGTTCTCAGCTAGCGGAAGCAGTGCGGGCCCATGGTCCACGGCTGAGCAGACCGGCCCTTGGAGCCCGGGTGGAAGAGCTGCTGGCCCTGGTGGGCATTGAGCATCCGAAGGAACGGGCCCGGCTTTATCCCCACCATTTTTCCGGGGGAATGCGCCAGCGGGTTGTGCTGGCTATGGCCCTGGCGGGCGGGCCCCAAATCCTTTTGGCGGACGAGCCCACCAGCGCCCTGGATGTGACTACCCAAGCGCAAATTTTAGAACTATTGAAGAACTTCCAGCGCCGCCAAGGCCTTGCCATGGTATTGGTCACCCATGACTGGGGCGTAGTGGCCCGGGTGGCGGACCGGGTGGCCGTGATGGAAGCGGGGAAGATTATACAGTGCGGCACGGCAGAGGAAATCTTCCGCGCCCTGCCCCCCGCTGCTTTTAGCCCGGAATTTGTTTATTGTAAGCATATTTCAAAAGCGGTTTAAAATGATGCAGAGTTTTAGGGCAACACCGCAAGCCAACCGAGCGGTGGACAAGGTTTTTTCCCGCGGAAAGGGGCCTCTTTTGGGCAAAAAGACGGCGTTTCCGATGTTTCATACCAGCCCTAGCCTCTTTTGAACCAACAGCTGCCCTATAATACGCCAAAGGAGCTGGCCCCATGAAAAAAACGCGCCCTATCCTGATCCGCATTCTAAAGCAGGCTCTTGGCCTTTTGCTCAGCCTATTTCTTTTCTCCGTGCTGGTGTTTTGCCTTTCCCGGCTGGCCCCCGGGGACCCTTTGGCCTCTTATTTCGGGGACCGGATCAACCGGATGGGCCCAGAGGAGCGGGCCTGGGCGGAAAACCGCCTGGGTCTGAACGCGCCCCTGCCTGTCCAGTATCTGCGGTGGCTTCGAGGGGCTCTACAGGGGGACTTTGGCATCTCTTACAAATATAAGCAGGACGCTGCCCAGGTGATCTTCAGCCGGATTGGCAACACCCTGGCCTTGGGTGGGCTGGGCTTTGTGCTGACCTTTGGCCTGGCCCTGTTTTTAGCTGTGTTCTGCGTCTGGCATCAGGACCGGATGGTGGACCGGGTAATCTGCAAAGTGGGCACTGCCGGGGGCTGCATACCAGAGTTTTGGCTTTCCCTTGTGCTCATTCTGGTCTTTTCTGTCCAGCTGCGCTGGCTGCCCAGCTCGGGGGCGTACACTGTGGGCGGGGGCGGCTTTTGGGACCGGCTGCGGCACCTGGTCCTGCCGTTGACCGTGGTGGTATGCAGTCATCTATGGTACTATGCCTACATGCTGCGCAACCGCCTGGCAGAAGAAGCCCGGGCCGACTATGTGCTGCTGGCCCGGGCCAAGGGCCTGAACCGGGCCCAGGTGATGGTCCGGCATCTGCTGCCCAGCGCCCTGCCCTCGTACCTTAGCCTTATGGCCATTTCTGTGCCCCATATTCTGGGGGGCACCTATGTGGCGGAGACCGTGTTTTCTTACCCGGGCCTGGGCGCTCTGGCCTATGAGAGCGCCCGCTACCAGGACTACAATCTGCTTATGCTGCTGTGTCTGCTGACCGGCGGGCTGGTCATCCTGTGCGGCGCTATTTCCCGGGCCATCAGCCGCCGGCTGGACCCGCGCATGAAGGAGGGAACGCAGTGAAAGCCCTGTTGGCAAAAAAACAAGCGGGGCGGAAGTTTCCCCGTTTGGCTGCGGCTGTGCTGGGGAGCATTTTGTTTGGCTGCCTTTTCGCGGAGCTTCTCTCTTCCCACGACCCCACCTACATGGACTTGTCCCACTGCGCCCTGCCCCCAGGCCCAGTGTTCCTCTTTGGCACGGACGCCATGGGACGGGACATCTTTTCCATGATCTGGTCCGGCGGACGGGTGTCCCTGTTCATTGGCCTCACTGCCACAGCAGTATCAACCGGAGCCGCTGTGGTGTTCGGCACGGCTTGCGGCTGTGCGCCCTCCTGGCTAAACGCCCTGCTCACCCGGACGGCAGAGCTTCTGCTTAGTGTGCCGAGCCTGCTGGCCGTGGTGTTTCTCCAGGCTATTCTGGGGCAGAAGAACCCCCTGGCCCTGGCTTTTGTTTTAGGGCTTACCAGCTGGCCAGGCATGGCAAAACTGGTGGCCACAGAGGTACTGAGGATTCGCGGCAGTGAGTTCGTCGTGGCGGCCCGAGCCCTGGGAAGCGGGTTCTTCCGGGTGCTGGGGCGGCACCTGGCCCCAAACTTTCTCCCTTCTATTCTATTTATGGCTGTGATGGAAGTGCGCAGCGCAATGATGGCGGAAGCCACCCTTAGCTTTATGGGGCTTGGACTTCCGCCGGAATTCATCAGCTGGGGCGGGATGCTCTCTTTGGCGGAAAAGACCCCGGGAGACTGGTGGGTGGTGGTCATTCCCGGGCTTTTTCTTACCGCTACGCTGCTGTGCGTCACCAGTCTAGGAAACTGGCTGCGGGAAGGCGGGCATGGGAAGATGAGCAATCTATAAAAAGCATGAAACGCATTACACGGAAAAGGAGGCGTGTTCCAAACGAAGCGTTTAAAGGCGAGGCTCCGACGAACAAACGGTAAAAGTTTCGTCCACCTTTTCAAAAGTTACGGGTTTTTTTAGGGGCAGAGCCCCTAAACCGCCTGAGGCCAAAATGTCGTCATAAGCTCTTCTTTTGGACACTCCTGGAAAAGGGGTAGGCTTGACTTCTCCTCTCGATTTGCTATAATAAAGAAAATCCGCCTCGAAAGGATGCTTCTCTATGAACAAACTGACGATTACCGGTTTCTCCGACGAAATTTCCCCCGCCTTTGACCAACAGCTGGCCGCCCTTGGAGAGTTCCAGGTCACCCACCTGGAGCTGCGGGGCGCGGACTCTGTCAATGTCTCAGACCTGACCCCTGCCCAGCTGCAAGAAATAAAGGCCAAGCTGGCAGCCGCGGGTATACAAGTATCCTCTATTGGTTCCCCCATCGGGAAAATTGGCATAGAAGAACCCTTTGCCCCCCACCTGGAAAAACTGAAACGCACCCTGGAGATTCAGAAAGAGCTTTCCGCCCCCTATCTGCGCATGTTCAGCTTTTATCTCCCCCAAAACGCCCTGCCGGAAGATTACCGCTCCCAGGTGCTGGAACGCCTGGGAACCATGGTGGAGGAAGCTACCCGCTGGGACGCGGTACTCCTCCACGAAAACGAAAAGGGCATTTTCGGGGACGCCGCCCCCCGTTGTCTGGAACTGATGGAAGCCCTCTCTGGCCCCCACTTTGGGGCTGTGTTTGACTTTGCCAATTTTGTGGAGGTGGGCCAGCCTACCCTGGAGGCCTATCAGCTGCTAAGTCCCTACATCCGGTACATTCACATTAAGGATGCCACCGCGGAAAAGAAAATTGTGCCCGCCGGCCAGGGCGTGGGGCATGTGAAGGAGATTCTCAGCCAGCTGATTACCGGAGGTTGGCGGGGCTTCCTGTCTTTGGAGCCTCACCTCACCGACTTTGCCGGGCTGGCGGCACTGGAAAAGGACCCGGCCAAAAGAGAGGGCGTTTTGGACGGAAAGTCTGCCTGGAAGCTGGCTCTAAATGCCTTACGGGAGATTCTGGAGGGCATTCCCGCCGCTAAGGAGGCAATGGCATGAACAAACTAACTTGCGCTGTGGTGGGATGCGGAGGTATCGCTCATGTACATAGCGGCGCGCTAACCCGCCAGGAAACCGCCCAGCTGGCGGCTTTTGCCGACATCCGTCTGGAGCGCGCCCAGGCCTTTGCCCAGGAATTCGGCGGCAAAGCCTACGGCTCTCTGGAAGAACTGCTGGACCAAGAAGCCCTTGACGTGCTACACATCTGCACACCCCACTACCTGCATGTTCCCATGGCCCAGGAGGCTGCCCGGCGGGGCATTCATGTGTTTACTGAAAAGCCCCCGGCCATGACCCGTGCCCAGTGGGAGGCTTTTCAACAAATAAAAGGGGTCCGTCTGGGGGTCTGCTTCCAGAACCGCTATAACCCCAGCGTGGCCTATGTACGGCAGCTATTCGACTCCGGCAGGCCTGGGGCTGTGCTGGGAGCCAGGGCCTTTGTCACTTGGCATCGGGACGCCCCCTATTATACCGAGAGCGGCTGGCGGGGCGCCCTCTCTACCGAGGGCGGCGGCGTGCTCATCAACCAGTCCATCCATACCCTGGACCTAATGGTACAGTTTTTAGGTCAGGGCCAGGTTCTGGGGGCCAGCCTAGCTAACCGGCACCTACAGGGAATCATCGAAGTGGAGGACACCCTGGAGGCTGCTATAGACTTTGGCGGCAAAACCGGTCTATTCTACGCCACCACTGCCCACTGCACAGACTCTCCCGTCCTGCTGGAGCTGACTTGCGAAAACGCCACCCTGCGCCTGGAGGGCGAAGAGGTCACAGTCCGCTGGAAAGACGGCTCTATCGAGCGGCAAGATTTCTCCCAAGCCTCCCACTTGGGAGGCAAAACCTACTGGGGAGCCAGCCATGGACGCTGCATAGAGGACTTTTACCGCTGCGTCCTCAGCGGCGGGGCCTTTCGCAATGACATCTCCGGCGTGGCGGACACTGTGGAGCTGATGTTAAGGCTGTATGAGACCGCAAGAGCTTCTTAAAAAGTCCACACGAATGCGAGTCCCCAGGGGACAGCGGACTGGTCTCTATCTCTCCCCTGGATGTACTGCCTGAAACACAGCCCCAAACCGGGGCTTACACAAAAAAAGAGCCACCCAGGCGGCTCTTTTTTATTTTTTGTTTATTCAAGTGCTGTCCAGAAGAAACCCGCCGGAAATGAGAGTCTCAGCTTTTCCAGGCCACTTAAAGCAAAAGAAGTTTAGGGCTTGTTTGAAATTGAAACATCCAAAACGCCGACTTTTTGCCCAGAAGAGGCCATCTTCCGCGTCAAAAATCCTCATTCCCTCTATGTTTCAATAAGCCCTAAGCGTGCTTTTGCCCCTTGCGGAAAAATTCCCTTTGTGCTATATTTATGCGGGAAAGAATTTTCATCAGTGATGTCGAAAGGCCAGCCTTATGGACTTGTGCTTTTCGGGAAAGGAACATAGACAATGAAGCAATATGACGCGGCCATTATCGGTGCGGGCGTTACCGGCTGTGCTATTGCCCGGGAACTCTCCCGGCGGCAGGGCAGCTTTCTGGTGGTGGAGCGGGCCTTAGACGTGTGCGAGGGGACCAGCAAGGCGAATTCCGCCATTGTCCACGCAGGCTTTGACGCCCTGCCCGGCTCTCTAAAAGCCAAGATGAATGTGGAAGGCAGCCGGATGATGGACCAGATTGCAAAGGAACTGGACGTGCCCTTCCGGCGCATTGGGGCTCTGGTGGTTTGCCTGGACCCCGCCGGGCTGCCCCAGCTGGAGGCCCTGTACCAGCGGGGCATAGAAAACGGGGTGGAGGGCCTGTCCCTATTAACCGGAGAAGAGGCCCGAGCCCTGGAGCCCAACCTGACAGATGCCGTCTGCGGGGCGCTGCTGGCAAATACCTCGGGGGTGGTCTGCCCCTTTGAACTAACTCTTGGCCTGGCGGAAAACGCTGCCCACAACGGAGTAGAGTTTCGCTTTGACACAGAAGTTACCAGCCTGGAAGCAGTGCCGGAAGGCTGGCTGCTAAAAACCAACGGCGAGGACATTCTGGCTCGGGCAGTGGTAAACGCCGCCGGGGTCCATGGAGCTTGGCTGCACAATATGGTCTGTGAGAAGAAACTGAATATCATTCCCCGCAAAGGCGAGTACTGCCTTTTGGATAAGACTGCCGGGGGGCACGTGGGCCGCACCATCTTCCAACTGCCGGGGAAAATGGGCAAGGGGGTGCTGGTAACCCCCACTGTCCATGGCAACCTGCTGGTAGGCCCCACGGCGGAGGACTCCCCGGACCCAGAGGATACGGCCACCACGGCCCAGGGCCTAAGGGAGGTGGCGGAAAAGTCCGCCTGGGGGGTCAAGGGCGTTCCGATGCGCCAGGTAATTACCTCCTTTATGGGCCAGCGAGCCCATGAAGCTGGAGACGACTTTGTTCTGGCCCAGTCCGCCCCTGGCTTTTTCGACGCGTCCGGCATCGAGTCCCCAGGCCTTTCCAGCGCTCCGGCCATTGGCGTGCACATGGCCGGGATGGTCGCTGAAGCCCTGAACTTAGCAGAAAAAGAGTCCTTTGACCCCATCCGCCGGGGTGTTCCAAAGTTGGCGGAGATGGACCTGGAGGAACGGGCTAAAAAAATTGCGGAGGACCCCCGGTACGGCAGCATTATCTGCCGCTGCGAAGAGGTCTCGGAAGGGGAGATATTAGACGCCATCCACAGCACCCTGGGCGCCAAAACCCTGGATGGAGTGAAACGCCGGACTCGGGCGGGCATGGGCCGCTGCCAAAGCGGCTTCTGCTCCCCTCGGGTCATGGAGATTTTGGCCCGGGAACTCTCCATGGACCTCACCCAAGTGCGCAAAAACGGTCCCCAGGCCCAAATCGTCTTAGAAAAAACCCGGAAGGAGGAGAACTAGGTGGAACACGACATTGTGATTATCGGGGGGGGACCCGCCGGCCTGGCCGCCGCCATTGCCGCCCGGGAGGCCGGCGTCCAGGACGTACTGATCTTGGAGCGGGAAAAGGAACTGGGCGGCATTTTGAACCAGTGCATTCACAATGGGTTTGGCCTGCATACCTTTAAAGAGGAGCTTACTGGGCCCGAATACGCTGCCCGCTATATTGATAAAGCCCTGGCCCTTGGCATTCCCTATCAGTTAAGCGCCACCGTGGTGGACCTAAAGCAGGAGGGAAACCGGGTGAACGTAGTCTCTGTCAGCCGCCAGGAGGGCCTGCTGCAAACCAGAGCCAAGGCGGTGGTGCTGGCTATGGGCTGCCGGGAACGGCCCCGGGGAGCCCTGAATATTCCCGGCACCCGTCCAGCGGGTATTTTTTCCGCTGGCACCGCCCAGCGGCTGGTAAACCTGGAGGGGTACCTGCCGGGCCGGCGTATTGTGATTTTGGGCAGCGGGGACATTGGGCTGATCATGGCCCGGCGCATGACCCTGGAAGGCGCTAAGGTTCTATGCGTGGCCGAGCTGATGCCCTACTCCGGCGGGCTGAAGCGGAACATTGTCCAGTGCCTACAGGATTATGGCATTCCCCTAAAGCTTAGCCACACAGTAGTGGACATTCGGGGCAAAGAGCGGGTTACTGGGGTAACCATTGCCCAGGTGGACGAGCGCCTAAAGCCGGTCCCAGGCACGGAGGAGGACTTTGACTGCGACACCCTTCTGCTTTCCGTGGGGCTGCTGCCGGAAAACGAGCTCTCCAAGGCTGTGGGCGTAGAGCTGGTCCCAGCCACTGGCGGGCCAAAAGTTAACGAGAGCCTGGAGACTAACATTCCTGGGGTATTTGCCTGCGGCAACGTGCTGCATGTCCATGACCTGGTGGACTATGTTTCGGAGGAAGCGGTCCAGGCCGGGCGCAGTGCAGCCCGGTTTGTCCAGGGGACTGTGTCTGCCGCCCAGGAAGAGCTTTCTCTTGTCCCTGCCGGAGCGGTGCGCTACACGGTGCCCTGCACCATCTCCCCCCAGCGCATGGGGCCAGATGCCGTAGTGCGCTTTCGGGTGGGGCAGAACCTGCGGGACGCGGTGGTCACTGTGCGCACCGCAGACAAAGAACTGCTGCGCCGCAAACGGCCTGTAATGGCCCCGGGGGAGATGGAGCAAGTCCTTTTGAAAAAAGAATGGCTGGAAGGGGCGGAGGGCCCGATTATCATAGACGCAAACACTGTAAGCACTGAAAGGGAGGGCATGTAAATGGCTATAATAGAATTGACCTGTATCAGCTGTCCCCTGGGCTGCCCCCTAAAGGTGGAGACCGACGGACAGGGCCAGGTGCTCTCTGTTAGCGGAAACACCTGCAAGCGGGGAGAGGCCTATGGAAAAAAGGAGGTTGCCGCCCCCACCCGGACCGTTACCTCTACGGTACGGCTGGTGGGCGGATGCGCTCCGGTGCTGCCGGTGCGCACCCGCACGGACGTCCCGAAAGACAAAATTTTTGACTGTATGAAAGCTATCCGCCGTGTTGCAGCCCAGGCCCCGGTGGCCATAGGTGATGTGATCTTGGCGGACATCGCTGGCACAGGGGTAGACCTAGTTGCCACCCGGGCGGTGGAAACGGAGGCGCCAGTTTGCTAAGAAATAACATCAACACTATCCTCCTCGACCTGGACGGCACCCTGCTGCCCATGGAAACCCAGCGCTTTACCAACACCTATTTCCAGCTGCTGGCCCAAAAGGCCGCGCCCTTTGGCTATGAGGCCAAAAGTCTGGTGGCCGCGGTGTGGAAGGGCACAAAGGCCATGATACAGAACGATGGAAGCATGAAAAACGACGCCCGGTTCTGGCGGGTATTCGCCGGAGAACTGGGGGAACAGGTGCTGGAAATGCGGCCTGTCTTTGACAGTTTCTATGCCAACGAGTTTCACGGGGCCCGGTCCGCCGTAGAGGAGAACCCCCTGGCTAAAATTGCGGTAGACAGCCTGAAAGCAAAGGGCTATCGGGTGGCGCTGGCCACAAATCCGCTGTTCCCCGCAGTGGGGGTGGCCACCCGGCTGGGTTGGCTAGGGCTGCGGCCCCAGGACTTCGCCCTGGTGACCAGCTACGAGGGCTGCTCTTACTGCAAGCCCAACCCCCTATATTTTCAGGAAGTTTTGCGCAATCTCTCCGCCCGGCCCGAAGAGTGCCTCATGGTGGGAAACGACGCCCTGGAGGACGCTGTAGCGGCAGGACAAGCCGGGATAGAGGCCTACCTTATTACCAACTGCCTGGAACATGAAGAGTACGCGGAGGCCTCGGGGGCGCAAATGGGCAGCTTTCAAGAATTTTTGAAATTCGCCGGGGTGGAATAATGGCCCCCGCCCGCCCAATACTAAAACCACGGGCCTGTAGCCCCGGCAAAACCGTCTTGTGGGCCAGGCTGGTCCTGGGGCTCTCCTTCCTCTGCCACCTCCCCCTGCCGCTAAAGCAGAAGAACTTTCCGCCACAGCCCGCTCTTTGGGCGCGCTACGGCTTTATGGGGGTTCCGCTGGGGGATTCCTGGGCCTTTGCCTGGTTCCAGCGGCAGCGCTGGCGCATATGTTATTCAGCCCTTGCTTTTTAGCTGCTATAGAGTATAATTTAATAGGTGGGACGCTAATTCTGCCGGGGATAACGGTAACCCGCGGATTATCTCTTTTCGCCGCCCCGCTTTTCGTTCTTGCTTTGACCCCAATATTATTTTGTTAGGAGGCATCATTTATGTCCGTGAAAACCTTTACAACCGATAATTTTGACCAGGAGGTCCTGGGCTCCTCTATCCCCGTCTTGGTGGATTTTTGGGCCGAGTGGTGCGGGCCCTGCCGCATGTTTTCCCCCATTGTGGACGAGTTCGCCCAGGAAAACCCCGAGGCCGTGGTGGTGGGCAAGGTCAACGTGGACCAGCAGCCCGACCTGGCCGGCCGCTACGGCGTGATGAGCATTCCCACCGCCATTCTCTTTAAAAACGGCCAGCCTGCCGCCACGCTGGTGGGTCTTCAGCCCAAGACCGCCCTGGAGGAGCTCATCAAATAGTGGAAAACCAAGTATACGATATGCTCATTGTGGGCGGAGGCCCCGCAGGCTACACCGCCGCTCTATATGGGGCCCGGGCCGGGCTTTCTGTACTCTTGCTGGAAATGCTGGCCCCTGGGGGCCAGATGGGCACCACGGACTGGATTGACAACTATCCGGGCTTTTCCCAGGGCATAAACGGCTTTGAACTGGCCATGCAGATGAAAGAGGGCGCCGAGCGCTTTGGCGCCAAAACCCTGTTGGCCCAGGCCACCGGGCTGGAACTTAGCGAAAAGATAAAGACAGTCCGTACCGCCAAGGAGGCTTTCCAGGGCCGCACCGTGGTGCTTGCCACAGGGGCCAGCCCCCGTGAGCTGGGCCTCCCCAATGAGCGGGCTTTGCGGGGCCGGGGGGTGTCTTACTGCGCCACCTGCGACGGCATGTTCTACCGGAACAAAACCGTAGCCGTGGTGGGCGGGGGCAATACCGCTGTGGCGGACGCCCTGTACCTGACCCGGCTATGTGAAAAGGTGTACCTCATCCACCGCAGAGACAAGCTGCGGGCCCCAAAAAGCCAGCAGGAGCTGCTGGAACAAACCCCGGGGGTAGAGATGATCCTTAACAGCCAAGTAAAGGAGCTCTTGGCCGGGGACCGGCTCACCGGGCTTTTGGTGGCGGATAATGCCACGGGCCTGCGCCGGGCTCTAACCTGCGCGGGGGTGTTTATGGCTGTGGGCCAACGGCCCAATTCAGAGCTGCTGAAGGGCCAGGTGGATCTGGACGCCCAGGGCTATGTGGCGGCGGACGAGACTACCCGCACCAACCTGCCGGGCGTATTCGCCGTAGGCGACCTGCGCCAAAAGCCCCTGCGCCAGGTGGTTACCGCCGCTGCGGACGGAGCGGTAGCGGCCCATTTTGCCCAGGAATATTTAGGCGGATAAGGACCCGCAATAAAAGCCGCGCCCACCGGGGAGCGGCTTTTGGCTTTAGGGGCAGTGTGAAAGCGGGAAAGCATGGGGAAAACTGCGCCATTTCCCCAAAACTCAAGCTTTACAAAAGCTTTTAAGTATGCTAGAATAATGCGAGTACCCTTCCCTCGGACCAAACCGGGCCCCACCGACCCTGGCCTGTGGGTATGGGTGAATTTTTAAAGAGGGGCAGACCGCCCTCTTAAGAAAGGTGAATTGTTATGACCAAATCCCAGAAAACCGAGATCATCCAAAAGTATGCCCGCCACGAGGGCGACACTGGCTCGCCCGAAGTGCAGATTGCTGTGCTGACGAAGCGTATCAACGACCTAACCGAGCACCTGCGCTCCAACAAGAAGGACCATCACTCCCGCCGGGGCCTGCTGAAAATGGTTGGCCAGCGCCGCAGCCTTTTGAACTATCTAATTAAAATCGACATTGAGCGCTACCGCTCTATCATTGCCGAGCTGGGCATTCGTAAGTAATTTTTCCACCCTCGAGGAATATTGGGTTGGGCGGCGGTATGCCCGCCGCTCTTCCTGTATTCTTACCGCAAAGACCGCGCCCTTTGATGGACCCCTGTTTTACAAATAAACCAGCCGTAGACCTTGGGCCTGGGCTTGCTTATTTGTCAAACAGGACCATCGGGCGTCAACGATAACCCGCCCCCTGACCGGGGGAGAAAGGAATACCATCATGTTTGAGAATTTCAAGCGGTTTGAAACAGACTTTGCCGGCCGGCCCCTTGTCATTGAAACCGGCAAAATGGCCCAGCTGGCCAACGGCGAGTGCCTGGTGCGCTATGGCGAGACCGTGGTGCATGTGGCCGCCACCGCCTCTGCCAAGCCCCGGGACGGCATCGACTTCTTCCCGCTTTCTGTAGACTTTGAGGAAAAGCTTTACTCTGTGGGAAAAATTCCTGGCTCTTTTTTAAAGCGGGAGGGCCGCCCCAGCGAAAAGGCCACCCTGGTCTGCCGGATGATTGACCGGCCCATCCGTCCTCTGTTCCCCAAGGATATGCGCAACGACGTAGCCATTGTCTGCACCGTAATGTCTGTGGACCAGGACTGTTCGCCGGAGATCGCCGCTATGGTGGGCACCTCCATTGCCCTGTCCATCTCAGATATTCCCTGGAACGGCCCCATTTCCGGGGTTTCCGTGGGCTTAATCGATGGAGAGTTCATTATAAATCCCAATGCCGCCCAGCGGAAGGTGAGCGAAATGGCCGTTACCGTGGCTTCCACCACCCAGCGCATTGCCATGATTGAGGCCGGAGCCAATGAGATCTCCGACGAGGTGATGTATAACGGCATTATGGCCGGCCACGAGGCCAACCAGCATATTTTACAGTTTATCCAGGGCATCCAGGCGGAGCTGGGCAAAGAGAAGTTCTCTTACCCCAGCAATGAGCCGGAGCCGGAGATGTTTGAGGCCATTAAGAGCTTTGCCGAGGACGACGTGCGCGCCGCTTTGGACACGGACGATAAGAACGTGCGGGATGAACGTCTGAAGCCTGTCTATGAGAAAGTGCACGAGCGTTTTGACCCGGAATATCCAGAGCAGGAGGCCAAAATTGACGAGTGCCTGTATAAAACCCAGAAGTACGTGGTCCGCCGCTGGCTGCTGGACGAACAGAAGCGGGTGGACGGCCGTGGTATGGACGACATGCGGCCCTTGGCCGCCGAGGTAGCCCTGCTGCCCCGCACCCATGGCTCTGGCATGTTCACCCGGGGCCAGACCCAGGTGCTTACCGTGGCCACCCTGGGGTCCATCCGGGACAACCAGCTGCTGGACGGCATTGACGAGGAGGAGAGCAAGCGGTACATCCACCACTACAACTTCCCCTCCTATTCTGTGGGCGAAACACGTCCCAGCCGAGGCCCTGGACGCCGGGAGATCGGCCACGGCGCCCTGGCCGAGCGGGCTCTGGTGCCTGTGGTGCCCAGCATTGAGCAGTTCCCCTATACCATCCGCCTGGTCAGCGAGGTGCTCTCTTCCAACGGCTCCACCTCTCAGGCCTCTATCTGCGGCTCCACCCTGGCGCTGATGGACGCGGGTGTGCCCATCAAGGCCCCAGTGGCGGGCATTTCCTGCGGCCTGATCACAGAAGGCGACCGCTGGATGACCATGGTGGACATCCAGGGCATTGAAGACTTTTTCGGAGATATGGACTTTAAAGTAGGCGGTACTAAGAAGGGCATTACGGCCATTCAGATGGATCTGAAGATCAGCGGCCTGACCCCTGAGATGGTAAAAGAGGCCCTGGAAAAGACCCACAAGGCCCGAAACTATATTATTGACGAGATCATGCTTAAAGCCATTCCGGATGTTCGGCCCCAGCTCTCCGCTTACGCACCCAAGATGCTTTCCATGCAGATCCCTGTAGACAAGATCCGCGAAGTTATCGGCACCGGCGGCAAGGTCATCCAGAAAATCTGCGCCGAGTGCGAGATTACCATGGATGTGGAAGAGGACGGCCATGTGTACATCTCTGGTCTGGATATAGAGAAGTGCCACCGGGCTATGGATATTGTGGATACCATTGTTAACGACCCAGAGCCGGGCAGCTACTATAACGGCCGGGTGACCAGGCTTATGGACTTTGGCGCGTTTGTAGAGATTGCCCCGGGTAAAGAGGGGCTGGTGCACATCTCCCGGCTGGACATTAAGCGCACCGAGAAGGTTACCGACGTGGTAAACGTGGGCGATGTGGTAAAGGTGAAGGTGCTGGAGATTGACGACAAGGGGCGGCTAAACCTCTCCCGCCGGGACGCTTTGATTGACCTGGATGGCGCGGTGCCGGAAAACGACATCAGCAACGACCGGGGGCCCCGCCGGGACCGGGACCATGACCGCCGTCCTCCCCGCCGGGACCACGACCGCCGGTAAGGGATAATTGCCCTGGAAGCTTGGTATAATATTAAGAGAATTGTAAAATGACCCCCGGCAGGTAAAAGCTTGCCGGGGGTTTTTGGGAAGGGATTTCCCTCCCATCCGCAGAAGACTCCATGTCTCCCTCTTTAACACTTCCATTTTCTTGGAAGCGGCATGTTTGGGTTGACCATTCTTTGTTGTGAAGCAATGAATGCTGTGTAAAATCGACAAAGTCTTTTGCTTAAAAACCGGCTCTATCGATTTTTAAGCGCCTTTACTATAGTGATTGACAAATCCGGTAAAATCCATTAAAATAATAAGGTATAGCATATTGGATATTTTTGGGCTGCTGAAAACGGGCCGCCCACAGAAACGCAAAAGAAAGCACACAGCGCTTATCTCAAACGCGGCGGCTTCCGGCCCCGTAAGAAAGGAAGAGGTCATAATCATGAGCTTTAATATCCTTGGCACCGGCAGCTTTTTGCCCCAGCGGGTGGTAACAAACCAAGACCTGTCTGAAATGGTGGAGACCTCGGACCAGTGGATTACCCAGCGGGTGGGGGTAAAGGAGCGCAGAGTGTGCACCACCGAAACCGTCACGGATTTAGGGGCGGAGGCCGCCCGGCGGGCCCTGGAGGACGCGGGGGTTTCTGCCAGAGAGCTGGACCTGATTATTGCCGCGACCATCAGCGCAGACACCATTTCTCCTGGGCTGGCCGGGATGGTGCAGAACCGTCTTGGCGCCAGCTGCCCTGCTTTTGACATTAACGTAGCCTGTCCGGGCTTTCTTTTTGCCATGGATGTGGCCGCGGGTTTCTTTGTACGGAAAACTGTCCGGCGGGTGCTGGTGGTCAGCGCAGAACGAATGAGCGGCCTTCTGGACTGGACCGACCGGGGCACCTGCTGCATCTTCGGGGACGGCGCCGGGGCGGTGGTTCTGGGCGAGGGCAACGGCTATATAGCCAGTGAGCTGCACACCAAAGGCGGGGACGATGTGATCCATATTCCCACCGCGTGGGACAATTCCCCATTTTATCAGGTACAACGGGATAAAAACTGCGTTTTTATGAAAGGGCAGGATACCTATAAATTCGCCGTTACCTCTATGGTCAATGACATCCGCTCAGTGATGGAAAAGGCCGGTATCACCGGGGAACAGGTGAAAGCCGTGATCCCCCACCAGGCCAACCTGCGTATTATTAACGAGGCGCGCCGGCGTCTGCCGGAAATTGCCCCAGAGCGTTTTCTTGTGAACATTGACCACTGCGGCAATACTTCCTCGGCCAGTGAGCCGATTCTTTTAGACGAGGCTGCCCGGGCGGGAACCTTCCAGCCTGGGGACTATATAGTAATGGCTGCCTTTGGCGGAGGTTTATCCAGCGCGGCCTGTGTCCTGCGCTGGGCAAAATAGGCTCGGGCGCGTGTTTTGCCTTTGGCGGCTGATTGGTTGGCGCCGTGCCTCTTTGCGTACAAGGCAGCAAAGCGGTGTTTGAATGTTTGGGGGAAAAAAAAGTGAATATTTCGTTATTTTCCAATCAATATCATGTTCGGAAGATGTGTGCCGATGATGTAGCTGAAATATACAAATTATGCTGTAAAAACAGTTTATACTATCAATACTGTCCACCGTTTGTATCAGAACAGAGCATTATGGATGATATGAATGCGCTCCCTCCCAATAAGGAAATGTGCGATAAGTATTATCTGGGATTTTATGATGGGGAAAAACTGATTGCTGTGATGGATTTCATCATGGCCTATCCGGATTCATCAACAGCCTTTATTGGATTTTTTATGACGGATGTGTCCATACAGAATTCTGGAACAGGGAGCAAGATCATCAACGACCTGTGTGCTTATCTGTCCTGTATCGGGATGGCGAATATCCGCCTTGGTTGGGTAAAAGGGAATCCTCAAGCAGAACATTTTTGGCACAAAAATGGTTTTAGGGAAACAGGAGTTACATATGATACGGAAAACTATACCGTAATTGTTGCCCAGCGAGGTTTATAAATTCCAGTTTATCGGGGAGTTTGCAAAATCAGCAGAAGGCTGAATGTGACATGTCGGTCAGGACCAAGCCAGAGTTCTTAATTAATAAAGACTCATACATAATGTTATATAGAAAGGAAACCCTTCATGATCAAATCACCTCTTTGCGACCTTTTGGGCATCCAATACCCCATTTTCCAGGGCGGCATGGCCTGGATCTCCGACGGCAAGCTGGCCGCCGCTGTGTCCAATGCCGGGGGCCTGGGCATTATCTCTGCCATGAACGCCAACGCCCAGTACCTAAAGGAGCAGATCGACCTGGCCCGCAGCTTGACCGACAAGCCCTTTGGCGTGAACATTATGCTCATGTCTCCCTTTGCTCCAGAGGTGGCCGAGCTTACCGCTAAGGAGCGGGTGGCCGTGGTCACTACCGGCGCGGGAAACCCTGCCAAATATATGCCCGCTTGGCTGGATGCCGGGGTGAAGGTGGTCCCTGTGGTAGCCTCGGTGGGCATGGCCAAGCTGGTAACCAAAGCCGGGGCTTCGGCGGTAATTGCCGAGGGCGGCGAGTCTGGCGGCCACGTGGGGGAACTGACCACCATGGTACTGGTGCCCCAGGTGGTGGATGCCACCCCACTGCCTGTGCTGGCGGCGGGGGGCATTGGAGACGGCCGGGGCATTGCCGCCGCCTTTATGCTGGGGGCTGTTGGCGTGCAGGTGGGCACCCGGTTCCTGGTGGCTCATGAGTGCGGGGTCCATCAAAATTATAAAAACAAGATCCTAAAGGCCAATGATATTTCCACCATGGTTACAGGCAAGCGCCTGGGCCACCCAGTGCGGCAGATCAAGAATCCTTTTGCTAAGGAGTTTCTGAAGGCTGAGTACAGCCAGATCTCTGACGAAAAGCTGGAGGCCATGGGCCGCGGGGCCCTGTACCGGGCCGCTGTGGAGGGCGATGAGAAAACCGGCGACTTTTTGGCCGGGCAGATTGCTGGTATGGTGAACCGGGAGCAGCCCGCCGCCCAGATTATCCAGGAGATGTTCCAGGAGGCCGAGGATGTACTGAAAGGGGCGGAAAAATGGGTAAGATAGCCTTTGTATTTGCGGGCCAGGGGGCCCAGTATCCGGGTATGGGGCAGTCTTTGTACCAGTGCAGCCCTGCCGCCCGAACTGTGTTTGATCTGGCCGAAGAGCTGCGCCCCGGCACCCGGGAGCAGTGTTTTTCTGGCACAGCCGAGTTACTTTCCACCACTATAAATACTCAACCCTGCCTGTACTGCGTGGACCTGGCTGCCGCCAAGGCCCTGGAGGAAAAGGGCGTCCATGCGGACTTTGCCGCCGGGTTCTCCCTGGGGGAGATCCCGGCTCTGGCCTTTGGGGGTATTCTCAAGGAGCGGGATGGTTTTAGCTTTGTGTGTAAACGGGCCCAGGCCATGCAGCAGGCTGCGGAGGAAAACCCCGGCGCTATGGCTGCCGTGCTGAAGCTGAGCCACCAGCAGGTGGAGGAGCTGTGCGGACAGTTTTCAAAGGTGTGGCCCGTAAACTACAACTGTCCCGGACAGCTGGTGGTGGCGGGCGAGCCGGCACAGCTGGCGGAGTTTCAACTAAAAGTAAAAGACGCGGGAGGGCGGGCTGCGCCTTTGGCAGTAAGCGGAGGATTCCATTCGCCCTTTATGGAGAGCGCCGCCATTCAGCTGGAAAAGGTCCTGGGTGAGACATCTTTTGCCCCGGGCCGCCTGCCTGTTTATGCCAACTATACAGCCCAGCCCTATGGAGAGGACCCGGCAAGATGGTTGGTGAACCAGGTAAAGAGCCCTGTGCGCTGGCAGGAAACCGTGGAGGCCCTAATCCTCCAAGGGGTCGATACCTTTATAGAATGCGGCCCGGGTAAAACCCTATGCGGGCTCATCAAGAAAACAGACAAGACCGTACGAGCGCTGCCGGTACAGGATGAGGAGAGCCTAAAGGCCGCGCTGGACACTATGGGGATATAGGAATTACGCCTAACTGCTCAGCGCTGAGTGTATCCTGCCGAGACGCGGAGAAGTTCGCCAGGGAGACTGTTCTGACCCAGTTGAGTGGACGGACGAGACCAGCGGAACCGGACAAAACATTTGCTGTGCGTCCCTTGGTGGGAGCCGTGAACCAGATGTGTTCTTTTTCGGTTCTCCTGGATCTTCTTGGGCGTTTCTATATTATTATATTTTATTTTGGAGAGGAGTACCCAAAATGAAACTGGAAGGAAAAATTGCTCTTGTTACCGGCGGTTCTCAGGGCCTGGGCCGTGCCATTGCTTTGAAACTGGCGGAACATGGCGCGGACATTGCCATCGCGTATGTGGGCCCCGAGAAGCCTGCCCTGGACACCTGTGGGGAGATTGAGTCCATGGGCCGCCGGGCAAAGGCCTATATCTGCGACGTGCGGGACGAGGCTGCTGTGAACAACACCGTAAAGTCTGTGGTCCAAGACCTGGGCAAGGTGGATATTCTGGTAAATAACGCTGGTGTAACCCGGGACGGCCTGATGGTAAGCATGAAAGACGAGGACTATAACATGGTGCTGGACATCAACCTAAAGGGCGCTTTCCATATGATTCGCGCCTGTTACCGGGACTTTATGCGCAGGCGTAGCGGCAAGATTATTAATATCAGTTCCATTGCCGGCCTGGTGGGTAATGTGGGCCAGGTGAACTACTCCGCCTCTAAAGCCGGGCTCATCGGCCTCTCGAAATCTGTGGCCAAAGAGCTGGGCAGCCGGGGGATTTGCTGCAACTGCATTGCCCCTGGGTTTATTGAAACCGATATGACAAAAAATATTACTGCGGACAATCCGCTGCTGATGCAGGTGCCCATGAAGCGCATGGGCTCGCCAGAGGACGTGGCTAACGCGGCCTTGTTTTTGGCCTCGCCTGAGTCCGACTACATTACTGGCGAAACCATCCGGGTGGACGGCGGTTTAGCCACGTAGCTATAAGCAGCTTAGCCACATAAGCAATAGACCGGCTTTGGTCCATGCAGTAATGCGCCGGCCTAATTCCATATGATGGAAACGCAAATGTACAGTTGTTAAAGCGAATCTTACTGCTCCCTTCTTTGGAAGCTTGAAAGGATGATCTACCCTTGAATCGGGTTGTAATTACCGGAATGGGCGCTGTGACGCCTATTGGCAATGATGTGGAAAGTTATTGGAACAGCCTTGTCTCCGGCAGGTGCGGAGTGGGGCCCATTACGAAATTTGATGCCGGAGACTTCAAGGTCAAAGTGGCCGCTGAAATAAAAGACTTTGACCCCAGCCGGTATATGGACAAGGGGGACTTACGCAAGTTCGATCTCTTCTGCCAGTACGCACTGACCGCCGCCGGGCAGGCTGTGGAGCAGAGCGGCATTCTCCACACCATCGCCCCAGAAGAGGTGGGCGTATACTTTGGCTCCGGTATCGGCGGCATCGGTACCTTTGCCCAGCAGCAGCGTATTTTAGACGAAAAGGGCCCCCGCCGGGTATCCCCTTTCTTTATCCCCGCCCTGATCATCAACATGGCCGGTGGGCTAATTGCCATTAAGTACAATTTCCAGGGCGCGGCGGTCTCTTCTGTTACTGCCTGTGCCACGGGAAACAATGCGATTGGCGAGGCTTACCGGGCCATTAAGCACGGTTATTTGACCGCCGCCCTGACCGGTGGCGCAGAGGCGGCCATCGTTCCCCTGGGGCTGGCGGGTTTTTCCAACATGAAGGCTCTTTCCACCACAGAGGACCCCGCCGCCGCCTGTGTACCTTTTGACGCACGGCGCAACGGCTTTGTGATGGGCGAGGGCGCGGGAGCTTTGATGCTGGAGGAGTATGAGCACGCAAAAGCCCGAGGCGCGGAAATTCTGGGTGAGTTGTGCGGCTATGGCGTTACCTGTGACGCCCACCATATTACCGCTCCTAATCCAGAGGGTTCTGGCGGAGGCCGCGCCCTGAAACTGGCCTATGACGAGGCTGGCGGCTGCGCCGACCCCGCAAAGATCTATATCAATGCCCATGGTACCAGTACTCCCTTGAACGATGCCTGCGAGACAAAAGCCATTAAGCTGGGTTTGGGAGAGGATGCTGCCCGGGCCTGCCTGGTGAGCTCTACCAAGTCCATGACCGGCCACATGCTGGGGGCTGCCGGAGCTGTGGAGGCCATTGCCTGTGTGCTGGCCCTGAAAAACGGTGTGGTTCCGCCCACTATTGGTTATCAGGAGCCAGACCCAGAATGCGACCTGGACTATGTGCCAAATACCGCGCGTCAGGTAAACATAGAGCTAGCTCTATCTGCCTCTTTAGGCTTTGGCGGACATAACGCCTACTTAGCGTTTAAAAAACTTTGAAAGGCGGCATGGTGATGGATATAAAATCAATTGAGAGTCTGGCCCGGCTCATGAAGGAAAACGCCTTGACCTCTTTGGAGCTGACCCAGGACGGGGTAAGCCTAAAGCTGGAACGAGTCAATACTGTCGCCCCTGCCCAGGCCCTAACGGCCTCACCCTTTTCTCCCGCTCCGGTAGAGCCGGATCCGCCCCCAAAAAATGGTACCCTTGTGCTTTCGCCCACCGTGGGGGTATTCTATGCGGCCCCCGCGCCGGATAGTCCGCCTTTTGTGGAGGCGGGCGCTAAAGTGCGCAAAGGAGACACCCTATGCATTATTGAGGCCATGAAACTGATGAACGAGATTCCCGCCGAAATAGACGGTACGGTGGCGGAAATTTGCGTAGGCAACGGCCAGGTGGTGGAATATAACCAGCCCCTGTTCCGCATTGTGCCGTAAGGGAGGGCCGAGGCGTGAATCGAGACGAGATTAAGAAAGTGCTGCCCCACCGGGAACCCATGTTATTGGTGGACCAGGTGGAGTTAGTTGACGGCAAAAGCCAGGGTAAGTACCAGGTACGAGGGGACGAGTTCTTTTTGCAGGGACACTTCCCAGGCAATCCGGTGGTGCCAGGCGTCATTCAGTGCGAAATGCTGGCTCAATCCGCATGCGTGCTGCTCATTGGCCAGGCCGAAGGTATGACACCCCTGTTCACGGGCCTACAAAATGTGAAGTTTCGGGGGCAGGTAAAGCCCGGGGATGTATTTGAGAGCCAGTGCGAACTGGTACGCAGCCGGGGGCAGTTCTACTTTGCCAAGGGGACCGGCCGGGTAAACGGCAAGGTCTGCGTTTCGGCGGAGTTCTCTTTTGCATTGGTAAAGGTGGACGCGGAGTAAGAGTTTATTTCTTGGAAGTAATGCGGAGCGGTTTCATTGCCGGTTCGGGACGTTCGCTGCTGGCGGCCCAGGAAAAGTACCGAAGTTTCCAAACGTTCCCGCTCTCACCCGGCTTTCTGCTTTGTGGCAGGGGCTGTGGCTGGCCCGTATTAGAAATAGTTTCGCCAGCCTTTTCCAAAGGCTGCGGGGTGTGGGGCAGAGGGTCCCACGGCCTTCAGGGCTGCGGGGTGTGACAAAGGCCCCAGGGCCTTTAAGAAAGGGGTGGACGCATGTTCACAAAAATTCTAATTGCCAACCGAGGCGAGATTGCGGTCCGGATCATTCGAGCCTGCAAAGAAATGGGCATTTCCAGTGTAGCGGTCTATTCTCAGGTGGACCGGGAGTCCCTGCATGTGGGGCTAGCGGACCAGGCCGTGTGTATTGGCGGAGCCAGGGCTGAGGACAGCTACCTGAATGGAGAACGGATTATCAGTGCGGCAGTGGCTACCGGCGCCCAGGCCATCCATCCTGGCTATGGTTTTTTGTCTGAGAACGCTGAATTCGCTGGCATGTGCCGCAAATATGGTATTACCTTTATCGGCCCTCCAGGGGACGTGATTGCCAAAATGGGTGACAAAGACGCGGCCCGTCGCTTGATGAGGGAAAACGGTGTGCCCACCACCCCTGGCACCCAGGTTCTGGCCACTGTGGAAGAAGCAAAGGCCGCTGCTAAAGAGCTGGGCTATCCGGTAATGGTAAAGGCCAGCGCTGGGGGTGGCGGAAAGGGTATCCGCCTAGTAGAGCGCCCCGAGGACCTGGAGCGGGCCTTTTTGACCGCTTCCGCTGAGGTGGAGAAAGCCTTTGGAGATGGGCGGCTCTATATGGAAAAGTATCTGGCCCCTGTTAAGCATATTGAGGTACAGCTGTTGGCAGACACCACAGGCCGGGTAGTTTGCCTGGGGGAGCGGGAATGTTCCATTCAAAAAAACAACCAAAAGCTTATTGAGGAATCGCCCTCGCCTGGAGTGAACCCTGAGACCCGGCAAAAGCTTATGGAGGCCGCCACCAAGGCCGCTAAGGCAGCGGAATATGTCAATGCGGGTACTGTAGAGTTTTTGATGGACAAGAGCGGGAATTTCTATTTTATGGAGATGAACACCCGTTTGCAGGTAGAGCACCCAGTAAGCGAACTGGTTACCGGTGTGGACATTGTCAAATGGCAGATCCGTATTGCCGCGGGGGTGCCCCTTGACTTTTCCCAAGAGGACATTGACCTGCGGGGCGCGGCAATTGAGTGCAGGATCAACGCGACCCATGCCAGCCAGGTACGTTTTTTCCATCCACCGGGGGGGCCCTGGGTGCGGTTTGATACCCTGCTGTACCAGGGGTATGACATCTCTCCCTATTATGACTCCATGCTGGGTAAGCTTATTGTTTATTCCTCTACCCGGGAGGAGGCCATCCGTAAAATGCAGTCCGCTCTATGCGAACTGATTATAGACGGAACCGGAAACAATATTGAAGAGCAGATTGAGATTGTTCGAGACCGGCAGTTCCGGGCCGGGGACTACTACACAGACTTTATGAAATACTTTAGACCAAAAGGCTAAGGAGGGCGCAGGCTGATGAATTTGATGGGACTGTTCCGCTCGCCCCAAAACGAGCTGGAAAAGGGCGGCAAAGAGGCCGAGGACAGCGGTATTCGCAGTGCCTGCCCCCGCTGTGGGGTACAGCTGCCCTTAAGCGACCTACAAGAAAACATGAATGTGTGCACTGCTTGCGGCTATCATTTTCGCATGGGGCCTCGGGAGCGTATTGGTTATATTGCGGATGAGGGCACCTTTGAAGAATTAGACGCGGACTTGATTAGCCGGGACATTTTGGGGTTTCCCAACTATGACCAGAAGCTGCGCAACGCCCGGCTTTCCTCCCGAGAGAAAGATGCTGTGGTATGCGGCACCGCCCAGGTGGGGGGGCATCCCTGCGCCCTATTTATTATGGACTCTAACTTTATGATGGGAAGCATGGGTACTGTGGTAGGGGAAAAGATCACCCGCTTATTTGAGTATGCCACCAGCCTAGGCGCTCCAGTAGTAGGCTTTACGGTCTCTGGAGGGGCGCGGATGCAGGAGGGGATTCTCTCGCTAATGCAAATGGCCAAAACCAGCGCCGCTGTGGAGCGCCACAGCCAGGCGGGGCTCTTTTACCTGACGGTGCTGACCGACCCCACCCTGGGCGGTATAACCGCCAGCTTTGCCATGGATGGAGACATCATCATGGCCGAGCCCGGGGCCACCATTGGCTTTGCCGGGGCCCGGGTGATTGAGCAGACCATTCGAAAAAAGCTGCCCCAGGGCTTTCAGACAGCGGAATTTCTTGTAGAGCACGGCTTTGTAGACCTGATTGTGCCCCGGGACCGGCAGAAAACAGTGATTGCCCAGCTGCTGGCTCTGCACGGGTCTGGGCATATGGTGCCCGCTATGTTTGGAGGTGACTAGTTTTGAGCGCGTATGACAAAGTGGTTTTAGCACGGTCCAAGGGACGTCCCACGGGTCTTGTGTATATTGAAAATGTATTTGACGATTTTATTGAGCTCCACGGCGACCGGCGCTTTTCTGACGATCCGGCTATTGTAGGCGGCTTGGCGTCTCTAGATAGTCATCCGGTAACGGTGATTGCCATTGAGAAAGGCGCGGATACCAAGGAACGGGTGCGGAGAAATTTTGGTATGCCAAATCCAGAGGGCTACCGGAAAGCCCTGCGGCTGATGAAACAGGCGGAAAAGTTCCGCCGGCCGGTGGTGTGCTTTGTGGATACCTCTGGGGCCTACTGCGGTTTGGGGGCCGAGGAGCGGGGCCAAGGGCAGGCTATTGCTGAAAATTTATTAGAGCTCTCTTCATTGCGTACACCTGTGATCTCCATTCTAGTAGGGGAGGGGGGCAGCGGCGGAGCTTTGGCCCTGGCCTTGGCAGATCAGGTGTGGATTCTGGAAAATGCGGTATACTCCGTTATTTCACCAGAGGGCTGTGCCAGTATCCTATGGAAGGACGCTAAAAAAGTAAAAGACGCTGCTGAGTGCCTGCGTTTGACCGCTCAGGATATGCAGGAGCTGGGTATTGTGGAGCAGGTCATTCCTGAGGAAAATTTTGAGGACTCTTACGTGCAGATTCGAGATCAGCTGGCAGAGATACTGCCTGGTCTGCTGGCAAAGCCCACAGAGGAGCTGTTAGAAGAGCGGTATAAGCGGTTTCGAAAGTTTTGAGAGTGCGCGGAGGAGGGATGAGCCAGGGGTCTCGGAATGGGCGCCAACTGTTCCCGCCATTCTTCCTGTTCAGAAAGAGCATCTGCCTGGTTGCGTACAGCTCATTCATAAGAGCTTCCTTACTGTAGCGGAGGACTTTGGTTTCACCCCTGAAAATGCGTTTAGGTTTACGGCATTTGCCATTACCCAGGAACGTCTAGCCCAGCAGCTAGCTGATCCAGACTGGCTGCTGTTTGTCTGCTGGTATAATGGACAGCTGGCGGGATATTACTCCATACATTTTCAAAATCATGCTGTGTGTGAGATAAATCATCTCTGTATAGACCCTTCCCTTTGTCACAAAGGGAAGGGCCAGGGGCTGTTGGAGCATGCTTTTGTTCAGGCACGCCAACGTCCTTGCAAGAAGATGGTCCTTGGTCTTGTGGAGGAAAATCTAGTGCTGAAGAGATGGTACCAGAGTTTTGATTTTTTCCCCTTTACTTGTGGGTATATGGAGAAGCTACTTTAGGAGGACAGCATGGAAAATATCCGCACGGAGTTTGGCAGCGAGAATCTTGATAAAATTTTCAGATACTTTATGCGCACCATCCTGCGCATTGAGAAGGCCGGGATACTGGCTTTGCCCGTTGAAAATGATCTGGCTGGGGAGACCCAGCGCTCATACTTAGATTTAGCAGTACGAATGATTACAGATGCCCAGCCGGAAGAAGTGGCTAGGCCCATTTTGGAATCCCAGTACAGTTTTATTTTGAATAATACTTCGCTGCCGCCTGAGGCCGCTATGGAAATGTGGTTTATTCGGGAACTGTCTTTGCATATTCATTATGACAAGGACCCTAGTGAGTTTTTACTGCGCTCTGGTAACCTATGGGGCCCGCTGACCGAAGAATTTGCCTGTCGCACTTTCTATCCAAATTTTGATGAGGAGTGGCAGAAGATGCACTATGTGGATGATGTTATGGCTCATATTCCCGAGGAACTACTGCGCCCAGAAGATTATTAATTTAAGAGTTCAACGAAATGTAACCGCTCTCTGAAAAAGAGAGCGGCTTTTTTACGTCTTTTTTATAGATTGCCCCATTATCTTCATCTCCTGTGGCACGAAAAAGGTCCTTTGGGACAAGTCTTTCTTAGAACTTCCATTTCAAATTGCCAATTCTATGTCTTTATTTTGCCAGTTGTAATATATAGTTAACTTCCACTCAGCGGCGAAAAAGGCCGGCTGAGAATCTAAAATTTAAGAGGGTTGAAATCATGAACAAAAGCAAGTTTCTGAAGAAATCACTTGCGATGCTTCTGGCCATCATGATGGTCGTCGCAATGATTCCGCTCAGTGCTGCGGCGGAGGATGCTCCCACAGATCCCGCACCGACTCCGGAGCTAAAGCATCCGGACGTCACCGCGAACAACCGCACAGCAACCTATGCTGACGGCAAATATACTGTGACGGTATATGATACCACCACAGTAAGCCTGGCATGGGTCACCGAGCCTGACTACGAGCTAACCATTACCACAGCTCGTAACGTCAAGCGCAAGCTTCCGGTGAACGGCATTGACCTGCTCACCGAGGCTACCAAGGTCTCCGACAATGTTTATACCATTGACCTGGAGATTAAGGACACCGCTAAGGAGAACGCTGTGGAGAATACCTCCATCGAGTTCACCGTGGGGACCACCGTGCCCAACGACGACACCACTCTGCGCGCCATCCGGCCCAACCAGAGCTGGCGCGAGGGCACCACGGACTACACCTTTAAGGGCATTAAGGGCACTGTGGATAACGAGAACGCGGTTATCACCATTGTGCTGCCTCTGGGCATGACCCGCGAGGACGTAGGTCTGGGCGACGGCGTTAATGGTGCCGGTTCCTTCGGCAACACTACTAACGCCACCTCTGTAGGCGACATCCAGTTCCGCCGGGTGTTCGTTCCCTCCTCCGCTCATGCCGAGATCAGCTACAAGGACGGCGCAAACCAGATGGAGAGCATCGTCACCGTAACCGCTCCCGACAAGCACACCAAAAACTACACCGTAAAGTTTGTGCATGAGGCCGCCTTGAGCGACGTGGGTGTAAAGCTGGTTGCTAGCAAGGACCATTACAACACTGCTCTCCCTGCCGACGAGGGCGTGCTGGACAGCGATGGCAAGACCCTGGTCTACACCATTTTGGTGCCTGACTTCAACATTGCCAACACCCAGGCCCATGTGCTCTTTAATCATGACGAGAACGTTCTGCGGGTAGAGGACCCCAACACAGACCTCATTTGGGCCAATGCTTATGATGATACCGACGATGAGCCCATTAAGAGTGAGCAGAACACCATCACCTTTACTGCCAAGAATGGCACCCTGGTTGCCTACCTCAACGTAAAGACCGAGGCTAACTACGACGATGGCGTTACCACCGAGCCTTCTTACTTTAAGAACGTGAAAATCGTCCTGCGTGACAAGGCTACCGCCACCACCGCAGGCACTCCCGAGATGATCACCTTCCAGCTGAACGGCTACGAGGCCAAGTGGAACTTTGGCGGCCTGCCCACCAGCTTTGACTACATGGTAGACAGCAACTATATCTACCGTGACGGCGCTGGCGTGCATCCTGCCCGTATCAGCCTACGTACCGACAGCGAGGCTGTTATCTCTGTGCCTGCCCAGGACGACGATAGCGATGGAAGCTACTGGAAGGTAGTGGCCACTGCTACCGGGGCTGACCTGTATCTGGATAAGCCCAACCTCAACTCCGCTACCTACATCGACAATCTGGACACCGGCGACGGCAGCTTTACCATTCGCGTGGCAAATCCGTCTGACGCCACCAAGTTTACGGATTATAAGATCACCATTAAGCGTGCCCAGAACGCCGGTACCGACATTCAGCGCGCCTACCTGGTGAACGGCAAGGGCGAGATGGTCTACGAAGCCACCAAGACCGCTGGCACCCAGGACTTTGTGTTCCGGGTACCGGAGAGTGTTTATGCGGCTAACAGCACAATCGTTGATGTTCCCGCTGTTCAAAAGAAGATTAACAACGCCCCTACTCAAATTCTGTTCCCTGGAACAGCTGATGCCAATAAGTTCACTATATCAGTGAATGGTGGTGGCGATTTCGCAGCAAATCTAGCTACAGTTCTTGCTGATATGGGCATTGATGATGAAAGTGATCTGAAGATTGTTTGGAACGATACTTCATCCTGTATGGATCTTCAGGCTAAGAAAAATGGTGCCTATGTAGTGATTGCTGAAGGTGAAGGCAGCGCTGCGGATAAGAAAGTTATTACATTTACTGGTCTGGATACAAATGATACTGAGATTTGTACTATTACAAACACGAATGCCTCTTTGGGTACTGACAATCCTAGTGTTGCCACATGGCTGAAGCAATTTGTGGGTAGTGGGTATATTCTGAAAAACGATGCAGGTACGACGACTACTACGTTTACTGCACCGAAGGACGCTACTTATATACAAACCCTGCACAGCAACCTGACCGGTCTGTACCTCATTCTGGAGTCCAGCGACGGCGCTGTGGTAACCCCCGGCGGCCTGTGGCGCGGCACCAACACCTACACCAATACCCTTGGTGACAGCGTGTGGACCGTAGACCCCGGTACTCGTTACTGGAGTCAGTTTGCCAAGGCCAACTACTACACTGAGACTGAAAATGGCAAAACCACCCTGGGTGACCTGTGGAACATCAGCTACCTGCTGAACAAGACCCGCAACGCCCCTGGCACCACTGCTAACACCGACGTACTGATTCTAAGCGTTAGCAACAACAACGACGAGACCCACAAGGGCGTGTGGACCATCTCCTTTGAGAAGGAGAAGTCCAACGGCAGCTCCTCCAACAACAAGGAAGCAGAGCTGGATCTGATCGGCGCTTCTACTGCCCTGGAGGAGGACCTGCTCCACGGTGGCCGGACCATGACCAACTTTGCTGCTCTGGCAAACCGTTATGCTGCTACTCCTACCGCAGCCCCTGACGTAAATCGTGCCGACGCTCCTTACATCGGTACCATGGGCGGCCACAACTACTATGCCAAGGCTGACCAGAAAATTGAGATTCTGCCCATCCCCAATGGCAACGGCAAGGAATACGCCATTAAGATCCATGTGCCCGAGGACTTCGGCGTAAACGCGGCTACTAACGCTGCCGTTAACGAGACCATTTACCTGGATGGCCTGACCTCTTCCGCCAATTCCACTGTGTACCGTGCAGATGCCAATACTCCCACTACCTATAACGCATATACCAATGATGATGATAACTGGTATGTACCTTATCTGGTGGATGGCATAAGCCTGGATATGGATGATCAGACTAAGGCTGGTAACGGTGTTGCTGCCAAGCAGTTCGCGATCGACTGCACAACTTCAAATGCCGATTTGGCCGCTTGGTCTGCCGACGGCAAGGGCTTTACTCCCAGCCGTGTTTCTGAAACTAACAAACTGTACGTGGTAAGCCAGGACGACGCCGCTAAGTGGGCTGCTGCCAGTGTAGGCAACGACCCCAATAAGGCCGCTGCTGCCGCCACCCGCGTGTACTATGTGACCGTGGTGAAGGATAAAGCCAAGACTGGCGACAGCCTGGTGAACGTTTCCGGCAACGACAAGGTGAACGCTACTGCTGGCCGTTACTACAAGACCATCAACATCGACGTTCCCTATAGCTACAACTGGAACACTTACCGCGACAACGATAGCAAAGACTTCAAACTGACCTGGACTGTGGACGACGGCGCTGTTCTGCTGAACGCTGCCGACGATACCACCCGCAAGCCCTTTAACACTGCCGACGCGGCCCTGGATCCCTATTTCACCAAGATGAACGACCAGAACCGTGTGGACAATTCTATCGACAGCGACACTACTTTCTTTGTAAAGGACAACGAGCTGTGGATTATTGACCCCCTGACCGGCGATGAGACCCAGGTAACCGGCATGGGCGCCAACACCAAGTACCTCTACCAGCTGTGGGGCACCATTCTGGGCAAAGAGGCCGAGCTCCATGTGTACAACGAGAACCAGCACACCATGGATAACTACCGCTTGCAGCTGACCATTAACGGCATTGACAAGCAGGCCAATATCCTCAGCCTGCGCGTGGACGAAACTCCCGCCGAGCTGGACGTTGACACCCTCACCGCCAAGGTTGACCTGACCCATGCGGAAGAAGTAGATATTACCAAGGTGCGCCTGGACATTACCGTGTCTCCTATGGCCACCATTGAGAGTGTGGACGGCGAGGAATATGACCCTGCCGACCACTTGAAGACCTTTAACCTGAGCAATCCCATTCCCATTGTTGTGGTTGCCGAGGATGGCGTGACCAAGAATGTGTGGACCCTGTCCGCCAATGAAATCATCGAGCCCACCCCGAGCCCGACGCCCAGCGAGAAACCGAGCCCGAGCCCGACGCCGGACTTTGACGTGCTTGAGAAGTACCCCGACCTGGCTGGCATTAGTGCCGGAACATTGGAAGAAA